>NZ_JAYEEQ010000014.1:0-102114 GCF_034651555.1 Aurantibrevibacter litoralis | reverse complement strand
CTATGCTCCATAGTATAAGATATTATTTGCTCTAATTTAATGACTTTATATCTAATAACAAAGTGCCTAAGTCAATAGTTTTTTTCTAAAAGATCACTGTTTACGGCAAGGGCATTATAATTTTTGGTGGCATTGTCGTATTTTTCTATTTGGAGATAGATATTGCCCTCCAGTAGCGTAATGTGGTTGAGTAGGTTTCTGTCATTGCTAAGTTGTTTAGCTTCATTAAGCATATAAATAGCCTGAAAGTACTTACTGTCTCTATAGAGCAGGGTGGCTTCTATAAATTTGTGAATGGCATTGCCGTAGGGATACGCAATGTCGGTTAAGAGTGTTGTGCCTCTATCCCAATAAAAGAGTGCGCTATCTTCTTTATTTAAATCTAGGTAGAGCAGTGAGAATTTATGATAACAGTCAATTAAGGCCTTAATATCTTCTCGTTTTTCTGCTTCTTCAGTAGCTTTTTGCAAAAAATCTAGCGCAAGTTCCAGATTGTTTTTGTTTTTAAAAATGGTAGCTTGTTCAAACAAATAATGAATATCGTTTTCTGCGGTTATATTCGTTTGAGACCAACCGGATACACCCACAAAAGTGAGCCATAAGCCCATTAGGAGTAGTCGTGTTATTGTATGTAAGGCGTGCGATTTCAAATATATTTTTTGTTCACTAAAAGCGTAATAAGATCTATAATTCTGCTGGAATACCCCATTTCGTTGTCATACCACCCAATAATTTTCACCATGGTACCGATTACGCTAGTCATCTGAGAATCAAACGTACACGAATACAAACTATTGTTTACATCCACAGAAACTATTGGATCTTTGGTGTAGCACAGAATATTTTTCATAGAACTTTGTGCCTTTTTTTCAAAAGTATCATTTATTTCCTCAATTGTCGTTTCTCGTTTAACGTTAAAAGTTATGTCGGTTAAGGATCCATTGGGTACAGGAACTCGAATACCGCACCCTCCTATGACTCCACTAAGTTCGGGAAAAATTTTTGTTATGGCTTTGGCCGCTCCTGTAGTTGTGGGTATTATGGAGAGGGCTCCGGCTCTTGCGCGTCTCAGGTCATGGTGCGGTTGGTCGTGTAGGCTTTGGTCGGTGGTATAAGAATGTATGGTGGTAATATAGGCTTGTGCTATCCCGCAAAGTTCATGGACAATTTTTATCATTGGTGCGGCGTTGTTGGTTGTACACGAGGCATTAGAAATAATATGGTCTTCTGCCGTAATCGTGTTTTCATTTACGCCTAAAACAATCATTTTTATAAGATCGTCTGCAAGTGGTGCGGATAGAATTACTTTTTTAGCACCATTTTTAAGGTGATACAATAACTCCTTTCTCGATTTAAAAATTCCGGTGGCCTCTATTACTACATCTACACGGTAATTGCTCCAAGGAATAGATTGTGGTGAAGCATGGTTTAGAAGGTTTATTTTTTCGAAATTGACTAAAATACCGTCTTTATCCCAGCTTACATCTTCTGCAAAAATACCGTGAATACTATCGTATTTTAATAAGTGCGATAGGGTTCGGCTATCGGCTAAATCATTAATGACAACCACCTTAAATTCGGGATGGTTATGAAGTAATCTAAAAAGGGTTCTGCCGATACGACCAAAACCATTGATCCCTATATGAATATGACTCATCCTATTTTTCGCTGTTACACGAAATTGACTGTGGGGTATGCTGTTATGTGATATGTTTATGTGCTTTGTACGAAGAGCGCACCAAAGCGCCACTTTCTACATGCCGAAATCCCATTTTTAAACCTATTTCTCGATATTTTTGAAATTGGTCCGGTACAATAAATTCCTTAACTGGCAGATGCCTTTTTGAAGGTTGTAAGTACTGGCCAATGGTAACCACATCTACCTGAGCCTTTCTTAAGTCGTCCATGGTTTCTATAACCTCTTCTTCTTTTTCTCCCAACCCAAGCATAATACCCGATTTGGTTCGGGATGCTCCTTTTTCTTTTAAATAGTGTAGCACACCAAGGCTTCGCTCGTATTTTGCTTGAATGCGCACCTCTCTGGTTAATCGTTTTACCGTTTCCATGTTATGCGAAATCACCTCCGGCGCTACCGCAATGATACGATCTAAATGGGCTGTAATGCCCTGAAAATCTGGAATAAGTGTTTCTAAGGTGGTTTGCGGATTCATGCGCCGTATGGCCTTTACCGTTTCAGCCCAAATAATAGAACCCATATCTTTTAAATCATCGCGATCTACGGAAGTAATTACGGCGTGCTTTATTTCCATTATTTTTATCGATCGGGCTACTTTTTCGGGTTCGCTCCAGTCGATGTCTTCGGGTCGGCCGGTTTTAACCCCGCAAAAACCACAGGATCGCGTACAAATATTTCCTAAAATCATGAAAGTTGCCGTGCCTTCACCCCAACATTCACCCATATTAGGGCAACTACCGGAGGTACATATGGTATGAAGCTTATAGGTATCTACCAAGCCTCGTAATTGAGTGTACTTTTTACCGGTGGGGAGTTTTACCCTAAGCCATTTCGGTTTTCCTTTTTGTGGTGGGATTACATTTGATTCTATTTCAACACCCATGCGTAAATTTTTTATCAAAGATACAAAAGTATTTGCGCTTAGAAGCAGGTAAAAGGTATATGAAAAAGAATTACTGTTGCTCCTTGGATTTAATTATTTCGGCTAAAAGTTTTTTGGCTCTGAGTAGTTTTACCTTTACACTGTTAATGGGTTCATTAAGAGTTAGCGCAATGTCTACATAACTTAACTCATTAAAATAGCGAAGATTGATGATGCGCTGGTAGTGCGGTTTAAGTCGCTTTATGCATTGTAATAAAGAGGCCAAATTCTGTTCGGTAATCAGTTGATCTTCTACGGAAGGCGTTTCGTCTAAAACTTTTTTTAAAGCAGCTTCACTATCATTTTCGGAATGTTCCGTAATGGTTCTTTTTCGTTTTCGAAGAAGATCCAGGTGAATATTTTTTGAAATTGTAATGAGCCAGGTTTTAAATTCATACGAGGGGTCGTAGGTGTCAATTTTATCAAATGCTTTGGAAAAGGTTTCAATGGCGATGTCTTCCGCATCGTTTTCATTTTTAGTTCGCTTTAATAGAAATCCGTACACGTCGTTCCAAAAGGTGTCCAATAGCGAACTAAAAGCAACCTGATTGCCCGTTTTGGCCTTTGTTATAGTGTCTCTAAGGGATTGTTCTATTTTTCCCAAGTATAGGGGGTTTGCTGTATGATACTATTGCTTGATAAAACCGCTATGCATTTAAATCTCTTTTGCAATCTTGCTCTTCGGGTAGTTTTCCACAAAATCCGCAAGCCTCACCATTGCGATTAAGAAATGGACTCTGGCTGGCACAAGTCCCTGCAAACTTTCCGTTTTTTTGAGACCAAATTTTAATGGCAATACCACCGAAAGCCAAAGCTAGAAGAACTATGGTAATAAAAACTAATAACATGCTGTACTTTTGGTACAAAGATACGAAATAACCTCGGTTCAAAAGGAGGTTTTAGGAACACTTTAAGAGGGAAATTTTGGCCGTTAATAGGCTATATTGGCCACAATGTTTTCTACGGTTGGCGTAATGTTACCGCCCTTAGGTTCAATAGTGATATAACTCATGGCATTTTCAGCATAGGGTAGGGCAAACATGGCATTTTTATCATGAACTTCCCCGATGACCCCTAAATTGATCATTTCACCGTTAACTTCTGCCCACATCTGAAAGCACTGATTATCGGGTAATTCTGGCAATTTACTTACGTTGATGTACGACAGTTTTTTTATGGGGTTTACATAGGCTACCGCCTTGAGTTCTTTTGCCTTTTTATTCCCACTGACGTTGTATTTTTTGGTTTGTGGATTGTTAAGAATGATGAATTGGTTACGTACATCTTCCAATTGTTCTCGCATAACTACCTCTAAATCTTTAATTTTATTGGTAACCAAGGCGTTTTCTTGTTGTAAACTTTTATTTTGATCGTAGAAAAAATAAGAAGATCCGGCAAAAATCACGGCGGCAATACTTGCTGCGACGGCGTATCGATAGAACTTAGAACGTCCTTTGCGCTCTGTTTTTATTCTGTGTAAAATAATTTCTTTTAGACCCACAGGCGTTTTAACGGCATGCATTCTGGCGAAGGTTTCTAAGTTTTCCTGCAGTTCGTTGTACGTTTCGCGCACTTCGGGGTACATCGCAATATACCGTTCTACCTGCAAGGATTCTTCTTGGTTGGCAGTGCCCAACAAATATTTTTCCAGTACGTCCGAATCTAGAAATATTTTTATTTTTTCTTTCATGTGTTTATTTTTTATTACTGTTAAGTGGTCACATGGAACGCCATACGCTGATCATTCCTCTTTGCGTCACTATTTGTACACGGGCGTTTCATGCGATTATATCATTTTAATAAATCGGTCATGCTTCAACTGCGCTCAGTACAAGAATGTAACTCCTCAATAATCATTCTCCCCTGTGTTATACTTTTCCTCTTGTATCGTTTTAAGACCTTTCTATGGTCTTGAAAATAAAAATTTTATTAAAAAAACAGCGTTGCGATAAGGCCCCATATCATAGACGATCCGTATATTTTTTTTAATTCTCTTAGGCCAATTTTTAATCTAGATTTTATGGTACCCAAGGGTATGTTCAGTTCTTCGCTGGCTTCTTGTTGTGTCATCCCTTGAAAAAAAAGGGCGTCCAAAACAATTTGATACTTGGGTTCTATTTTTTCCAGATGCTCTTGGACATCCATTAATTCCGATCGTGTGCTTTCAATTCCTAAAGTAAATACGTTGGAAACGTCAATTTGGATTTCTCTGTCAGACTTTGTGTTGGCGCTTCTTAATTTGTCGATGGCTGTATTTCGCGTTATTCTAAAAAGCCATGTAAATAGTTTTGCTTTTGAAGCATCGTACGAATCTGAATTTTTCCAAATTTTTATGAAGGTTTCCTGAAGTACATCTTGAGCCAATTCTTCATCCCGAACCACCTTTTTCGCCACACCGTACAAGGTATCCCCATAATGCTCGTACAACAGGGAAATGGCTTTTTCGTTTCGTTCCTTAAGGAGTTCAACAATGTGGTTTTCAAGCAGGATACTCATTGGTTATTTGTGCTTCAAAAAATTAGGGGCGTTCAGAATCCAAAATAGGATTTATTCCGTATATACTTTAAACGCTAAGGTATAAAATTGATTGTTATACAAAGCGCTATCATAAAGTTTTATAGCATAAATATGCATCTGGTAAATGCATATTTAGTTTTGGTTAGTTTGGTTTGGTATAACCCCTGCACATTATGTGTGGGGGTTATTTTATAATATTAACCTCGGGTTCTATGGTAATTTGGAACCGGCTCTGCACATCCGAGATTATCCGTTGTGCCAAATGGAGAATGTCTTGTCCGGATGCATTTCCGTAATTTACCAAAACAAGAGCCTGATGCGCATGCACACCGGCATCACCAAAGCGCTTCCCTTTATACCCACAACGTTCTATTAACCATCCGGCGGGAATTTTATAAGTGCTATCCGATATTTTGTAATACGGAATGTCCGGATAGGTCGCTTTTAAGTGATGAAAGGATGTAGCATTAATTACGGGATTTTTAAAAAAACTGCCACTATTGCCAATTTCGGAAGGATCTGGAAGCTTGCTTTGGCGTATGGCAATAACGGCATTAGAAATAGCCTTTGGTGTGGCACGGCGTATGTTTTGTTGAGCAAGGTGCGACTCAATGGCGCCGTAAGTGGTGTTTATAGCGTGATTTTTTTTGGTCAGTTTTAGCCTTACAGAAACAATGACGTATTTTCCCTTTCCTTCATTTTTGAAATAGGAGTCCCGATAGTCAAACTTACATGCTTCTTTCGAAAATTGGTGTATCACTTGTGTGTTCTGTTCCATGGCTTCGCAACGTTCAAAAACATCCTTTAATTCTACGCCGTAGGCGCCTATGTTCTGAATGGGTGCCGTTCCGGTGTTTCCAGGAATTAGTGATAAATTTTCGAGTCCGCCATACCCTTGGTCTAAAGTCCACACTACCATCTGATGCCAATTTTCACCGGCCATGACTTCTACGATGACAGTGTCATCGTCTTCATGTAGTACCCGAATACCTTTTAAATTTACATAAATAACCAAGGCTTCAAGGTCTTGGGTAAGAAGCATATTGCTGCCGCCTCCAAGGATAAGAATTTCGGGGAAGTCTGTGCGCTGTAGGACGTTTTTTAGTTCTGCGATGGTGGTAACTTCACAAAAATACCTTGCTTTTACAGCTATGCCAAAGGTATTGTATGTCTTTAAGGATATATTTTCAAGAATTTCCATTAAGCATTATAGGTTTCCAAGGCAACCGAAAGAATTTTAATGGCTCGGGTAAGTACGTCTTTTTCCAACACATAGGCGATGCGAATTTGGTTGCGTCCTAAGTTCGGCGTTGCATAAAAGCCCGCTGCGGGTGCTACCATTACGGTTTCATTATTGTGACTAAAATCTTTTAACAGCCATTTCGCAAAATCGTCCGCATCAGTTACGGGAAGCTCCACAATACAATAAAATGCCCCTTGAGGTCGTGCTACTTTAACTCCTTTTATTTCATTCAATGCTTTGATGAGTATATTTCTTCGTTCTTCATACGCGTGCCGCACTTCATCAAAATAGCTTTGCGGGGTGTCTAAGGCGGCTTCACTGGCCAACAAGGCATAGGTAGGCGGCGACAACCGAGCCTGTGCAAATTTTATAGCCGTTTGTATTACGTCTTTGTTCCTAGAAATAAAATATCCAATGCGGGCACCGCACATACTGTATCTTTTAGAAACAGAGTCTACTACTATGGCGTGTTCGTTTAATCCCTTTTCCTGTAAAATGGAATAATGTGCTTTGTTATCATATACAAATTCTCTGTACACTTCATCTGCAATTAAAAACAGATTGTGTTTTTTAACCAAAGAAGCCAACTGCTGTATTTCATCTTTGGTATACAAATACCCTGTAGGGTTGCCCGGATTGCAAATGAGTATGGCTTTGGTTTTTTTGGTAATATGTTTTTCAAAATCGGCTATGGGTGGGAGCGCAAAATTGGTATTGAAGTCTGATGAGATAGGCACAATATGCACTCCGGCGGCTACTGAAAAACCGGAATAGTTGGCATAAAAGGGTTCAGGGACAATAATCTCATCCTCCGGATCGGCAATACTTGCCATGGCAAAGGATAAGGCTTCCGATCCGCCCGTAGTTACAATGATTTCATCTTTGGTTATGGCAACATCTTGTTTTTTATAATAGGCGGCAATTTTCTCTCTGTAGATTTCAGACCCCTCTGTTCTGCTGTATTCCAGTACTTCAAAGGTGTTATTTTTTACCGCCTCTAAGGCAATTTGAGGTGTTTTAATATCGGGCTGCCCAATGTTTAGGTGTATCACATGTATTCCATTTTTTTTTGCCTGTTCGGCAAAGGGCACCAATTTTCGGATTGGAGATTCGGGCATTAATTGCCCTTTTCGGGAAATGGAAGGCATAAATCGTTATTTTTCACAAAATTGGGAAATCGTAATGGACAAAACAATAATTAATCGGTTTATTTAATGTCTATTCGTGACAACTTCATCTCGTACAATCCTATTTTAGGAATACGTTAATAACGCTATTGTTTGAAGTTTCTGAGGGGGTCTTCTAAATTTTTAGAAAAGAGGATCTGAATAAAAAAGGAAATTAGTGTGTTTTTGATAGCGTTTATTTTGTTACATAACGTACACATGTACCCGTAATGTGGGGTAGTGATAAGCGCATAGGATTATATTTTCAATATAAAGATTCGCCGACCCTCGGGTCGGGGTTTCCTATTTACCTCTCCTTTGGAGAGGTTGGAACTGCCTTTTTGCAGTTCCGGGTGAGGTAAAATACAAAATTTCGGTTTTTGGTCTAAAGGCCAAAATGAAACTGGCGAAACACCCCTATGGCTTGCCTCGGGGATAGTCAGTTTCAAGAAATTTTTTATTAAAAAAAGCCCGCAACGTAATGGCGGGCTTACACATTTTAGAATAAATTAAGGTAAGGCATTTCCTTTAACCTCTCCTTTAATTTTCAATACTTTTGTGGGGGTGTCTGCATTAGAAATAACGGTAATGGCTTTGCGGATGGGACCCACTCTTTCGGTATCGTATTTTACCTGAATTTCCCCAGTTTTACCCGGTAAAATTGGATCTTCGGGTTTTTTAGGAATAGTGCAACCGCAACTAGATGTAACATTGCTGATGATTAAGGGCGCCGAACCGGTATTGGTAAATTGAAATACCCGAACTCCATCGCTTCCTTTGGCAATTTCACCGTAATCTACAGTTTCCGTTTTAAATTGAATTTTAGCCACCTTATCTTGAGCTGAAAGCTGCATTCCGAGTAGGCCAACAAATAAAACCAGTATTACTTTTTTCATCGTTTTTAGTTTTGGGTTAATCTCAAATGTAAATGTTTTTAAAGGAACATCAAAATCCTTGTTTGTTATATACTAACGTTCGTTATTTTTGTTTCGTATTTCAAAATGGGCTAGTTCGCAAGAATTAGGTTATTTTCGCATGCTTAAAACACATAGTATTAAAAAGCCCGTTGAGGTTTTTCAAAAATCATACCGAAAATATGAAAATTCCATTAAAATATGAACCTCAAGCTTTGGAAGAGCGATGGTATGCCTACTGGATGAAACATAATTATTTTCATTCCACACCAGATCAACGAGAACCTTACACCATTGTTATTCCGCCACCTAATGTAACCGGGGTGCTTCATATGGGTCATATGTTGAATAATACGATACAAGATGTACTAATTCGCAAGGCGCGCCTCATGGGTAAAAATGCCTGCTGGGTACCCGGTACAGATCATGCTTCAATAGCTACAGAAGCCAAAGTAGTGGCGAAGCTAAAGGAACAAGGCATTCGAAAAGCCGATATAAGTCGCAATGAATTCTTGAAACATGCTTGGGATTGGACGCATGAATATGGCGGGGTTATTTTAGAACAACTTAAAAAATTGGGTTGCTCATGCGATTGGGATCGCACGGCCTTTACCATGGATGACAATATGTCAGCCTCTGTAATTAAAGTGTTTGTAGATTTGTATAATAAAGGATTGATATACAGGGGTTACCGAATGGTGCACTGGGATCCGGAAGCCAAAACCACCCTTTCTGATGAGGAGGTCATTTATGAGGAAAAACAAGGATTACTCTATTACCTTTCCTATGCCATTGAAGATTCTGATGAAAAGGTGACTATTGCTACTACGCGACCGGAGACTATTTTGGGCGATACGGCCATTTGCATTCATCCTGATGACGAAAGATATGCTCATTTAAAGGGGAAAAGAGCTATTGTGCCTATATGTAACAGAACCATACCAATCATCACCGATACGTATGTAGATATGGAATTTGGTACGGGGTGTTTAAAGGTTACTCCGGCACACGACACTAACGATTGGGCATTAGGTCAGAAACATGCGTTAGAAACCATCGATATTTTTAATGCAGACGGAACCCTAAACCATTATGGTCTTCATTATACAGGGAAAGATCGTTTTGAGGTTCGTAAAGAAATTGCAAAGGAGTTAGAGGATGGCGAATTTTTGTTGCGGACAGAAAATTATATCAACAAGGTGGGTACTTCGGAACGTACCAAGGCAGTCATAGAACCTCGTCTCTCCGATCAATGGTTCTTGAAGATGGAAGATTTGGTAAAACCGGCCATAAAAGCGGTGTTAGAAGATGAGACTGTAAAGCTTTTTCCTAAGAAATTTGAAAATACCTATCGGCATTGGATGGAAAATATTCGCGATTGGAACATTTCTAGACAATTATGGTGGGGCCAACAAATACCTGCGTACTATTATGGGGATGGCAAGGACGATTTTGTTGTAGCCGAAACCCGTGAAGAAGCACTACAAAAAGCTAAGGAAAAACTAGCAACGACAGGAAATCCATTGTCAAATTCACTAACCTTAAACCAGCTAAAGCAAGATGACGATGCCTTAGATACCTGGTTTTCTTCGTGGCTATGGCCTATAAGTGTGTTCAATGGGATTTTGGAACCTGACAATAAAGAAATAAATTATTACTATCCCACCAATGATTTGGTTACCGGTCCGGATATTCTCTTCTTTTGGGTAGCGCGGATGATTATTGCAGGATATGAGTTTAGAGGCAACAAACCCTTTGAAAACGTATATCTTACAGGATTGGTTCGTGATGGGCAACGGCGTAAAATGTCCAAATCTTTGGGCAATTCCCCCGATGCACTTAAATTGATTGAAAATTATGGTGCCGATGGTGTTCGTGTGGGCTTATTGTTAAGTGCTGCTGCGGGAAATGATTTATTATTTGATGAAGCACTTTGCCAACAAGGAAAAAACTTTGCCAATAAAATTTGGAATGCCTTTCGACTTGTTAAAGGGTGGGAGGTACGTGCACTTCCCCAACCGGAGGCTTCAAAACTGGGTATAGTATGGTATCAATCTAAATTTAACCAAACGCTGTTAGAGATTGAAGATCATTTTTCCAAATACCGCATTTCCGATGCCTTAATGGCCATATATAAATTGGTTTGGGATGATTTCTGCTCATGGCTTTTAGAAATTGTAAAACCGGCCTATCAGCAACCCATAGATACAGCTACTTTTAATGCCATAATTGCTTTGTTTGAAGATAATTTAAAACTGCTACATCCATTTATGCCGTTTTTATCCGAAGATATTTGGCAACAAATTGCAGAAAGAACACCGCAACAGGCACTTATAATTGCTAAATGGCCCGAATCTAAGGAAATACAACTGGAGGTAATTAAAGGTTTTGACTTTGCGGCAGAGGTAATTTCCGGAATACGCACCGTTCGCAAAGAAAAAAATATTCCCATGAAAGAGTCCCTAGAACTTTCACTTTTGAATGAAGAAGGAATTGCGGCTACGTGGGATGTGGTTATTGCCAAACTCACCAATGTTTCAAAAATCAGTTATGTTGACGTTACTGTAGAGGGTGCCTTAACGTTTCGGGTAAAAAGTAATGAGTATTTTATTCCGATACACGGTGCAATTGATATGGAGGCCGAAATTAAGAAGATAGAAGAAGAACTAACCTACACCAAAGGCTTCTTGCAATCGGTTCAGAAAAAGCTGGGTAACGAACGTTTTGTAAACAATGCTCCGGAGCAAGTTATTGCCATGGAACGAAAAAAGCAAGCCGACGCCGAAGCTAAAATTGAAACTTTAGAAAAGAGTTTGGCGAGTTTACGCTAAAACAATTTATTTTCATGAAACAGAGCTGTTTTTATGATAGAGACGTTTAAAAATAGAGATACGAACCTTTCAGAATCCGAGGCGGCTGTAAGCATTTCTCCAGAGGCTTTAGATCAATGCCTCGGGGTACTGCAGTTTTTAGCTCAAAATCCTCATGAAGTACTAGGTCTTGCAACCGATAAGCGGATTGCTATTTTAAAAGCAGCCGGAATACTTTCCAGACCTAATAGGGACGAGTTTAAACAATGGAAAAAAGATTCGGAAAAGGCTGCAAAACGTAAAGTACAAGAACGAGATAAGCATGCGCGAAAGAAAACCGGAATACGAAGTGCAAGAGAAGCCGCGGTTTTCGTAGCACCCAAATTGCTTGCAGCGCCCAATTTGGAAAATTTGAAAGAACGGGAGCTAAAATCACCCCGAAACTGCTATGTCTGCAAGAGCAGCTATACCAAGTTGCATCATTTTTATGATGCCATGTGCACAGAATGCGGCGATTTTAACTATGCCAAAAGATTTCAGACGGCAGATCTCAGCGGTCAGGTGGCCATTGTTACCGGAGCGCGACTTAAAATAGGGTACCATATTACGCTTTGTTTGCTTCGGTCCGGTGCCACGGTCATTGCTACTACACGCTTTCCTGTAGATGCGGCTCTTAGGTTTTCGCACGAAGCAGATTTTCAGGATTGGGGACATCGACTTAACGTGCATGGTTTGGATTTGAGACATATTCCGAGTGTTGAAATCTTTTGCAATTTTGTAGCGCAACAATACGATCGTTTGGATATTCTTATCAACAATGCAGCGCAAACGGTAAGACGGCCTTCCGGATTTTATCAGCATTTAATAAAAAATGAGGAAATACCTATAGCGGCACTACCCCCAAACGCTCAGGAAATATTAGCAGGACATCAGTATTGTTTAACGGAGTTAAAGGCACTTTCAAAGGATAGTTCCAAAGATCAAAATAATACATTACCGGTATCCTGGCAGGCCCCGGAACCGGGCATTGGTATTCGCGCTTCGGCAAAATTATCGCAAATACCCTATAGTTTTGACACTTCGCTCTCTATAAAGGAAGTATTTCCAGAGGGGCAGTTGGATGCCGATTTGCAGCAGGTTGATCTGCGCAAGACGAATAGCTGGCGATTAAAATTAGGGGAAATTGAAACGGCTGAAATGGTAGAAGTGCAATTGGTAAACGCTGTGGCACCTTTTGTACTTTGCAATAGGCTTTCATCATTAATGCGAAGGGACAACACAGGTAAAAAACAAATAATTAATGTTTCTGCAATGGAGGGTAAATTTCACCGGTTTCGCAAAGAAGACCGTCACCCACATACCAATATGGCCAAGGCCGCTCTAAATATGATGACCCATACGGCGGCTTCAGATTTTGCCAAAGATGGTATTTTTATGAATGCTGTAGACACGGGCTGGGTAACCGATGAAGATCCTATCGAACTTTCAAAACGAAAAGAAGAACAACATGATTTTCAGCCACCTTTAGATATTGTAGACGGCGCCGCAAGAGTTCTAGATCCATTAATTGACGGTATGCATACAGGAACATTTTGGTGCGGTAAATTCCTAAAGGACTACAAGCCCATCGATTGGTAACCTAATTGCGTGGGATTTGTACCTTTGTATTCATGATACTTACGGGGATTTAAGTAGCGCACAAATCATCAAATATAACAGCTTAAGAGATCGAAAATTTTTCGCCAATTTTGGTGTAGTAACGTCAATGGGTGCGTAAGGGCAAAAGAAATTATTAAAGGTCTACTAAGGCGCTGTAGTTTCGTAACGAATAAAAGACAATCGGATTGCTTTGAAAAAGAGAAACCTCATTATCGTCATTTTTGTCGTTTCTGTGCTAGGACTGGCCTACATACAGTACAAGTATTTGGAGATAGGCCTTAATTTAGCCAAGGTACAATTCAATAAAAAAATTGCGCAAACCGGTCAGATTATAAAATCGGAATTAACCCAAAAGGACGGACTCACCTTTTTATTGGGCGAGGCTTTATTGGAAAATAACGCCTATTTTAAGATGAGCGTAGACAGCATAAAGGATGCCTCTAACTATTTTCTAAACGATTATATTACATCCCGACTTGTAGATAGCGGTATTGAAGCAGATTTTACCTATTCCCTTTATGCCAAGGATAGTACGTACTTTCTAAAGTCGCCCAAAGTGTTTACGCCTACTGAAAGAAGGAACGCTTACCCTATAGAACTCGAGGGTTACCTTCCTTCCCTTGTAGAAAAAAGATTAATTTTGGAATTACAGTTTAGGGATATTCATAATTATTTTCTTTTTCAGCTCAATGGGCTTACTATTCCCAGCCTCCTTTTTATGCTTGCTATTGTGGCGGTTGTGGTTTGGGTATTGCGGTCCTTTTATTGGCAGCGAAATATAATCATGACGACCAACGAATTTGTCAACAATTTAACTCATGAGCTACGAACGCCTGTTTTTGCCATAGGGTTGGCTACAAAAATTTTAGAAGAAGATCTTCAACCCAAAAAGAAGCCGATCCTAAAAATTATAAAACATGAGTTAGACAGGCTAAATGCACATATCGATAAAGTTTTAGAGATGGGGAGTTTGGAAAGTGGTAAAACCATTTTTAAACTAACACCCCTAGATATGCGATCGTTACTCCAAAATATCTGTGAAGATTTTAAGCAATTGACCATTCTAGAGGACGTTCAATTTTCTTATGAACTTGAATCCGGAGAATATATAATTAAGGGCGAAGCGTCGCATTTAGAAAATGCAGTGAATAATGTATTAGATAATGCCAAGAAGTACGCCGAAAAACCGCAGATTTTGCTACAGGCTTTTGTCAGAGACAAAAAAGTACATATTGCCATTTCAGACAATGGACGAGGTATAAGTAAAGCAGATAAATCTCGTATTTTTCAGAAATACTACAGGGTACCCAATGGTAATTTGTATCAAGTAAAAGGGTATGGCCTTGGTCTTAATTACGTAAAAAAAGTAATGGAAGGTCATCGGGCTAAAATTAAGGTTGAAAGTGCCGAAGGAGTGGGGACTACCATTACCCTTATCATACCATTAATAAGCGCGCAATGACATATAAACTACTCCTAGTTGAAGATGATCCTTCTTTGGGTTATGTGCTTTCAGAATATCTTTTGATGAAGGGATTTCGGGTACAATGGGTTAAAAACGCAGAAGAATGCCTATTGAAATTAAATTCCAACAGATATGACTTAGCCATTTTGGATGTAATGCTTCCGGATACTGACGGATTTGAGTTGGCTAAAAAAATTCAAGAACACTTTGCAGAATTGCCTTTTCTCTTTCTTACGGCACGGGGCATGAAAATCGACGTTTTAAAAGGCTTTGCTATGGGTGCCGTAGATTATCTTAAAAAGCCCATAGACGAGGAAGAGTTGGTGGTGCGCATTAGAACGTTGCTTCAAAGACTATCTCCTGTGGGTAGAGAAAATAAGGATGTTGATGGGTCTCTGCTACAAATTGGAAAATATACCTTGAACCGTAAGAACCAAGAACTCCTTTTCGAAAACAAAGTGCATAAATTAACGCAACGCGAAAACGAGTTACTTACCTATTTGGCGTTGCATAAAAACCAATTGTGTAGTCATCGTGATATTTTAATCCAAATTTGGGGAGAAAATGACTATTTTAACCGAAAAAGCCTCAATGTATTTGTAACCCATTTGCGCAAGTATCTTCGCCAAGATCCTTCAGTTAGGATAGAAAATGTACACGGGGGCGGATTTATTCTTAAAACAGACACGTTGTAAATTAAAATAATTTAAAGTAGTTGGTGTCCTGCAGCGTCGTATTTTGATGGATACTACGGTATGATAGAAAAGGGAAGACTAAAGTAAAATGAGTATCTTTAACCGAGGCTCTATACCTTATGGAAACATACGCCACAGCACTTTTATACGCCATTCCCTTCTTCATAGCCCTGTTGTTGCTAGAGATTTTATATGGGCATTTCGTAAAAAGGCAAACGCATACGGTTTTGGATACGGTAGCCAGTATCAGCTCCGGACTTACCAACGTTATAAAAGATTCCTTAGGCTTGGCTGTAATTTTAGTAAGCTATCCTTTCTTAGTATCTCATGTAGCTATTTTTAATATTGAAACAACGTGGTTGGTATGGGTGTTAGGCTTTGTTATACTAGATTTTGCCGGGTATTGGAACCATCGGTTGAGTCACCAAATCAATATTTTTTGGAATCAGCATGTCATACACCACAGCAGCGAAGAATTTAATTTGGCTTGTGCATTACGACAACCTATTTCAAATCTGCTAGGGTATTTTTCTATTTTGTTACTGCCAGCAGCCGTATTAGGGGTTCCCAATTCGGTTGTGGCTATTTTGGCGCCTGTGCATCTGTTTGCCCAATTCTGGTACCATACCCAGCACATCGGAAAATTGGGATGGTTAGAGTACTTTATAGTAACGCCATCGCAGCACCGTGTACATCATGCCATAAACCCGGAATATATTGATAAAAATCTTGGACAGATCTTTTGTGTGTGGGACCGTATTTTTGGTACATTTCAAGAAGAGTTAGATGCCGTGAAACCGCAGTTTGGTGTGTTAAAGCCCGCCGGAACTTGGAATCCGGTGGTCATCAATTTTCAGCACTTATGGCGGTTGCTAAAGGACGCGTGGCACACCAAAAATTTTTGGGATAAATGGCGCATTTGGTTTATGCCTACAGGATGGCGCCCCGCCGATATACAAGATAAATTCCCAATATCCGTAATAACTGATGTCTATCATTTTAAAAAATATGCCACCCCTTGGTCTTCCTTTTTTAAGGTGTATATTGTAGGTCAACTACTGGCTAATTTGTGCTTTATGTTATTTTTGTTTTATAATTTTGAGCATATTGGATCTAGCAATTCACTCATTTATGGTATTTTTATACTCCTTAGTGTTTTTAGCTACACCGCCCTGATGGATCAGCATAGGTATGCCATTTGGTCAGAGCTTTTTAGGGCGTTAGCAGGGGTGTTTTTTATTATAGTATCGGGAAATTGGTTTGGCATTAATGTGCTTTTTGTTTCCGGAGATCGTTGGGTTCTACTCTATTTTGTTACTACTATTTTAGGTAGCGTTTACTTCGGATTTTGGGAGTTGACCAAACGAAAAGAGGTCGTATCCGTATAATCTTAGATATTTTTTGGACACGTACTGTGATGGTGTAGTTCTCTGCAAGCTGAAAAGCCAACCGAATAGATAAAAAATAGTACTTGGATAGATGTTGTAAAAGCGAACAAGCAATTAAATGATAGCGAAAGCATCAGAAGATTAGTTGGTTCGACTATGGTAAAAAGAAACATAGCAATAAAACATTCTGATGACAAATATTCATTTACGAAGGCTTATAAACTATTCATTGACTTTGTCAGAGAGTTGATAAAAACTGGAATGAATGATACAAACACATAGATTGTGACAAACAAACCTTCAAATACAAAATTCTTCACGCAAATTGTTGATTTGCTACAATCAGCAAGAAGTAAAATAGTACGTACTGTTAACCAAACAATGGTACTCACCTATTTTGAAATTGGGAGAATGATTGTAGAGGAAGAACAAGGTGGAAAAGAAAGAGCTGACTATGGAAAGAAAGTTATAAAAGAACTTTCAAAAGTTTTGACTAATGAATTTGGTAAAGGGTTTTCAGATAGAAACATAGAGCAAATGAGGCAATTTTACCTTGTTTACTCAAAACCGCAAACACCGTCTGCGGATTTTAAAGGAATATCGCAAACATCGTCTGCGGAATCTGAAAATGCCATTTCCATAACATCGTCTCGGAATTTTAATTTGAGTTGGTCGCACTACCTGAAACTAATGCGGATTGATGATGAAAATGAGCGAAAATTCTATGAGATTGAATCGTCTAAAAACAATTGGAGCGTAAGGGAATTGCAACGTCAGTTTGATGCTGCTTTATATACAAGATTGGTGCTAAGTAGAGACAAAGAAAAAGTAAAAGAACTTTCTGAAAAAGGATTGGTATTTGAAAAACCAAAAGATGCTATTAAAGACCCTTATATTCTTGAATTTATTGGACTTCCTGAACATTCGTCTTTTTCAGAAAGCGACCTTGAACAAGAGTTAATAGACAAACTTGAACACTTTTTATTAGAACTTGGCAACGGATTTACATTTGTTGCCCGACAAAAACGAATTTCCTTTGATGATAAGCATTTTAGAATTGACTTGGTTTTTTATAACCGAATTTTGAAATGCTTTGTATTGATTGACCTAAAAATCGGAGAAATCAAACATCAAGACCTCGGACAAATGCAAATGTATGCGAATTACTATGACAAAGAAGTTAGACTTGAAGATGAAAATAAAACAATTGGAATAGTACTGTGCAAAGACAAAAACGAATCGGTAGTGGAATACACTTTGCCTGAAAACAATGAACAGATTTTTGCAAGTAAATATCAAACCGTTTTACCAAGTAAAGAAGAATTGAAACTATTAATAAACGAACGGGAAAGCCAACGCTAAAAGCCATACACATTTGCAATTACTCGCGCATTTTAAATTAGTTTTTGGAGTTCGTGAACTTCGTTTCGCACCAGCCAACACTCAAGCCAAAAATTGCAAAAGAGTATGTCTTTGCCCATGCTGAAAACCTAGCAGAACGGAAGAAAGCTTGCCGAGAACAATGTCTATAAAAAACGGGCGAAATAGTAGTAAAATTAGGAATTTTGGCTTGTGTCAAGCTTTGTATTTAACCGAAAGTTTCGTGCCTTAAAATCGCCTACTTTATATATACTAACCGATAATAAAAAGAATAATTTTTTTAAACTTCATAAATATGCGACCTTATATTTTAGCAGAGACCAACTGGAATGAACTTAAAGACACTAGGTTTAATGTAGCCGTTTTACCTTGGGGCGCTACCGAGGCACATAATTATCATTTGCCTTATGCTACCGATAATTTTGAAGCCGATGCAATCGCTGCCGCCTCGGCCAAAATATGCTGGGAAAGGGGCGGGAAATTAATCGTGTTGCCTACAATACCTTTTGGGGTAAATACGGGGCAGTCAGATATTTATTTAGACATTAACATAAATCCTAGTACGCAAATGGCCATATTGAGTGACATAGTGGCCACGCTGAACCGACAAGGGATTTATAAATTGCTTATTTTTAATAGCCATGGAGGCAATGATTTTAAGCCCCTTGTGCGCGAATTGGGTCTTAAATTCCCAAAAATGTTTATCTGTTTTTCCAATTGGTTTCAGGCCTTGGAAAAGACACACTATTTTGACGAAAAAGGAGACCATGCCGACGAAATGGAAACCAGCTTAATGCTTTATCTGAGACCCGATTTAGTATTGGCCAAGGAAAATTGGGGTAGCGGTAGGGCTAAAGGATATAGAATAAAAGCATTCTCAGAAGGGTGGTTGTGGGCAGAACGGAAATGGTCGCAAATCTCACAAGATACCGGAGTTGGAAATCCTATGTTCGCTACTGAAGAAAAGGGGGAACTCTATTTTACGGCAGTTACGGAAAAAATCGGGAAATTTTTATGGGAACTTTGTGAGGCCGATATTTCGGATTTATACGAATAATAAGATGAGATTTTAGTTTTCCTTTGATAAGATTTCTTGTTGTACCAAAACAATATATTTCTGCATGGCCTCCTCTTTACCCACATGTTGGGCCTGAAAAAGGGCATTGGCCTTAAAGGCATTTACCAAAGGAGTTTTGCTTCCTGGATGCGCAAAGTTTTCGTTGGCTATTTTGTAGTAGGCGTATAATTTTAATAATAAATCCGGGGGTAGCGGATGTGTTAAATTGTTAACCAAATCTACGGCCGCTAAAAAATCTGCATGTAATTTTTCATTCTTTGTCATCTTTGGCTGGTAGTGTTGCAATACAAGTCTTTGCGCCAACAACCTTTTGATTTAGTTTAACGGTTATGGCAGCATCTAAAGGTAAGAATAAATCTACCCTAGAACCAAATTTTATAAAACCGGAATCATCACCTTGTTGCACACTTTCTCCTTCAGCGGCATAATTTACGATTCTTCGAGCCAGTGCACCCGCGATTTGTCTGTACAGAATATCTCCAAATTTTGGCGTTCTTATAACCACAGTAGTGCGCTCATTTTCCTCACTCGATTTAGGATGCCACGCCACCAAATATTTCCCGGGATGATATTTTGCGTATTTTACAAGGCCACTAGCAGGATACCGGGTAACATGCACATTAATAGGCGACATAAAAATGGAAACCTGTTTGCGTTTATCTTTAAAAAATTCGTTTTCTACCACTTCTTCTATGACCACTACCTTCCCGTCTACAGGAGCTAAAATATCATTGAAATTTCGTACCACTTTTCTTGAGGGATTGCGAAAAAATTGAAGAATTGAGATCAAAAAAACCAGCGAAAGCCCTTGTACGGCAATACGCAAAACGCTATTTGAAATATAAAATTCCCCTAAAATAATGGCTGCCGCAGCACCAAAAAAAGTGAATAAAATGATTGTCTGACCTTCTTTATGAAACATAAGAAAAGATATTAAGCGTTAAGTAGGCAAAGGGTGCTGCAAAAACCATGCTGTCTAGCCTGTCGAACATACCCCCATGTCCTGGTAAAATAGCACCGCTATCCTTTACCCCGGCCACTCGTTTAAGTTTAGATTGCAGTAAATCGCCCAAATTGCCCATTATTACAATTACGGTCGATAAAATAAGCCATTGCGCCATACTGATATTGGTTTCGTATTTTGCTAAGAAAAACGCTGTAAGCAACGCAAAGCAGTACCCACCAATACTGCCTTCAATGGTCTTTTTAGGAGAAACAGCAGGGTATAACTTGGTGCGCCCTATAAGCTTACCTACCACATAGGCAAAAGAATCATTTACCCATATGAGCAAGAAAATACCCATAATTAGAAATTTTGCAAATTCATCATCCTTATAGGGAATCATTGTTAAGAAAATGCATCCTCCGCCAATATAAAAAAGACCGATAAGAAATTTTTGAAGCCAGCTAAATACACGTTCTTTTATTGAAAACAGATAATACAATAACACAAAATTAATGGTTATTGTAACACACATCAATAAATTAATTAAGTCTTTGTCGTGTATTAAGTAAATATAAGCCCACCACAAAGCCAGATAAGCCGCAAAAACATGATAGCCCTTGAGTGCCACTAAACGTTTGTATTCATAAAGGCAGGCAAGACCAAAAACCATAAAAAGAAAATCGAAAGCATCCGAATTTAGAAATACAGCCGCAAGCAAAAGCGTAACATAAACGCCTCCTGTAGTTATTCTCCTTAAAACTTCTCTCATGCTAAAGATCTTCCAATAGTAGCAAATATAAGTTTTTACTACTACTTCCGTATGTTAGGAAATCTTCTTTATTTGTGGAAGTTGGCATAAAGTGCTTAATGGTGGTAATATTGGCAGGAATACTATTTTTATATTTCTTTTTAATTTGTTTAAGCCCTTCTCCTATAGAATCTACAAGTTGACTAGTGGTAGCAAATACAATTAGGTTGTCTGGTAGTTCATGCAATTTATATTCCTTTAGCTGATTGGAGCACACTAAAATAGAGCCATTAAGTCCAATTAAATGCTCACATGTGGTAAAGAAAACCTTACTTTGTTGCGCCTTATCTGAAAATACAATGCGTTGCTTTGAAAATTTTTTTTCTAAGTCCGCATTCGGTGTAAAGAAGGGTTCTTCCTCCCAATGATTTTCTTTAATAATATTTTTTAAGGTGCTTAGGACTTCATCATACGAATCACAATACAAAAATTTACCGCCGTTTTTTTTAAAATTAATGGTGAATTTTTCATCAACGGGAAGATCAATATCGGGCATATGCTGCCCTCTGGTTTCTGCTGTTTCTTTAAAAACCTTTTTTTTACCTCCGCCAAACAGTTTGTCAAATAATCCCATTAATTTTTGAATACCAATCTTTTTTTACTTTGTGCAATTCTGATTGCAACACTGTGTAATCTATTTTTTGGTTTTTACTTTTTTGGTTGTTTCCTTGTCTATTGGCTCCGTACTTTCCTCCGGATCAGTGACAATGTTTACTACTTTTTCTTTTGTTTCTTGATCTTTTTCCTCTTGTTCTAGTAGGTCTTTCTCAAATGCCCTTTTTCCAAATATTTTTTCTAAATCGTCTTTAAAAATAACTTCTTTTTCCAAGAGACGTTCGGCCAATTCCACAAGTTTATCCTTGTTAACGGTGAGTAGTTCTATAGCACGTTGATATTGTTCTTCAATCATCTTGGAAATTTCCTGATCTATTTTTTGTGCGGTTTCCTCGCTATAAGGTTTGTTAAAGCCATACTCGTTCTGTGCGGACGAATCGTAATAGGTAAGGTTTCCGATTTTGTCATTTAAACCATAAATAGTTACCATGGCACGTGCCTGTTTGGTTACTTTTTCCAAATCGCTTAAGGCACCGGTAGAAATCTTATTAAAAATGACTTTTTCGGCAGCCCTACCCCCCAAGGTAGCACACATTTCGTCTAGCATTTGTTCCGGTCGTACAATGAGGCGTTCTTCCGGAAGATACCACGCTGCGCCAAGAGACTGTCCTCGCGGTACAATAGTAACTTTCACCAAAGGTGCCGCATGTTCTAATACCCAACTTGTAGTAGCATGTCCTGCTTCATGATAGGCAATGGTCTTTTTTTCGCCCGGTGTAATTATTTTATTTTTCTTTTCAAGTCCGCCCACAATACGATCTACGGCATCTAGGAAATCTTGTTTTGTTACGGCCTTCTTTTCCTTTCTAGCCGCTATTAACGCCGCTTCATTACATACATTGGCGATATCTGCTCCCGAAAAGCCCGGTGTTTGTCTGGCTAAAAAGTCCAAGTCTAAGGTTTCGGCGGTTTTTATGGGTCTAAGGTGTACTTCAAATATTTCTTTTCGTTCGCGGATGTCCGGAAGGTCTACATAAATCTGCCTATCGAACCTGCCGGCACGCATAAGCGCCTTATCCAATACATCGGCACGGTTGGTTGCGGCCAATACAATGACATTGGTATTGGTGCCAAATCCATCCATTTCTGTTAGCAGTTGGTTTAGCGTGTTTTCTCTTTCGTCATTGGATCCCGTAAAATTGTTCTTCCCTCTTGCTCGGCCTATGGCGTCTATTTCATCGATAAAAATAATGGAAGGCGATTTGTCTTTAGCTTGTTTAAACAAATCTCGTACTCTGGAGGCGCCTACACCTACAAACATTTCCACAAAATCGGAACCAGACAAAGAAAAGAAAGGAACTTTGGCCTCTCCCGCAACGGCTTTTGCCAAAAGGGTTTTTCCCGTACCCGGAGGGCCGACTAAAAGTGCTCCTTTTGGTATTTTTCCACCTAGAGACGTATATTTTTCGGGATGTTTAAGAAATTCTACTATTTCCTCTATTTCCTCTTTAGCCCCTTCTAAGCCTGCCACATCCTTAAAGGAGGTTCTAGTGTCGGTTTTCTCATCAAAAAGCTTTGCTTTAGATTTTCCGATATTGAAAATTTGACCGCCACCGCCGCCACCTGCACCGCCAGACATACGTCGCATAAGGTAAATCCAAATTCCTATAATGAGGATAAAAGGAAGAAGGCCCAGTAGTAGGTCGCCTAAAATATTAGATTCCGTGTCGTAATCTACGATGGTATCCAGATTATTTTCCTTCTTTAGATTTTTAATCTCGTTTTCAAAATTTTGCAAATCCCCATAATCCAACACATACTGAGGCATCAAACCGGTGGCAGGAAACATGGGTTTTTCGGACACATCTTTATGTACATCTTTTTGCAAGGCTTCATCGGTAAGGAAGACTTTAGCTTGGCGGGTATTAGTAATAATCAAAATTTTTGAAATATCACCATTGCGCAGGTACTCCTGAAGCTCAGATGTTGTCGTTTTTTTTGTGCTGTTAAAATTTCCGGATCCAAAAAATTGGAATCCGATCAACAGAACTGCAATTACACCATAAATCCACCAAGAACTAAAACGGGGTTTATTCGGAGTTGTATTATTGTCTTTTGCCATTATTTCTTTTACTGATTAAAACTGCTTTCTATTGCGGTAACTTTGGCATCGCCCCAGAGGCCTTCAATATCATAAAATGCTCTGGTTTGCCTTTGAAAAACATGTACTACTACATCTACATAATCCATTAATACCCATTCCGAATTATCGGAACCTTCTACGTGCCAAGGTTTGTCGCTGATGGCCTTACTAACGGTTTTTTGAATGGAGTTTACAATAGCGTTTACATGGGTGTTGGAAGTGCCATTGCAGATGATAAAGTAGTCACAAACCGTATTTTCAATTTCCCTTAAGTCAAGTAAATTTGTGTGCTGTCCTTTAACTTCTTCAATTCCGTGTAAAATTAAGGTAATTAATTCATCCGAATTTGTTTTGCTTTTCTGCATTCAATAGATTTAGTTTTTACAAAGTTATCGTTTTTTTGTTTTTTTTACTATAGTTTTTTCTATTAGATTGCCCTTACTATATTTGGGATACGCATGCAGATAATCAAACTTAGTGCCATAGACTCTACCAATGAGTACCTTAAAAACTTGGTTGCCGAAATACATCCGGCAGATTACACGGTGGTTGTAGCCCGTAATCAAGTAAAGGGTAAGGGGCAAATGGGCACTTCTTGGCACACAGAAGCCGGTAAAAATCTCACATTTAGTGTATTGCGTAATTTTTCGAATTTTGATATGTCCAATGTGTTTCTTCTTAATTGTGGTGTATCTATGGCCATTTTTAAAGCACTTCAGGAGCTAAAAGTACCGCACTTAAGCGTGAAATGGCCGAACGACATTCTGTCAGGCCGTTTAAAAATTTGCGGTATCTTGGTGGAAAACATTGTGAAAGGATCAAAACTGAGCCATAGTGTTATCGGTATTGGTGTAAATGTAAATCAATTGTCTTTTCCAAATTTGCCTAACGCTTCTTCTTTGCAGGTAATATTGGGACACAAAGTAAATAAAGAAAAGCTACTACTAGCTATTTTGAATAGTTTAAAACACGTCTTTATGCAGTTAGAAAATGGGCAAGGACAGCACATAAGGGATGCTTATGAACAGCATTTATTTATGAAGGACAAACGAATACCCTTTAGTCGTGCCGATGGCAGTTTGTGTGCCGGGTATATTCGAGGCGTTTCGGAGGATGGGAGACTACGTATGACGCTAGATGATGAAACTACTGTACAATTTAATCTAAAAGAGGTGAAACTGTTGTATTGAAAAGCATTCCACTTTTTTTCGTATACCCTTTTTAATTTTGATTCTTTTTGAAGGCAAATGCATTTTTTCGCTACACGGATGCCTAGACCTTGCTTAAATTATCGGAAAGTGTAGTCATAAAATTGGTAATTGGTGTTTTTATCATCATGGCCATCATGGCATTAAATTCGCCCTCAAAATGTAACACTACTTCACTTTCATTTGTAGTTATGGCTTTAATGTCTACGGTTAAGGTAAAAGGTAGTTTGTCGCTCGCCGCAGCTAAAACTATTTTCTCATACGGGGTTTGCTCTTGTTTTTGAAGTACTATTTCGGGCATCCCTTTAAGGGCAAAAAGAAATCTATTTTCATTAAGCACCTCAAATTTGCTTATGGTTTCCGGCATTAACACCTCGAAATTATGCAGTTCTAATAAAAATTCAAAAAGTTCCTTTTGGCTTTTGGTAATCGTTTTTTTTGGTGTTTCTATATGCATCATTTTAAGGTTTCCAGTTGGCCGGATCTTGTCGCCAAGCCAATAATGTTTGTAATTGATTTTCTTTAATATATTGGGTATCCGATGCTTGCGCTATAAGATGGTCATACGTGCTCAGCGTGTGGAGTTCAATATTTTTTTTCTCGAAATTTTTAACCGCCACATCAAAACCATAGGTAAATACGGCGATCATTCCCTTAATGCGCAGGCCGGCTTCCAGAAGGGCATCTACGGCATTTAGGCTGCTTTTCCCGGTGCTTATAAGATCCTCTATGACGACCACATTTTGATTTTCTTCTACATAGCCTTCAATTTGATTTTTACCCCCATGGCCTTTAGGTTCGGGCCGCACATAGATAAAAGGAAGATCCAAATATTCTGCCACCAACATGCCAATGCCAATGGCGCCCGTAGCCACCCCGGCAATAACATCGGGTTTGCCATATAACTGGGTTAGTTGTTTGGCCATCTGCTCTCTTACGTAATTGCGAATACGCGGATACGATAAGATGATTCTATTGTCGCAATAAATAGGGGAAGTCCAACCGGAAGCCCATATAAATGGATTTTCTGGTTTCAACTTTATTGCATTAATTTGCAGGAGAAGCTCAGCTGTTTTTTTAGCGGTGTCTTTGTCTAAAACCATAACACAAATGTATAAAGTTTTTGTGAATGAGAATCCGCTAATTTTAACAAATAGATTGTCGGATACGATAAATGGCAAATATTTTTTATTAAACGGAATTGCCATTAATGAAGCCATTGAGGCATTGAGCAAGGGAAAAATGGAGGAAGCCTTTATTTACCA
Organism: Aurantibrevibacter litoralis; assembly: GCF_034651555.1. NCBI lineage: Bacteria > Pseudomonadati > Bacteroidota > Flavobacteriia > Flavobacteriales > Flavobacteriaceae > Aurantibrevibacter > Aurantibrevibacter litoralis. The sequence continues at coordinate 76,256 of NZ_JAYEEQ010000014.1, read as the reverse complement.
CCCTAATCACGAAGAAATTCTTAAGAAATTTGCAAAAAAAATACCCTTGGTAGTCGCTGCTGGTGGCGTGGTTACCAATAAGTCCGGAAAAGTACTGTTTATCTATAGAAATGATAAATGGGATTTACCAAAAGGAAAGGTAGAAAAGGGGGAATCTATAGAAGAAGCTGCGCTTAGGGAGGTAATTGAAGAAACAGGCGTACAGGATTTGAAAATTGAAAATTTTCTACAAGCTACCTACCATATTTTTAAAAGAAATGGCAAATACAAATTAAAAGAAGTGCATTGGTTTTCCATGTCTACAAATTACAAAGGAGATTTGACGGGGAATCTGGAGGAAGGTATAGAAAAGGTAAAATGGAAAGGGCCAAAGAAAATAAAAAGAGCACTTCAAAATTCATATACCAATATCAAAATTCTTTTTGAATAGGTTACGGGGTTGGTGTGGTATCGTTAGGTACCCGAAACACAGGATACTGTAAATGGGCAGCTTCGTAATAAGGTGATCTTTCGTAGATCCATTGTAACTGGGACATAGGATTTTGTGCAAAAGCAGTATCAATTTCCTTATTTGTTACAAAGGCGGTGTTTAAAAGGGTATCGTTGCGTAATAATGCCACCGCAAGATCTTCAAAAACATACGGAGAAAAATGTTCTTTTTGTTGTAATATGGCGTCGAAAAAATTCCAGTTAAAAAAAGAATCCGTGGCTTCGGGCTCCAAGGTTTCAAGGAGATAACGAATTCCGCTTTGCCGAGTGGGTACTACAATATCGCCCTGTTGAAATGCTACGTTTTTTATAGATTTGGCTACTTCGGTGTCATAATGAGGGTAGTGGCCTTCGTAAGGATTTTTCATAGTTTTATAATTTAAAATCCGATACGATTCTACCGTTAGCGTGGTGTCTTTGGGTAAGGTATGATATGAAATATGGTTTAGTTGCAACAAGCGCAAGACGTTACGCCATCCTTTTTTTATGATATAACTTTGTGGTACACGTACCGTATGTGTTGGTGAGAAGAAATTAGAATAGGTAATTTCTTTACAAAAGGGTTGCGTGGTGTCATAGCGTATTCTCGGAAATCCTGTGATTTCGCTGGGCCGGATATCTGCTTTGTATCCCTTGAAGGGCAGCGAGGTCGTTTGGGTAGTATCTAATGACCACCGCAACGGGTATTTTTCCGCATCACTGTACGCTTCATGAGCTTCAGCTCTTAGAGACTTAATGTTCTCAAAATCATTTTCCGTAATGTGCATAAGAGCCACCATAAGTTGATAGGTGCCTCGCACCCGATTGGCATAGGGCTTTAGCATATGTGTTTCTGCCATAAGCCCTATCGTATTCCACAGAGTGGTGTATCCTGTGGAGTAACGCGGATAGTCCATAAATTGAGAAAACCCCTGTTCCGGTACCGTATTGTGTACATTCACATAAGGGGTTATATCCCAATTGTTTTCTGCGAGTGTACGTTCTAAGGCCGGGGTAAAATGTTGGTAGAGATACGCCCCTAGTGAACCACCTAACTTGTTGTGTTGGGTAAACAAGTGGCTTAGGGTGTATTGATAATTAGCACCATTGCTGACATGGTTGTCTAAAAAAATGTCTGGCTTTACCAAATGAAAAATAGCGGCAAAAGTTTCGGTGTTTTTGGTGTCTGTTTTTATAAAATCTCGATTGAGGTCGTAGTTCTGAGCATTGCCTCTAAATCCATAGGATTCGGGGCCGTTTTGATTTACGCGGGTAGTACTGTTTCTATGTAATGCCCCCCCGATATTATAGACAGGAATGGTTACTAGAACCGTGTGCTCCGGAGCGGTTATTTTTTTTAGTGCCAAATCCCTAAAGAACAACATGGTCGCGTCTATGCCATCACTTTCTCCGGGATGAATCCCATTATTGATTAATATAATGGCTTTTTTTTTGCTTATTTTTTGAAAATTAAAATCCCCGTCCGGATTGTAGGATACCAAGTGTAAAGGATACCCGCTATCCGTTTCACCTAAGGTTTGTACATTAATTTCTGGGAATTTCTTGGCTAGTTGAATGTAAAAGGCAATGATGTCCTCATAGGTAGCTGTTTCGAGCTCGGAAGAATTTTCGTAAGGGGTCTGAAAATCCAATATCTTGTGTTTTTCAGGCTGTTGACAAGAAATCAGAATAAAGCCTAAAAAAAATAGATATCGCAACGTTTTCATGCGAATTAAAAAATTAGATTAAACAAATCATTGTAAGCGTTTGGCATTACTATGTATCAAAGAGCGCTTTCGCCGATCTAGGATGCTCTATTGGAGGTAAAAAGTATATGGACAGTAATAAACCACTTATTCCTCAACGATTAAATGTAAATGGTACCATTTCCCGCCGCTGCTAACTAAGAACTATTAGTAGCTATAACCGCTGACGATACATCTATAAAGATAAATACAGTACACAGCGTCTAAGCGGAATGCTTTATTCAAATGTAGAAAAAAAATGGGCAACAAATTAATAGATGCTCGTTATTTGTTGGATATCTTCCTTGCGGATGGGTTTGTTTTTAAAATCGATACTATGTGTAGTCATGTGTTTAAACATTTCCGATTTTTGCAAGTCTGCCGGATCAATGGATGAGGTTATGATGTGAATGTTTATTTTTTGACGAATAGGCAATGTAATAAATTCTTCTAAAAATTGCCATCCATCCATAATGGGCATATTAATGTCTAACAAAATGATTTGAGGGAGTTCTTTATTTTCATGAAGCAAGGTTTTTAGGCTGTCTATGGCCAATTTCCCATTTTGATAGGTACTTATTTCGCTTTGGACAATATGTCCTTTTAACATTCTGGTAATGCCAAAAACGGTAATTGGATCGTCGTCGATGATGAAAATGGTTTTATTTTTTATCATTAAAGTAGATTTTAAAAGTGGTGCCAACGCCCACTTCACTTTCGGTTTCAATTTTGCCGTTCATGGCTTCTATTTGGTTCTTGGTAATGTACAAGCCAATTCCACGACCTTCGGTATCTTTATGGAACGTTTTGTACATCCCAAAAAGCTTATCTCCGTACTTTTTTAAGTCGATGCCCCGCCCGTTGTCTTTAATATGCAATACGGTAAATTCTCCCTCGGTACTGGTAGAAAGTTGTAGTAAGGGCAAGGCATCCGGTCTGCGGTACCTAATGGCATTCGTAATAAAATTAGTGAGGATGCTTTCTAGATATTCTGGGATGGCCAATACCTGACTGTCTGCGGCTATTTTATTGACAATTGCGACATTGTTTTGCCGAATTAATTCATCTAGATTTTGTGTTACTCTATTTATTTTCTCGTTAAGATTTACCGGTTTCTTCTCTAATTTAATATTTCTACTTATGGCTACTACTTCGTTTAGGTTGTCTAGGGTTTCCATAAGATTGTCCGAAGCATTCACGAGCATTTCGGTGATTTTGCAACGTTCTTTTACATCCTTTTCTTCTTGCATAAATTGGAGCAACATAGAAAAATTAGCGGCATGCGATCTAAGATTGTGAGACACAATGTGGGCAAAATTGATGAGTTTTTTGTTTTGTTGCGAGGTTACATGGATAAGATTTCTAAGGGTTTCTTCTTTTTGTTTAAGATTGGAAATATCCATGCTAATACCCACTAGTCCGTAGGCGTTACCGTCTTCGCCGATCAAAGGAATTTTGGAGGTTAAAAACGAGGTTACCTGGCCGTCTTTTTTAACACAAATCGTTTCCTGACCTAGAATAGGATTTAGAGTATTTAACACTCTGAGGTCTTCTTCTCTTGAATTTTGAGCCGATTTTTCATCAAATACATCAAAATCATTTTTTCCAAGGAGTTCTTCGGCCCTACTGACGCCAATATAGCGGCATTCCGATTTATTAACCATAACTTTTCTAGAATCCAAATCCTTTATGTACACATTAAGCGGCAAGTTGTCGATCAGTGTTTTCAGCAGTTTTTCGTTCTCTCTAGTTTTAATGTCATTAATGATTTGCTCATTAATATCCTGAAAAGTCCCTATGATACTTACTATTTTACCCTCTTTATAAATAGGCTTCCCTGCCGCGATGACCCAAATTTCTTCTCCTTTAGCGTTTCGGATTTGTAATTTTTCGCTCCATGCAGTACCGTGGTTTAGGGCATTAAACATAGCCATAGAGATTGTATTTCTGCTATAACCTTCTTTGTAAAAGTCCATGGCCTTTACTATAGTAGGCTTAAAATTAAAGGGAACCTTATGAATTTTTTTGGTCATTTTGCACCAATACAGTTTTTGGGTATCTATTATATATTCCCAACTCCCAATTTTTGAAATTTCGGACTGTGTATCTAGAAGCAATTGCAGTTTATCTCGCTCTAATTCTGATCGTTGTGTTGTGGAAATGGGTGTGGTATGCATAATGACTCCCATGATATTTTCACTGGTATCGTACCACGGCATGGTCACATAGTCAAAAAATCGGGTAGTGCCATCTTCATCAGTGTATTCATACTTGTTTTTTATACCACAAAGGCCGTTCAAACAATTTTCCAAGCTTTGCTGCCAACTGCTGCTTATGGCTCCAAATAAAGCGTGTAAACTTTTTCCAATAACCTCGGTTTGTACAAAGTTAAAATCGGAAATCCATTTGTCGGATACGTGTACTACTTGTAAATGCATATCTAAAAATACGGTAGCGCTAGGCAGTTGTTTTATGAGATAATTACGTGACTTTGTTTCCGCTTCCTTAATCATTATGTTGTATTTTCTTACCAAAATAAAACACTTTTTATAGTTGTGCTCTATTTTGTTGTGAATACCCTAAAACCCGATGTGTGTCGCCCACTTTTAGATAAGTACGCATTTTTTTTGTAAGAAAAGAATAAGAATAGCGCTATGGAGTACAAAATTAATATTTTCTGTAAGATTAAGCGTATACTATGAGAAGAATGTACGGTCAATGATGATTGTATTCTTCGAGTAGCCTCAAAAGATAAGCATGTCGCAAACCACTTATTTAACTCTAACGGTTTCGGGCACAAGACCCGAATAATCGCCTCCATTGCGTATTACATCCCGAACGATAGAGGAACTAATGTACGATTTGCCCGAAGAGGTAAGTAAAAAAACAGTTTCTATTTCCGAAAGTTTGCGGTTGGTGTGGGCAATGGCCTTTTCAAACTCAAAATCGCCCGGATTTCGCAATCCTCTTAAAATAAATTGGGCATTTTCTTTCTTACAGAAATCGACCGTAAGCCCTTGATAAGAACGTACTTTTATGCGGGGTTCATTTTTAAATGCCTCACTGATGAACGATTTTCGCTCGTCCATCGAAAACATATATTTTTTTTCTGTGTTGATACCAATGGCAATAATAAGCTCATCAAAAAGTGTTATCCCTCTAAGAATAATATCATAATGCCCCAAGGTTAGGGGATCAAAAGAACCAGGAAATACGGCACGTCTTTTCACAAACGGAAGCTTTTAGAATAGGTTAAAGTTACGATTTTTCTTTTAGTGCCTCTTCCACTGCGTTTCCGAAAAGCTCGGTAAGCGATATTCCTGCGATTTGCGCCTGCTGTGGTAAGATACTTTCCGTAGTTAGTCCGGGTGTGGTATTCATCTCTAGCATATAGGGTTCATCGCCAATAAAAATGAACTCGCTTCGCGAAAACCCCTTCATTTTAAGAACTTCATAGGCGCGCTTGGCGGCTAGAGTTACATTTTTCGCCTGAACTTCGGTAATTCTAGCCGGCGTAATTTCGGTCGATTTTCCTTCGTATTTGGCTTGGTAATCAAAAAAGTCATTTTCAGATACAATTTCGGTAATGGGCAACACTTTCGTTTCACCTTGGTACCGTATGACACCTACCGATACCTCAATACCGTCTAAAAAGGCCTCAATAATAATTTCATCATCTTCCTTAAACGCAATTTCTATAGCCGATTTTAAATCTTTTGTTTCATATACCTTAGACACCCCAAAACTGCTACCCGCTTTATTGGCCTTTACAAAACAGGGCAAGCCCACTTTTTGTACAATTTCTTCTTCATGTATTGCATCACCACGATTAAGGTAGTACGATGGGGCAGCTTTAATGCCATAAGGCTTTAATACACTTAGAAGGTCTCTTTTGTTAAAGGTAAGAGCAGCCTGATAATGCCCGCAAGAAGTCTGCGGTACTCCTAATAGTGCAAAATAGGCTTGCATATAACCATCTTCGCCCGGTGAGCCGTGTATGGCATTAAAAACACAGTCGAAATGCAGCGTGTAATCTGAAAAGGTCACGGAAAAATCATGCTTATTAATAAGGTGCTCCTTATCGTTTTCGTCCAAATAGACCCATTTGTCTTTTAAAATAAGCACTCGGTAGGCATTATAGCGCAATTTGTCTAAATAAGAATACACCACAGTACCGCTTTTAACGGATATTTTATACTCGCTGGAGTAGCCTCCCATAATGACGGCTATATTTTTTTTTGACTCTGGCTTCATAGGTATTGCGATAAATCATTTTAGGAAAATCAAAGTAAATAAAAAATGCGGTGGGTTTCCTATCTTTGTATCATAATAAATGAATTATGCGAAATTTTTTCAACTTTATAAAAAGTAAGGTTTTTTTAATTCAGTTAGTGTTGGCCTTGGTGGTTTCCATAATTTTAGTGGTACTCTTGTTGCAGTGGTTAAAAACATCGACCAATCATGGTGAATTTGTGGTTGTACCGGATTTGTCCAAGCAGTCGGTTACGGAAATGCGTACAACAATTGAAAATGCCGGACTTCGGTACGAAGTGCTCGATTCAGCCAATTACAACCCCAGTTATCCTCGTTTTTCCATCATCGACCAAAATCCTTCGGCAGGTAGCAAGGTTAAATTAAACCGGAAAATATACATTACGGTGAATCCTTCCGGGTACAAAAAAGTGACTATACCCAACATTATACAGGTAACCCAGCGCAACGCTAGTTCCATGTTAAAAGCAGTAGGCTTAGACGTAGAACGAGTAACCTATATCGATGAACTCGGAAAGGATATGGTGTACTACATAAAACACCAAGGAAAGAACATTGCACCCGGAGACAAACTACCCAAGACGTCTAAAATTGAATTAATTTGTGGCAATGGCAGCATAACAGAAAGAGCACGCATTAAAGAGGATTCCGAATAGCCTATGGAAGCGCATGAGGAATTGGGTATGGGAGAGGAAGCCCTTTTTGAGCATCACAAGTTTGTAGCTTCTAAAGGTCAGGAGCCACTTCGGGTAGATAAGTACTTAATGAATTTTATTGAAAATGCAACCCGAAATAAAGTACAACAGGCCGCTAAGGACGGTCATATTTGGGTAAACAACACTATTGTAAAACAAAACTACAGGGTAAAAGCAGGCGATGAAGTAAAAGTGCTTTTTGCGCATCCGCCCTATGAATTTTTATTATTGCCCGAGGCTATTCCTTTGGATATTGTGTATGAAGACGAAGTGCTTCTTGTGGTAAACAAACCGCCCGGCATGGTGGTGCACCCGGGGCATGGTAATTATTCGGGGACTTTAATTAATGCCTTGCTGTACCATCAGAAAGAGTTGCCTGTAAATGCAAATGAACGGCCTGGTTTAGTACATCGTATAGATAAGGATACTTCCGGACTTTTAGTGGTGGCCAAAACAGAGGCTGCCATGACCCATTTAGCGCAACAGTTTTTTGAAAAAAGCAGCGAAAGGGAATATGTGGCATTGGTTTGGGGCAATGTGGAGCAGGATCAAGGCACGGTAGAAGGTCATGTAGGGCGCCACCCCAAGAATCGGTTGCAGATGACCGTTTTTCCGGAGGGCGAACAGGGAAAGGAGGCTGTAACGCATTACAAGGTTATAGAACGGTTGGGTTATGTAACACTCGTATCTTGCAAACTGGAAACAGGTAGGACCCATCAAATACGGGTGCACATGAAGCACATTGGGCACACCTTGTTTAATGATGAACGATACGGGGGTGATAAAATTTTAAAAGGAACCACGTTTACGAAATACAAACAGTTTGTAGACAATGCATTCAAGATTTTGCCAAGGCAGGCACTACATGCCAAAACCTTAGGATTTGTGCATCCGGTGTCTGGTAGCTACATGCAATTTAATTCTGATATTCCCGAAGATATGTCAGAATGTATTGAAAAATGGCGAAACTATGCGCGGCATAGTCAGAACGAATAATATCATAAACAAAATCTTTTCACCCAACACAGGCTTTCCCAAAAAAGGATAGTATTTTTAGCCGTGTTATTGTTTATCCACGGGTTTTGGCAGATAATTAAAAACCAAAACTGGTTGTATAATACAGATTTTAAAAAATAACTAGGCAAAAAATAAAACTGTTACGACAATGAAAATTTTAATTTCACCAGCGAAATCATTAGATTTTGAGCGCCAATTACCCACATCCCAATATACCGAAAGTATTTTTTTGTCCGAAGCAGAACGAATAAACAAGCTGTTGCGCAAAAAAACGGTCAACAGCCTTAGTAAATTAATGGATATTTCTAGCAGTTTGGCGCAGCTAAATTACGAACGCAATCAGCAATGGAATTTGCCTTTTACGCTGGAAAATGCCAGACCTGCCATTTATGCGTTTAGTGGAGATGTGTTTAGAGGACTAGATGCGTATTCGCTTCCCGAGCATAAAATTGATCATCTTCAAAATTCAGTACGCATCCTTTCAGGACAATATGGACTGCTAAAACCATTGGATTTGATGCAGCCGTACCGCTTGGAAATGGGAACCAAATTCCCAATCGGAAAAAACAAGGACTTGTATTCTTTTTGGAAACCGAAAATAACCAAAGCGCTCAACGACGAACTGCAAAAAGACGAATTGTGTATTAACTTGGCCAGTATAGAGTATTTTAAGGCGATTGATACAAAAAAATTGAAAGTTCCGGTGATCAATATTGGTTTTAAGGAGTTGAAAAACGGGGAATATAAAACGATTATGACCTATGCGAAATTGGCTCGGGGCTATATGACCCGTTACATCATTGAGAATGACGTAAAAACGGTGGAAGATGTAAAGGGGTTTACTATGGAGGGCTACGGATTTAGCGATGCTCTTTCTCAAAAAGAAAATGAGTTGGTTTTTGTACGATAGGCTTTCTTTTACGTGCAATTCTGAGTTGCTGTTGTCTTTTTCTGGGGTTGTATAGAATATTTTGAATAGATTTTCGTTAACAGCTAGAAAGTATTAGCCCATGCAATCGTTTAAAAACAATAAAGACAACTACATGAAAACCAAGTTTTTTACGCTCTGTATGTGTATGCTTTTCTTTGTGGCCTGCGATGACCGTGATGATGATGTTTCTTTGGCTAATATTCGAATCAAAAACAGTAGTAATCTTACCTTTGATAGGGTACAGGTAGGGGTAGAAGGCAATGAGTACGTGAACATATCTTCTGATGACTATTCCGATTATCAGGAATTTGAGGTAGCCTATACCTTTAATTTTATAGAAATAGAGGCTAACGGAGAAACGTTTGTGCTACAGCCCATAGATTTTGATGGCGAAACCCCATTGCCCATCGGTTTTTATACCTATGACCTTTCCATTTCCGAGGCAGGTGATATCGATTTGGTTTTTGTATTGGACTAAATTATTTCTTTTTCTTTATGTCGATTTTTTCTTCTACCGTGGGGCGAATTTTAATTTTTCGCTTTCTTCTGCTACCGTACGTTCCATTCACAATTTTACCCCTTCTGGTTTTTTTATCACCTTTTCCCATAACACAATGCTATTTTAGTTGATTCTATTAGTAGAATCGATGTTTATCTGCTTGCCTAAAAATAGTGTTTTTCTTGCAGTTTTGCAATGATAAAAAGGCTTTAAAGCAAGACACTATGGCGTAATCTCATAATCTGCCTAAAATGTATCTTTGAGCCTAGCTTGAAGCACGATTCGTTATGAGCGAAATTTTCATACATACACATCCATATACACCTTTTCTTTTTTCGGAGACCACAAAACTCATTGTTGGTACCTTGCCGCCACCTCGCTTTACATCGAAAGAATTAAAAGAAGGCGATGTAGATTTTTGTTACGGTAGCAGAGATGGCCAATTATGGCCTATTTTAGATCGTATTTTTGGGTTGGGACTTTTATACGAAAATACAACTGAGGCCATAGCACAGCGTCAGCGATTTCTAAAAGATCGAAAAATTGGGATTTGTGATATTATTGCACAAGCCGAACGAAGCAAAATGGATGCTTCGGACATTGGAATGAGCCGTATTGTTCTCAGAGATTTGATGTTGTATTTGCAAAAGTATCCAAAAATAGACACCCTACTTTTTACAGGAGGTAATAGTAAAAACGGACCAGAATACCTTTTTCGAAAGTTGCTAAAGGAACACCAAATAAGATTAAAAGTGACACAGGAACGCGTGCCCCGAATTCATGAATTTCAACTTAAAGGCAACAGAATAATAAAGACGGTTTCTTTAATCGCACCTTCCGGCGCAGCAAACAGGGCTGTAGGAAGTTTACAGGACTACAAAAAATTAAAAATGCGATATCCGAAAATGACCACCCTAGATTACAGGGTATTGCAGTACAAAGAATTTTTCTAATTGTGTTGTTACAAAGGCATTAAAACTAAAAAGAGTCCTCTCAGTTACGAAAGAACTCTTTTACGAGAACACTATATGAAAATGAAAAAAAATTAGTCTTTATGAGATAACACAGTAAAAGTATTTTCTTTTTAGTGCCTGACGTAATTATTGTTGTGAACCCTGTTATTTTTGTGGTAAGTAAGCGCTATTTTGTTATTTGGGGTTAACGCTGCCTCGGTTTGTGTATTATTCCCGATATTTGTGCAAAGGAAAAATGCAAGGACAAAAACGTAGGTTTTAAAATACTATCTTAGAAATAAATACAATATGCATCAATCAGAAAGATTAGAAGTTTTTAAAAAATCGGTCAATAATAAATTCAATATTTACAATAGTTTATTCTTAAGTCTTCCCTATAAAGACATTGAAAATGTGGGGATGTTAATTCCGTTGTTATTAGATCAATGCGAAAAGGGGCTTAAATCGGGACAAAATCCGCAGCAAATACTGGATGCTTTCTTTCAGAATTACGCCAACATTGCTTCAGAGGAAGATCGTATCGATTTTATGTTTCGCATCGTACAATACGTAGAACGGCAAGTGGTACTTTACGACAGTGTAGAGGACGCTGCTTTTCCAAAATTGCATGCCCACAGCAGTTCCCTGTCTATTAAAGATTACTTTCAATTTCTTGAGAAGAATAAAAATTGGGATGATGTGGCAGAAAAGTTAGCCACCTTTAGTGCGCGTATTGTGCTAACCGCGCATCCTACTCAATTCTATACCCCCGCAGTACTAGACATTATGGGGAATTTAAGAACCCTTATTGAGGAAAACAAAGTAAACGAAATAGATGTAGCACTGCAGCAATTGGGACTAACCTCGCTGATTAATGCGCAAAAACCAACCCCTTTAGATGAGGCCAAGAACATAATCCATATCCTTAGAAATGTGTATTATGACGCCGTTGGGGAGTTGTACGCCTATGTAAAAAGCAGCAGTAGGGATGGCGTGTTTGAAAATCACAATATTATAAAACTTGGATTTTGGCCTGGTGGAGACCGCGATGGAAATCCTTTTGTTACGGCATCGATTACCAAAGACGTGGCAGACGAGCTTCGGATTACGTTAATGAAGTGCTATTATAACGACTTAAAAAAGTTACAACAAAAACTTACCTTTAAGAACCTACAGGTATACATCAATCAATTGCGTAAGAATTTGTATGTGGCCATGTTCGATCCGTCTAAGCATGTAGATTACAGTGCCATTATTGATCCGCTGCTAACCATCAGAAACATATTAATCGATGAATACCACGCCCTTTATCTTCGCGATTTGGATCATTTAATAGATAAAGTAAAAATTTTTAAAACGCATTTTGCCACGCTGGATATACGACAAGATCACAGTATGCATTTTAAGACCGTAGAAGCTATTTTGCTTCACAACGGATATATCAAAAATGAACTCAGTGAATTGGATGATAAGGCCTTGGTAACGCTTTTGCTTCATGAGAATATAAAAGCCCTTCCGCAGGACTACGACGATGAAATTGTAAGGGATACTCTGGAGAATATTCAACAACTAAAAGCCATACAGGATAAAAATGGAGAAGATGGGTGCAATCGATATATAATAAGCAATTCGGAAGATGTGTTTTCGGTACTATTCGTGTACGGTTTGTTCCGATGGTGTGGTTGGTATGCAAAAGACATCACCTTTGATATTGTACCATTGTTTGAAACCATGAAAGGTATGGATACCGCTAGGGATACCATGCAAAAACTGTTTTCCTTACCGGAATACAATGCCCATTTGGCTAAAAGAAACAAAAAGCAAACCATTATGCTTGGTTTCTCAGACGGGACCAAAGACGGGGGTTATGTAAAGGCCAATTGGGAAATCTTAAAAACGAAAGAAAAGCTGTCTGAGGTTTGTGAGCAACATAATATTACCGCTATATTTTTTGATGGTCGCGGCGGACCACCGGCACGAGGTGGTGGAAAAACACACCGATTTTATGCATCCCAGACCAAAGATATAGCCAACAATGAAATACAGCTTACGATACAGGGACAGACGATAACCAGTACCTACGGCACAAAAGAACAATTTGCCTACAACTGCGAACAATTGCTCACTGCCGGACTCTCTAATAATCTCTTTGGCAAAGAAAATGTAATCACTTCCGCGCAACGGAATGTTATAGAAGAGTTATCCCATTTAAGTTTTCAGACCTATGATGCGTTAAAGCATCACGAAAAATTTATGCCGTATTTAGAGAACATGAGTACGCTAAAATATTACAATAAGGCCAATATAGGTAGCCGACCGGGTAAGAGAGGTAAAAAGGCCAAATTAGAATTAAGCGACCTTAGGGCCATATCTTTTGTAGGTTCCTGGAGTCAGTTGAAACAGAACGTGCCGGGGTATTTTGGTATAGGGTCTGCATTAAAAATTATGGAAGAAAACGGCAAATTTGCCGAGGTGAAAACTCTGTATAACGAGGTGCCTTTTTTCCGGGCATTAATGGACAATAGCATGATGTCCTTGTCTAAATGCTATTTTGAACTGACCAGCTATATGAAAGAAGATGCAGAATACGGCGATTTTTGGAAGCTTTTACTTGCAGAATATGAACTGTCTAAAGAAATGCTGTTGCGGCTTTCGGGCATGAGCATTCTTATGGAAAAAGAAGTAGTATCGCGCGAATCCATAAAAATTAGGGAAAGCATTGTATTGCCCTTATTGGTAATACAGCAATATGCCTTACAGAAAATAGGGCAGGGCACCTCGTATAAGGAATTATATGAAAAAATAGTGACCCGTTCACTTTACGGAAATATCAACGCCAGTAGAAACTCGGCCTAAAAACTTTTTCCTAGCCTTAAAATTAAAAACCCACTACGTATATGTTAGTGGGTTTTTTTAGAAGAGTATTATTACAAGTTGTGCTAAAACTTACTTTTTGTTTTGCTGTTCCTTAATCGTTTTCTTTTCAATATCGAATGTATTGGTTTCAACATTTGTATTTCCTGTAGGGTTGGTTGGGTTTGTTTGTCGTTTTTTGCGTTTTAATCTATTCTCATCAATAATTCCCATAATCCTTTGTTTTTATGATTAGATACAAAGATAAAGGTTGTGCTACCCTATAGTGGTTAAGGGCGTATTAAACCTTTGTTATAAGCTGTTAAAGTATAGTTTTTATTAATAAAGTGTTCTTGCCTGCCAGCCAAAATGTAGGCAGGAAATAAAAGAGCCTCAGGGGTGCGTATGGGTTGCTTTGGGCTATGGTTGCTACCGAAATGGAATGGTATGCCATTAAACAATTAAAATTTGGTAGCTTAGTGGTGCAAACCATGTAAGAGGACAGGTGTTTATAGCCAAATGTTAGCAAACATTTTCGGGGTGCTTATAAAAGTTATGCCGTGCTGTTTTGGGATATCACATTCGTGGAAAAAGTTGGACGGTGTACTCGGACGCAAGCAAGCTGATTTTTCCGTACTCAATCCCTAAAAAACGATCTCTTTTAAATTAGATCCGGCGGTTTTGGGTGTTTAATACCTTGGAAAAGGTTGATGGCTTACTCATGCGCAAATGGATTTTAGCTTCTTTCGGAGGGATGCGCAAGCAGTTCGCAGGACTTTCTTACTCAGACGCACGCAATACGCAAGCAGTGCGCTGACTTTTCCGTACTCAGTCTCAAAAAAAGGAAAAACGATTTGCTAACAAAACCTATGCGTAATGCGGCGAATGGTGCTTTATTAAATGGTTTGTGTATCTTTATAAGATCGCAAAATCAGTTTGATTTTGCTTTGAGATAAAAAAGGAAAAACAAAACAAACCGCTTTTGCGATGTGCTTGACAGGAAATTCTGAGAATATCTGCTTCCGCACTACGCATAGCTAGACCGTTGTGCTTCATGCAGAAAAAGCCAGCCGCACAAACAGCACATTTGGTTTTTGCCTACACGAAAGCTAACGCTGAAAAAACCAAAAGAGCTGTTTTTTTGCCAACGCTCAATCCGAACTAAATAACAAACATCGGAAAACCAAGCTGAATGAAAAAAGCACTATGCACAACAATGTATAAGCGTAATGCGGGCTAAAGTGCTAAATTAAACGAATTGAACATTAATAAACATATGGTTAAACCGAAAGTGAAGTACTTCTAATCCCGCACTACGCTTATACTAGACCGTCAGACTGTCTCAAAACCCACTCAACTTTCACCTCAATTTGCTTTGGTATTTCGTTGATATTCCGTATCTTAAAGGATGGAATATCAACAAGGACAAGACCGCCATCAACTTACCCTTTACACTGGCTGTTTGGATGATATGGTCGGTCAAGAAAACACCGTCAGGGCCATTGATGCCTTTGTCAATTCATTGGATTTGTGCGCCCTAGGGTTTAAAACCTTGGCCTCCCAAGGCAGACCGCCCTACGACCCCGCCGATTTGCTCAAGCTCTACCTCTATGGCTATATGAACCGTATGCGTTCCTCCAGGGTGTTGGAACTGGAGTGCACCCGTAATATCGAACTCATCTGGCTCATGTGCAACCTTAAGCCCGACCACAATACCATAGCCCGTTTTAGAAAGGACAATCCCAAGGCCATCAAGCGGGTCTTTAGAGCCACCGTTTCCCTCGCCAGGAACCATGACCTTATCGGGGCCGCCCTGCTCGCAGGGGACAGCACCAAGCTACGGGCCCAGAACTCCAAGAAGAACAACTACAACAAAAAGAAGGTAGAACGCCATATAGCGTACATAGACAAGAAACTGGCCGAGCACGAGAAAGAGCTTGCTAAGGCAGATGGGGATTCGGACAGGCAAGAGGAGGTCAAAAAGGAAATCAAACACCGAAAGGCCCAACGCAAAAAATATGAGGTTTTGGCCCAGCAGCTCCAGAAGGACAACAGTTCCGAAAACCCCCAAATCTCTACCTCCGACCCTGACAGCAGGCACCAGATCGTTAGGGGCGCCATCACCGAAGTATCCTATACCGCCCAGACCATGGTCGATGACAGACACAAACTGTTGGTCGATGGAAAGTTGACCAATGAAAACGACAAAAAAGCCATGGGCATGATGCTCAGGCGTTCCAAGAGTATTTTGGGAAGCAATGATTTTACGGCCCTCTTTGACAAAGGCTATCATACGGGCAGCGAGTTCAAAACGGCCCATGACCTTGGGGTAGCTACCCTAGTGGCCATTCCTGAAATAGGAAGGGCATCCCAAGCCCCCGACCCCAATTACAACGCAGAAAATTTTAGGTACGATGCCAACTTGGATCGCTATACCTGTCCACAGGGACATGCCCTGGCCTCCAACGGCAGCTGGTACACCGCCAGGAACTACCACTTTAAACAATACAAGACCACGGCCTGCAAAGGGTGTCCCGTGCGCCATCTATGTACCACCGCAAAACAGAACGGAAAAATCATCCAACGCTCTGAGTTTGCCCCTTACATAGAAGGCAATAAAAAAAGAGTGGCCATGGCCCCCGAGACCTACAAGAAACGACAGGCATTGGTGGAGCATCCTTTCGGCACTATTAAACGACAATGGGGCTTTGACCATATATTGACCAAAAGGGGCATTGAGGCCGCCTCGGCGGATTTTGGGCTTATCCTCACTGCCTACAACCTCAAACGCATCTTTAACATCTTCAAAGGCCAAGGCAAAGGCCTTGTAGGGGCATTTTTAGGTTGTTTTGGGTGTATTTGGACATTAATAAAACCTAAGAGAAGGGATTTCAATCCATTTGGGGCATTTGGAGGCAAAACAAAATTTTACCTTCCTTTTTTCCACGCTTCGGTAGTTTGAACTCAATTAGCTATTTTTAAACAGAATCAAAAGGTGGTTTTGGGACAGACTGCCTTTGTGCTTCTTTATGACAAGCCGATCGATTGTCAAATTAACTACCCCTAAACCCTATATTCATTCTAAAGATTCATTATTTGTAAAAATAGATAGTTTTAAATCTATTTATTTTTAATATATTTGTTACATTAAGATGAAAATATGGCAATGCTTAACCTTATTCCGACAGAAAAGATTATTGAACGTCTTCGTTATGAAAATCCATGGTGGATTACCAAAGAGATACCGAACACATATAGCTCAATGTCCAAGAGATTATACTTTGATCTCTTTTATCCATTCGTCCTTGAGAGGAGCATTAAAAGGGCTTTAGTTCTAATGGGCCCTAGAAGGGTTGGTAAAACTGTAATGTTATTTCATTGCATTGAAAATTTACTGAAAGAAGGAACAAATCCTCATAAACTATTCTTTATTGGGATTGACAACCCAATTTATGTCAATTTAAGCTTGGAGGATATTTTAACTTTATGCAAAGATTCTTTAAACCTTGAAAACCTTAATGGTTGTTATGTCTTCTTTGATGAAATACAATACTTGAAAGATTGGGAGAGACATTTAAAAGTATTGGTTGACTCATATCCTGAAACTAAATTCATCGTTTCTGGCTCAGCAGCCGCAGCTTTAAAATGGCACAGTACGGAAAGTGGAGCGGGTAGATTCACTGATTTCTTGTTACCACCATTAACATTTCAGGAATATATCCATTTGAAAAAATTAGACCACTTAATATTTGAAGGTGATATTCAATATGGAGACAAGGATATAAAGTATTGCTTAACTCATGATCCCAAAGCATTAAATAAAGAATTTGTCCATTATTTAAACTTTGGAGGATACCCAGAGGTTGTGTTATCTGAAAAGATACAAGGCGATATGGGTAGATATGTAAAAAACGACATTGTTGACAAAGTTCTGCATAGAGATTTGCCAAGCTTGTATGGAATCAAAGATGTTCAGGAGTTAAACAGATTTTTTACATACATAGCCTATAATACTGGTAATGAATTCTCATATGAGACAATGTCTAGGGAAAGTGGGATTCAAAAGGATACATTAAAAAAATATCTAGAATATTTAGAAGCAGCATTCTTAATTAAGGTACTAAATAAGGTTGGGGTCAATGCAAAAAGATTAAAAAGAATAACAAGCTTCAAAGTATATCTTACCAACCCATCACTTCGCACTGCTTTATTTTCCCCGATAAGTGAAACAGACCAAGAAATGGGAAATATGGTTGAAACAGCAATTCTTTCACAATGGATGCATCGAGAGCAACTAGATTTAACATATGCTAGATGGAAAGACGGCAGAAATGAAGGGGAAGTAGATCTTGTTTTGGTAGATGATAAAAATTATAAACCTGTTTGGGGAGTAGAAATTAAATGGAGTAACCGGTATTTTGCAAAGCCCCAAGAATTGAAAAGCTTAATTAACTTTTGTGAAGCAAATAACCTTAAATCTGCCGTTGTCACTTCAATTGATCAAATAGGAATGAAAGAAATACAAGGTTTGAGAT
Source organism: Aurantibrevibacter litoralis (assembly GCF_034651555.1). Classification (NCBI taxonomy): domain Bacteria; kingdom Pseudomonadati; phylum Bacteroidota; class Flavobacteriia; order Flavobacteriales; family Flavobacteriaceae; genus Aurantibrevibacter; species Aurantibrevibacter litoralis. The sequence continues at coordinate 58,288 of NZ_JAYEEQ010000014.1, read as the reverse complement.
TTACTTTTCTTCCCGCTTCGATATATGCATACAATATAGGAGAGATCACACTAAAAATGAAAACTAATAATTAAAAAAACGAAAGCACAATGTGTATAATTCATTGCTAGTGCAAGCCAACTTACGAAAATCCTCGCGGATTTTCTATTCGGTTTGTATTTACTAAATTAGGTGCTTAAACAACGCAACTAATCTTACGTGTGCCGAGAGTAACGACCGGCTGAAAGTCGTTACGCAACTGTTTACAAGATGGTGGAACCGACCCACCGGTGTTGTCCTGCAGGTGCGAGCATCAAACCACCATAAGGTGTCCGCCTGTGGCGGAAGCCAAGGTATTGAGCGTTATGGAAAAGGCTATGCCAAGAGCTAGTCAGGTAGGGATAATGGAGATGAATGCAAATGAACCTCTGATGAAGTGTCGAGAAAGTGCAACCTTCTGTCAAACCTGCCTGCCTGCTGGCAGGAGTGTTTGAAGTATGACAAACATTATAAGTCCATCGGTCACCTGTTTATTGGCTGGGCGACAGGCGTCATTTAGGAGGCATGACCATTATTCGGGCTTGTTTATGGAACTCGGGAACCTGTGCCAAGATGCAAAGTGAAATGTACAATAGCACAAACTAGAGGCAGAATAGCGATGCTTGGCTCAGGGACGGATCAGTCCGTAGTAGCGGTGAAGTTTCTGTAATGGAAATGGAGCGAAGGGACTGACTTATTCAGTTTTATCAATTTTTACAACTCGCAAGAGGATGATTGAACTTGAGAAAACAAAATCATTACCGATTACCAAAGAAATGGTATGGGAAGCTTACCTACAGGTAAGGCGTAAAGGAAAGAGTGCAGGAGTAGATGATCTTAGTATGTCACGGTACGACATACAAAGACATCGACACCTATACAAAGTCTGGAACCGCTTAGCCTCGGGCAGTTACTTCCCACCACCAGTCCTTCAAGTTGAAATCCCAAAGAAAAACGGTTCCATCCGTCAATTGGGGATTCCTACCATTAGCGACAGGGTAGCTCAGACGGTTATAAAGAATCAAATAGAAGAAAGGCTGGAAAAGATTTTTCACCCACAATCCTATGGTTATCGACCAAAACGTAGTGCGCATCAAGCACTCGAACAGGTGCGTATAAACTGTTGGAAATATGATTGGGTGATTGACTTGGACATCAAGAACTTCTTTGATGACATCAACCATGACAAGTTGCTTAAAGCGCTGGGCAAACACGTGGAAGAAGAGTGGATTTTGAGATACATAGAAAGATGGCTTAAAGCTCCACTGCAAACCCGAAAAGGTGAAATTATAGCAAGGACAAACGGCACACCGCAAGGTGGGGTGATCAGTCCACTATTGGCTAATTTGTTTCTGCATTACACCTTGGATGTTTGGCTTGGAAGATGTAGCCCTTCCATTGAATTTGTACGTTATGCGGATGATATTATCATTCATTGCAGGACACAAAGTCAAGCAGAGGAAAGCTTGCAGCAAATCAAAGAAAGGGTGGAGGATTGTGGATTGACATTACATCCCGATAAAACGAAGATTGTGTATTGTAAGGATTTTAGAAGGCAACAAAAGTATGGAAAAGTTCAATTTGACTTTTTGGGATATACTTTTCAGCCACGCACTTCAAAATCGAAGAAGACAGGGAGACTGTTTCTGGGATTTGATTGTGCAATCAGTATCCAGTCAAGATCACGAGTATTTGAACAGATCAGGAAAATGGAAATTCCAAGAATGCGCTGCGACAGTATTGTCGGCATTGCAAATCACTTGAACCCAAAACTCCGAGGGTGGATACGTTACTTTGGAAAATACCGAGGCTATAGTTTGTCCAAAGTGTTTTATATATTGCGTATAAAACTGGTGAGATGGGCAAGATATCGCTATAAACGGTATAGGAATAATCTGACGCAAGCCTATAAATGGTTAGACAGAGTTCGGGAACAATATCCGAGCCTATTTTGCCATTGGCACGTAGGATATTCGAATTAAAGGTATTAATTGAATAAGAAGAGCCGTATGATGGGAGACTATCATGTACGGTTCTGTGAGAGGCTCGGGGTGAAACTCCCCTTGTCTACTCGACACAAACACGTTGTGCTTCATACCCAAACTGACGGAAAAATGAAAGATTTTTTTCGTAAATTTGCTTAAAAGATTACAAAATGGACATTCAAACAACAAAACTGGAATTATTGAAAATCATATTGGAAAATGAAAACTCTGAATTTATCCAGCGTGTATCTGATTTTGTAAAAAAAGAGAAAAAGGACTTTTGGAACGAATTAAGTTTGTCTGAACAAAAGGAAATAAAAAAAGGGATTGACGACCTTAATAACGGTAAAAAAGTTTCCTACGAATCTTTTTTAAAGAAAATTTCATAGTGGATGAAAGTATTCTTATCCGAACTTGCCGAAACAAAACTTCTAAAACTTTCTGAATATCTGTTAGAAAACTGGAATTTAAAAACAAGAGATAAATTTATCTCAAAACTGACAGAAAAGATTGAGCAAATATCAATTCAGCCAGATAGTTGCCCAAAATCATCTGAATTTGAAAACCTTTATAAATGTGTTGTAACAAAACAGACCACATTTTTTTATCGAATAAAGGCGGAAAAGAAAGAAATAGAAATCATCACAATATTCGACACAAGACAACATCCTGATAAATTGAAAAATGATATAGATTAAAAAAGTACGAAAGCCCAACAATGGCTATAAGTAATTGCTTGTTCTCGCCTACTTTGGAAATTCCGCAGGAATTTCCAACTTGGTATGTACTTGTACAGTTAATCGCCAAACCCCGCTGTTACCGGAAAACAAATATGTGTTATTTTCGGCAATTAAGGATGTAGTAAAATGGAATTTAATAAACCAATATTTTTAAAATGATTGTACCATCAGGGCTTTTATTCTATTCGCATTACTAACGTTCTTTCGCCACATTTTCAGGTCAAGACATTATATGGGTAATTTAAACCGCATCACCACTTCACCGGTTTCCTTGTTCACCTCCATTTTATTTTCTGAGGTAAACAGCTCCTTTCCGGTACTCATTTTAAACATGCCCGAAAGAAATTCCAGCCCTTTGTTCATAATATTCTCCATATCCTCCAATCGTTGTAGCTGCTCTTTACGTTCACTGTTTTCAAAAACTAATTGTGTCTGATTTCCAGAGGGTGTAATGGCAATTTCTTCTACCTCACTACGGTTCTCAAAAGTGGAATCTAACGGCGTAAAATCGCTCATCATTTCTTCCAATTGCTGCAAAAATTGAGCTCGTCCTTTGTCTGAGAAATCTACGACATCTTCATTGTTTTCCGGGCTAAGGACACTTTCAAAAAGATTTTGCTTAATGATGAGGCCTGAGGCTATTTTCATTTCGATAGACTCACGGGTTATAAGATTGATCACGGTTAGGTTTTTGTTTTGTTGCCCTAGTCGATCTATTCTTCCTATGCGTTGATTTTTTTTAGCAGGATTCCATGGTAGCTCAAAATTAATGACTGTATCTGCCATTTGAAGGTTTAATCCCGCACCACCGGCTTCGGTAGAAAGAAAAACCCGGCAATTTATATCATTTTCGAAGGCTTCAATTATTTTTCTTCTATTTTTTACGGGTACATCGCCACTTAATTCTACATATCCTAAGCCGTTTTCGCCTAGCATTTTTCCTATAATGTGCAACATTCGTTTCCACTCCGAGAAAATAATGATTTTACGGCTATTGTTCTTTAGGTCGAATTTTTCGAGGAGTATTTCTTTTAATTCTAATACCTTAGGAGAATGATTGCTTTTTTTGTCCACCAAATAGGAAGAATCACAAGCCATACGCATGGTTTGTAAATGTTTGGTGATCATTTGAAAATCAAAAGGAGTTTTAAATTTTTTCCCCAATATTTGGGCAATTGCTTTCGCACTGCTGGCATGGTAATCTTGCTGTATGGGATGCATTTCAACCGGCACGTCTATTTGGGTTACCCTATTAATTTGCGTTAATACTTCTTGTTTTTCCCTACGGAGTAACAACGACTTTAGCCTGTTTTTGAGTTCTTGTAAATTATAGTAGCCCGTGATTTTATTTTTGAATTCATGATCAAAATAACAATGTTGATACGAAAACTCCCACAAGGGTGCCAACAGTCTTGGATTAATAAATTCGACGATAGAGTATAGATCAATAAGTTTATTTTCGATGGGCGTGCCGGTAATTACTAAGGCGTGTTTTTTATGGAGTGATTTGATGGCATTGGCGGTAATGGTTTCGAAATTTTTGATACGTTGGGCTTCGTCGAGTATAATAAAATCGAATTGGGTTGCATTAATGGCCCTACTGTCTCGCAATACCGTTTCATAGTTAATGATTTGAAAATAAGCATCATTGCTTGCATACATTTTTTCTCTTTCTTTCGGAGGCCCATCCACAACTACGGCTTTCTCCTCAGAAAATTTCTCGATTTCTTTCTTCCATTGCGCCTTTAAAGAGGCTGGGCAAACCACAAGTGTTTTTGTAAATCCGAACAATTGCTTTTTTAATAAAGCCGTACCTATGGCCTGAATGGTCTTTCCCAATCCCATTTCATCGGCAATAATAGCTCCTTTTTTATAGGAAGCAAAAGTGATTCCTTCTTTTTGATAGGGGTAAAGCGTTGCTTTTAGTACCGAAAAATCCGGACTGGTTTTCTCGGTTAGCGCCGCAATAAGTCTATCCGTATAATTTTCTTCTAGTTCATCTAGAACCTCGGGCCGAATAAAAATCTGTTTGTGTTTTTCAGCGTGTTGTACGAAGCTTAGAAATTGGTTGATTTTTTCTTTTCTAAGTGTCTTATTTTCATCAAAATAAGCGGCTATTAAAGAACCGATTTCCTCGGGTAGGGGATGCGGATAAAACCAAGAAACAGAATAGTTATTGAGCGGATTAAGGAAAATTTCTACAAAGGGATATTGGGTAGAGAGTGCTTTGGTGTTGGCCGACTTAAATTTTTCAAAAGCGAACATCAGGTGTTTGCAAGTGCCTAACTTGTTGGTTTGGTAATCGGGGCAGGAACAATACCCTTTTTGAGATGCGATATCTCGAAATGTAAGTTTATACTGTTTTGCCTTTTCGTTAGTTAATAAATGTTCTCCAAATACAGTATTGGAAAAAGTAATGCGATAATTTGATTTTCTGGCTTTTTCGGAACGTTCTTCCAAAACCCGTTCAATCATTCCCTCACGGGTGTAGATTTTGCCTTCCGGTTTACCATCCGCATCGTACCGACTAATTATCTCCGAAATCTGGAGCAGGCCTGCCACTTTATGGTGGCACCAGTTTTTGGATTTGCAATTGCAGTGCGCTTCAATCTCATCATCCACCGATATTTTTAGTTTAAAATCATTGAATTCATCATCAACGGCCAATTCAAATTTGTTTTTAGATTGGGTCAATACCTGAGCACATCCATTTAAATACAACAAATGCCCTTGCTTAAAAGCATAAGCGGTTGAGTCCTCTTGCTGTAAGGTTTTAAGAAAATTGCGGATCATTTCCTTACTGTCAGGTTTTTTTGTGGCGGTAAAAGCGTCCATAGCATCTGTGATAAGTACCAAAATTAATGAGTTGGGAAAAAATTATTTTCAAAAGGAGGGCTTAGTTATGCACATTTTGTAAACAAGTAACCGGGATCTAAATAAGGTTCACGTTGCTTATGGACTGTGGCATTTTACTAATTTTTCCCCGAAATCCCTTTGCTAAGACCATTGTTAACGTATAGTTTTAGTACAAAGTGTTCTTGCTTATACGCCAAAACGTAGGCAGGAAATAAAAGAGTCTCGGGGGAGTGTATGGGTTGCTTTGATCTATGGATGCTACCGATATGGAATTGCATGCCATTAATTAATTGAAATTTGTTAATTTAGTGATGCACATAATGGCTAGTTGATCAATAATCATACGCAAATAGTTGTAATCAATGCTAAAAAGATGAAAAATTTCGGTTTGATTTTAATCTTAAACTTGATTACTATTCCAATTTCATATTGCCAGCAATCTGGACAGGAGAATAATACAATATCAAAAATTCATACAGATTCGATTTTTAGTAAGTACTTAGAAGAACATCGGAGACATAATGTCTACCTACCTCCATATTTTGATTCTAAAAGAAACTACAGGGTAATTTACGGGACTGATGGAAATGAATCGAGTTGGAAAGATGTAATAATATCTGTTCTAGATTCTTTAATAGAAAATGAAATAATTGAACCTGTAATTTATATTGGGAGTCATTCCAACAACAAAAATATTGCCAGCACAAGTATGAAAACCGAAGATGGAATGACGATTAATATTCAGTATCGGAATTTTGAGTATGTCGAAAACTTCGGTGCTGGAGCACCTTTCAAGGCACTCACCGATAGATTTGAAAATCATTTACTCTATTTCAAAGACGAACTAATTCCCTTCATTGAAGAAAAATTTGGATTGAACCCAACAAAGAGGAACAGATTATTCTATGGGGTATCGAATGGAGCAGGTTTTGGTGCAAATTTTCTCAATAAGCATCCAGATGTTATTGGGACATATATATGTTTTTCGACATTAGGTTCCAATGTATCTCATAACGAATGGAAAGACAATATCGAATATCCAAATCTATATTTAGAATATGGTAATGAAGAGGACGAAATATTTAAAAATGAGGCAAATGAGCTAAAAAGGATGTATGAGCAATCGAATTCAAAATGTGAATTAATAAAATTCAATGGTGGACATGACTATGAAAAATGGAATGAAAGATTTGCACTAAAAATCGCTGAACTCCTTAAAGTCCCATAAGCACTGATTACAACAAAACCTATGCGTAATGCGGAGGATGGTGCTTTATTAAATGGTTTGCGTAACTTTATAAGATCGCAAAACCCGATAGCGCGGATTTGCAATCCGTGCCGGCAACCAGTCTAGTAAAGTAGAAAAAAAGATTAAAATTCGGTTTAAAAATAAACAACCCATACAATAATGAATAAGCGTAATAGCCTCTTAAACTACTACTCGACTCCCACCGTTACCATTGAAAAAAACCCGATAGCGCGGATTTGCAATCCGTGCTGGCAACCCGTTTGGTAAAGTAGAAAAAAAGCTTTAAAACCAATACGACCCATTGTTCTCTATACACGCATAGTTTCTTGATGATCTAAAATGAGTAGGAGCTTTACGATTATTTAAGAAGCGGAATTTTTAACGCACTATTTTATTCCCTACTCTATCGTAGTTTATTTCCGCTTATACTGACAAAGCCAAGTTCTCCAATAAAACTCAAACTGAAAAATATTCACTAAAATTCGCGCATCTATTTTACACAGTTGAAAAAATCTACACGAAATGTGCAACTATTTTGTCTACAATATCTTCCTAATTAAAATCTCGATTTTGGCCAACGTAACTCCCGATAGCGCGGATTTGCAATCCGTGCCGGCAACCCGTTTGGTAGAGTTTGAAAAAAGATTAAAATTCGGTTTAAAAATAAACAACCATACAATAATGAATAAGTGTAATAGCCTCTTAAACAACTACTCGACTCCCACCGTTACCATTAAAAAAATCCTATCCATAGTTCTAAATTAGAGAACTAATTGTATATTTGTAGCACAATTCGATAAATGAAACGAATCATTGCGAAAAGTACGCTACGGGAATATTGGGAAAAACACGCTGATTCTGAGCAGTATTTGAAAACTTGGTATGATACCGCAAAAAGTGCCAGATGGTTTTCGCCAAACGATGTTAAACAAACCTACATTTCGGCAAGTATTCTTAAAAATGGTCGGGTTGTTTTCAATATAAAAGGAAACTCATATCGCCTTGTTGTGAAATTTAATTTTGAGAAACAATGGGCGTTTATTCGATTTATCGGCACTCACACTGAATATGATACAATAAACGCTGATACCATTTAAAAAAATAACTGATTATGAATTTAAAACCCATTAAAACCGAAAACGACTACCGAAACGCTCTTGAACGTTTGGAACTGATTTTTGATGCTCCAATTGACACAAAAGAAGGCGATGAAGCTGAAATCCTTTCGTTGATGATAGAAAATTATGAAAACGAGCATTATCCCATCGAAGCTCCTGACCCAATCGAAGCGATTAAAATTAGAATGGAAGAATTGAATTTACGACAAAAAGATTTGGTTGGGGTTATTGGAGGTAAAAGTCGAGTATCTGAAATCTTAAATCGGAAAAAGAAATTAACTGTTGAAATGATAAGGGAATTAGAAAGAACACTTCAAATTTCCGCTTCGGTTTTAGTGAACAATTATCAACTCGTAAAATAATAACAAAGGGCAATAACCAAGTATTCGGCCCGCCGATAGGCCAGGACTGAATATGCTGTTGGCGGATCCGGTTGCTGCTATGGGGAAAGCATTCTATTGCCCTTATTGGTGATACGGCAATAGGGCCTGCAGAAAATAGGCCAAGGTTCCGATTTTACCGAACTGTACGAGAAAATAGACATGCGGTCGCTTTACGGAAATAGCAATGCCGGTCGAAATTCGGTTTAAAAGACATATAAAGTACAATAGTTCTACTCCATCGCACTGCTCAAAAGCCCATAAAAAGTTTGGATGCCATAAGCGATCATACCAATGCTTAGATTCTCGTTGGGGCTGTGTTGGTTGTTGTCCGGGTTTACCATGGGTACAATAAATGCCGGAATTTTTAACTCGTTGATAAACGGTGCAATCGGCACCGTACCGCCCATTATACGGATGTGTACAGGATCTTCTTTAAACACATCGTGAAGCACTTTTGCTAAAAATAAACCATAGGGGTCGTTTAGGTCTGTTCTGAACGCATGGGTATGTTCTCCTTCAAGCATGGTCACAATTCGGTCATGCGCCAATCGCTCTTCTTTGGATGGGGTTTTGTTCGTGACAAAAAATCCTTGTTTTTGGATGTGGTTTTTTACCAAGGTTTTTAATTTGGTTCCATCGCTTTCGGGTACCAACCGAATATCCAATTCGGCAGTGGCCGTTGCCGGGACAATGGTACGGGCATTTTCCCCGACCCAAGCCGACCCTAAACCGCGAATATTAAGAGACGGATATTGAAGTGATTCCTGATAGGAACTTCCCACTTTTTCAGCTGTTTTTATTTGAAGGTTTTCCTTTATGGCTGCTTCATCATCTGGAACACCCTTCAGAACTAGTTTTGTAGCGTCGTCCAATACAATCCCGTCATAAAAATTTGGGATCAGCACTTTCCCTTCCGTATCTTTAATACTGGCTAATAACTGCGCCAATTGCAGCCCCGGATTAGGGGCGTAATTGCCATAATGTCCGCTGTGTTGCGGTACTATGGGGCCATAGGTAGTTAACGAAAATGTGGTAATGCCCCGAGCGCCGTAAACGAGCGTTGGTTTTCCCGAGCTGTGTACCGGGCCGTCGTTAATTACAAGAAAATCGGCCTGCAACAATTCGCGGTATTCCTTTATAGCCTTAGGCAAGGGTTTGCTCCCCCGTTCTTCCTCGCTGTCCAAAATAACCTTAATATTAAAGGCTAAGGTTTTGCCATTCTTTTTCAGAAGGTCTATGGCATTCAAAAACATGACGATAGGCCCTTTGTCATCCGACGTAGAACGTCCAAATAACCGCCAATCATAATTAATATCATCTTTTAGTTCATCAAACGAAAGTGTTTTCCAACGACCACTATCGGCAGATTTTAATACTACCTCATAGGGGTTTGGTTGATCCCATTTGCTTTTGTCTACCGATTGCCCATCAAAATGCATATAAAACAAAATGGTTGGCTTGTTATCTTCTAAGGGTAAAGCGGCGAAGAACAAAGACTCGCCGTCTGTGGGCAATACAGAGGTGTTGAACCCTCTGTCGTTGAATTTTTTGGTGAGCCAGGTGATGTTTCTATTGATATCTGCATGTTCCAGGGCATCATTGGGTATGGAGACAAAATCGCGCAGCTCGTCAATGGTATGGCGCACTTGCGATTTTAACTGGGGTTCGTCTTGCGCCATGACTACGGTATGGGCAAGGATCAAAAAGGCAACTAAGTATTTCTTCATATATTGATATAGGTCAGTAGAACAGTGCTATCCCCCATCTTATGTGCACCTCGGGAACACTTGCCTTGGTATGCCAAGGACGTATCCGCACTATCGGGTATGTTCAGTGGCTAAAATTAGCGAATACTTTTCACAAAATCGGAAATTGCACCAACCCCTTTTTCACTGAGGTGTTTAATAAATGCCGAACCAATGATGGCTCCTTTGGCGGTCTTGGTCGCCTGTATGAAAGTTTGTGCGTTATTGATCCCAAAACCAACGATTTGTGGGTTTTTAAGGTTCATTTTGGCTATCCGCTCAAAATAATCGGTTTGGAGATTTCCAAAACCCGATTTAGAACCTGTAACGCTGGCAGAACTAACCATATAGATAAAGCCGTCCGATGCGGCATCGATTTGTTGGATGCGTTTATCGCTGGTTTGTGGGGTAATGAGAAAGATGTTGATTAGGCCATATTTCTGGTAGATGGCTGTATAATTCTCTTGATAAACATCTAGGGGCAGATCGGGCATAATGATACCGTCTATCCCTATATCATGGCATTTTTTGCAGAAAGCCTCCACGCCATATTGCAACATGGGGTTAAAATAGCCCATGAGGATGAGCGGAATGGAAACCGATTTGCGGATATCCTGTAGCTGCTGAAACAATAGTTCTGTGGTCATCCCATTTTTTAGGGCAGCGGTAGAACTTTCCTGAATGGTGGGGCCATCGGCCAAAGGATCGCTAAACGGCAGACCAATTTCGATCATATCTACCCCGTTTTTTTCCAATTCCTGTATAATGGTCACGGTGTCTTCCAATTTTGGATATCCTGCTGTGAAATAGATAGACAAGAGTTTTTTATCTTCTTTTAATTTTTGGTGTATTCTGTTCATACTTTTTAGTACTACGTTTGGACTGGCTCGTTTTGAGTGCATTTCTGCCAACAGTTTTATGGAATTTTCATACTCCATTTCTGAATACTCAATACAGCTTACTTGCTACTGTATTTATAGTTTAAAATAATCGATATACGTATTTAAATCTTTATCGCCTCTACCGGAAAGGTTTATCACTACAATATCTGTAGGTTTAAATTTTCGGTATTCCAGAATCGCAAAGGCATGGGCACTTTCAATGGCGGGAATAATACCTTCCATTTGGGAAAGGAGTAGTCCTGCGGTCATGGCATCGTCATCGGTAATGGAGATGAATTCTCCGCGTCCGGAAGTGAATAAATGCGCATGCATGGGTCCCACCCCGGGGTAATCCAATCCGGCGGAAATGGAATATGGCTCGGTTATTTGTCCGTCTGTGGTCTGCATCAAAAGTGTTTTACTCCCATGAATAATGCCTACTTTTCCTAGGGCAGAAGTGGCTGCACTTTCGCCGGAATTAATGCCTTTACCGGCGGCCTCTACGGCAATAATACCCACTTCATGGTTGTCCAGAAAATGATAATAAGCACCGGCAGCATTGCTGCCACCGCCCACACAGGCCACCACAAAATCGGGGGTTTCTCTACCTTCCTTTTCAAGGAGTTGTGTTTTTATTTCTTCGGAGATCACCGATTGAAACCGGGCTACCATATCGGGGTAGGGGTGCGGGCCTACTACGGAACCAATAATATAATGGGTATCTACCGGATTGTTGATCCAATCCCGGATGGCTTCATTGGTAGCATCCTTGAGGGTTCTACTTCCGGATAGTGCCGGACGCACTTCCGCACCTAACATTTTCATGCGGGCCACGTTGGGTGCTTGCCGGGCAATATCAATTTCGCCCATAAAAACCACACATTGTATACCCATTAATGCGCAAACTGTAGCTGTAGCAACGCCATGTTGCCCAGCGCCGGTTTCTGCAATAATGCGATTTTTGCCCAACTTTTTTGCCATTAAAATCTGACCAATTGTATTGTTAATTTTATGAGCTCCCGTATGGCATAGGTCTTCTCGTTTCAGGTAGATTTTAGTCTTATATTGTTTCGATAAGCGTTCGGCATAGTAGAGCGGTGTAGGCCTGCCTACATAATCTTTCAGCAATTGATAAAATTCCTGTTGAAAAGAGGGTTCGTTCATGATGCGGATGTAATTTTGACGAAGTTCCTCCGTATTGGGATACAACATTTCCGGGATAAAAGCTCCTCCAAACTCTCCATAATATCCTTTTTCGTTTGCGTGATAGGTCATATGCTGTTTTTCGTTTTTAGTTGATCGTTGACAGTTGTCGGTTGTTGGTTGTCGGTTGTTGGTTGTCGGTTGATGGTTTATTGTTTCTAATTGCATTTGAACTTGAACTTGAACTTGAACTTGAATTTTGAACTTGAACTTGAAATTTCTAACCCTTGCCCCTAAATTTCTTTAATTTTCCTACGTCCTTCAAACCGGGTTCTACCTCAAATCTACTATTTACATCAACCGCATAACAATATGTAGATTCCGTCCTATTTAAAAAATCCTTGAGCGTAGCTGCATCTTCCAAACCGATTCCTCCACTTAAAAAGTAAGGTTTGGTCGATGGATACTTTTTTAGCACCGTCCAATCAAAGGTATAACCGTTGCCACCGGGCAGCTTTCCTTTGGTGTCAAAGAGGTAATAATCGCATACGGTTTCATAAGGCTTCAATTGGCCAAAATCAAAATCAGATCCCACAGAAAACACTTTTATAATTTCTATAGGAAGTGCCTTTAATTGTTGGCAAAATTCAGGACTTTCCGAACCATGTAACTGAACCGAATGCAAACGATACTGTTGTGTTTTTTCAATAATAACATCCAAAAGGGCATCCACAAAAACACCCACTTTCTTAATGGTTTTGGGCAATTCCGGTATCGTTCCTTCAAAATACCTTTTGGAAGGTTCCCAAAAAATAAAGCCCAAATAATCAGGTTTAAGTGCAGCTACTTCCCGGATGTTTTCAGAATATTTCATGCCGCAAACTTTCAGCTTCATACTTTTAAATTTTTGATGAAGTCGCAGGCACTACTTCCAGGATCATCAGTTTTCATATAATTTTCGCCTATCAAAAATCCCTGATAACCAAACTGTTGCAATTCCCGGATAGCCGCTACCGTACTGATGCCGCTTTCCGAAACTTTTACAAAATCATTGGGAATGAAGCTGGATAGTGTCTTGCTGGTTTCCAAACGAACCTCAAACGTTTTTAAATTTCTGTTATTAACGCCAAGCATATCTAAACTGGGCATGATAGATTTATGGAGTTCTGCTTCATCGTGCACTTCCAGCAACACCTCCATATCCAGAGTTTTTGCCAATTCGGAAAACGTTTTAATTTCTTCCCGGGTTAAAATAGCCGCAATCAGCAAGATTACATCGGCGCCATAGGCTTTAGCTTCTACGATTTGATACGCATCTATTATAAATTCCTTTCGAAGTAAGGGGAAACGCGTAGCCGCCCTTGCCAATACCAAATCGTCCAGGGAACCTCCGAAATATTTTGTATCTGTCAATACCGACATGCCGCTGGCGCCGGCTTTTTCGTAGCCCGTGGCGACATCCTGTACCGAAAGGCCATGGTTGATTTCTGATTTGGAGGGCGAACGCCTTTTGTGTTCGGCAATTATGCCACAGCCACTTTTCCGCAATGCAGATGCCAACGAAGCGCTCTTTCTTGAAAACAGAACGGATTGCTCCAATTGCGACACCGGGATAAGCGACTTTTTTAAGGCTACTTCCTTGCGTTTATCCAGTACGATACGATCTAATATGTTCATTGTACAATGTCCTATTTAAAATTTTTTAGTTTGTCCCCGGTCTATTTCCCCCTCCTTTGGAGGCGTTAGGGGAGGCCTCCCACCTAACTACTCAATGCCTGCAATTTCTTTAATGCTGCCAACCCTTTACCGCTGAACAAGGATTCCCGAGCCAGTTCAAAACCTTCCAAGGGCGAAATTTCTTTTACCGTGGCAATGGCCATACCCGCATTGGCGCAGACCACATTGTTTTGCGCTTCGGTTCCTTTTCCTTGGAGAATGTTGATAAAAATCTGAGCCGAATCCTGGATAGCGTCCCCACCGACAATATCAGCTTGGGAAACAGGGGCCACGCCAAAATCGGACGGATTTAAAATGCGTTCTGCGCTATTGCTTATGGCTTTGGTGCTTCCCGTCAATGAAATTTCGTCATAGCCATCCAAGGCGTGGAGGATGGTAAATTTAATGTCTGTGTTCTGATAGAGGTACCCATACATCCGGGCCAGCTCCAGATTGAAGACCCCGACCATCTGGTTTTTAGGAAATGCCGGATTCACCATGGGCCCCAGCATATTGAAAAATGTTTTTACGCCCAATTCCCTGCGGATGGGAGCCACGTTTTTCATGGCAGGGTGAAATAATGGGGCGTGGAGCACACAGATTCCCGCATCGCTGATGCATTTTTCAAGGAAATTGGCATCGTTGCTGAACCGGATGCCCAAAAACTCCATTACGTTACTGCTGCCACATTTGGAAGACACCCCGTAATTGCCGTGTTTGGTAACCTTTATTCCCGCCCCGGCAGTTACGAAAGAAGCAAGGGTAGATATATTAAAGGTGTCTTTGCCGTCGCCACCCGTGCCGCAAAGGTCTATGGGGTCATAATCTGACAAGTCCACGGCCAAGCACAGCTCCAATAGCGCATTGCGAAACCCCTCCAGTTCCTCAATGGTGATGCTGCGCATCATATATACGGTTAAAAAAGCGGCAATCTGGCTTGGGTTGTAATCGCCTTTCGCAATATTGACTAGAATTTGCTTTGCGTCGTCCTTGGAGAGCAAATCATGGTTTATCAATCGGTTTAGTGTTTCTTTCATAGATCCTACCGAACCTCCACAAAGAGGGGGAATTGGCCTCCGTATTTTAATTATTTATATTTTATAAAATTTCTGTTTACAGTTCCATTTTTATTCTACACATTATTCTAAATGTCGTATTTGGGCATTTACCCAATTCCTCAAAATCTGTTTTCCATGCGGGGTAAGCACCGATTCCGGATGGAATTGCACCGCGCGCACATCAAATATGGTATGTCGTAAGGACATTACCTGTCCGTTTTCATCAAAGGAGGTGGCCTCCAGCACATCGGGCAAAGCGGGGTTTACCACCCACGAATGGTAGCGGCCCACGCTTATTTCCTTGGGCAATCCTTCAAAAATAATATCCGGTTTGGCAATGGCCACGGTGGTGGCAATGCCATGGTACACTTTGTCCAGATTGATCAACGAACCCCCAAAAACCTCTGCAATGGCCTGTTGCCCCAAACAGACCCCAAAAATACTTTTTGTGGGGGCATAGGTTTTTATGATTTCTTTTAGCAAACCTGCCTCATCGGGGATTCCGGGCCCCGGGGAGAGCACTATTTTATCAAAAACGTTTACTTCTTCCAGGGCCAGTTGGTCGTTTCGCTTTACAACAACCTCACAATCCAGATCCTCCAGATAATGTACCAGGTTATAGGTAAAGCTATCATAATTATCAATAACCAATACCTTGGTTTTTTCCGTCGGTGCGGATTGGGTCAGGCCAGTTCCTGTATTTTTTTGATCTGTATTCTTCATTTCTTTTTTCATCATCTTCGTAAATTCCCGTTTTGGGAGTCACGGAATACTTTATAAGGTCTCTGCCAGTTCCAAGGCTTTGGTGAGCGCCCCCAGTTTGTTATAAGTTTCCTGTAATTCCATTTCCGGATCTGATGCGGCTACCAAGCCGGCACCAGCCTGATAATGCAATTGGTGGTTTTTGCTTAGAAACGTACGGATCATGATGGCATGGTTAAAATTGCCCTTGAAATCCATAAACCCAATGGCACCCCCATAAAACCCCCTACTGGTTTTTTCATATTTTTCGATGAGCTGCATGGCCATGTGTTTTGGCGCACCGCTTAGTGTTCCTGCCGGGAACGTATCGGCGACCACCTTCATGGTGGGTATATTTTTTTTCTTTACCCCTGTGACTTTAGAAACTAAATGAATGACGTGCGAAAAAAATTGTACTTCCTTATAGGTGTCCACATGGACCAGATTGCCGTTTCTACTGAGGTCGTTTCGAGC
Organism: Aurantibrevibacter litoralis; assembly: GCF_034651555.1. Lineage (NCBI taxonomy): Bacteria > Pseudomonadati > Bacteroidota > Flavobacteriia > Flavobacteriales > Flavobacteriaceae > Aurantibrevibacter > Aurantibrevibacter litoralis. Next base: position 42,181 of record NZ_JAYEEQ010000014.1, on the reverse strand, counting down.
CAAATCTACCAGCATCACATGTTCACTGTTTTCTTTGTCGTCTTCGGTAAGTTGTTTGGCCAATGAGGCATCTTGTTCATCGTTTCCCGTTCTTTTAAAAGTACCGGCTATGGGATGTATTTCGGCTTTGTCGTTCTTTACGATCAATTGCGCTTCCGGCGAGCTTCCAAAGATTTTAAAATCGCCATAATCGAAGTAAAAAAGGTAAGGGGATGGATTTACAGAGCGAAGCGCACGGTATACATTAAATTCATCACCTTTAAAATTTTGGGAGAATTTACGGGAGAGTACTAATTGGAATACATCCCCTCTTTGACAATGTTTTTTGGCGATGCGCACCTGCTCTTTAAATTCCGCATCCTCCAAATTAGAGACCGCATCCCCTTCTTTATTGAAATTATAGGAGGCAAAATTCCGTACATTGAGGATATGCTCTATTTCCGGAATATTGCTTTCGGTTTCGAAGCAATTGGCAAAAATATACGCCTCGTTCTTGAAATGGTTGATGGCAATAATATTTTGATAGACTGCATAATAGATATCGGGGATAGCCAAGGCCCCTGCTTTTTTGGCAATCCGTATATCTTCAAAATAGCGGACGGCATCGTAGGCGATATAGCCAAAAAGGCCGTTGTCTATAAATTTGAAGTCGGTGGGTTCCGAAGAAAAAAGTTGGCTGAAATCGTGGATGGCCTCAACTACATCCGTTTGGGGTAAAATAGGGGTAGCTACGGTACTGCCATCGGGAAATTGTTGTATGATCTTTTCATTTTCTATTTTCAGGGAGGCAATGGGATTGCAACAAATGTAGGAGAAGCTGTTGTCATTGGCATGGTAATCACTACTCTCTAATAGAATGCTGTTGGGAAAGCGATCCCTTATCTTTAGATAAACGCTTACCGGTGTAATTGTATCTGCAAGAATTTTTTTGTAATGCGATTGTAATGGATATTTCATCTTAAAATTGGATTCAAATGAAAAAGGCTTGTCGTGATGACAAGCCTTCGTATGATTTAACTACAATAGTGCTAGCTCACGATAACTGTCGTAAGTTGATCCACCACCAAAGATTTGATTTTGTCTGTTTCATTCCGAAACCAAAGATAGAAATCATTTTTAGAATTACAAACATGTGCACACAAAAAAACAAAAACCCTGCGTTCTGTGAAACCGGAAGCAGGGTTTTGTATGCTGTTTGGGGACTCTTAGAATTCTAGATCTACCACCAAATCAAATTCATCGTAAATAGCTTTGTCGCCTAAATTATCAAAAAAGCTACCTGAACCATATTTTACATCATAGTTGGCTCGGTCAATTTTGAGGGTAGCGGTAGCTTTGCTTCCATAAATAGAAACATCGAAAGTTACCGGTTTTGTAATCCCCTTAATGGTTAAATCTCCAGTAACCTCGTAGGAGTTTTTACCGGAAACTTTTACCTCAGAAAAAACTAATTTAGATGAACCGTGCTTGGCTACACCAAAAAAGTCATCAGATTTTAAGTGACCTTCCAGTTTTCCTTTGTATTCCCCTTCCAAATCGGTAGATACTAAGGAAGTCATGTCTACAATAAACTCACCGCCGATAAGTTTGTCGCCTTCAAATTCCAAAGCACCTTCTTTAAGGTCTACCGTTCCTACATGAGAGCCTGTCACTTTGTACGCTTTCCATGTTACTTTGCTCTCGCCGGTCTTTACAGGTTTCTTTTCACCGTCTTTAGGCGTCGTTGCTGTTGCTGTTGCGCCAAAAACGACGGCCAATACTAAACTTAATACACTTTTTTTCATTTTTTTAAATTTAATGGATTCTACTTGTTTGTAATTAATTGTTTATAAATGGGTAAATAATTGTTCTTTTGTTTTTCGCACCTTGGCATGACTTTGTGTTTGGTCGTCTTCTGATCGATAACCTATCGTAGCAACTACTGCTGCGTTGAGCCTTTTTTTCTTTAAGCCTAAAATTTCATTATATTTTTCAGGTTCAAAACCTTCCATTGGGCAAGTATCAATTTTTAGGGCGGCTGCGGCAGAAAGAAAATTGCCCAATGCAATGTACACTTGTTTGTTAGCCCAAATAGCCTTATCACTTTCGGAAAGTACCTCCATTTTAGATTTTACAAAATTGCTGTAATCCGATAAGGATGCTATAGGCAATCCTCTTGTGTTACTTACATTTAGGAAATAATCATCGACAATTTCCGATCCAAAGGTGGTCTTGTTGGCAAAAACAATGAGATGCGAGGCATCTACTACTTGCTGTTGCCCCCAAGTGGCAGACATTAATTTTTTGCGAAGCTCAGGGTCACTAATCACAAAAATCTCATAGGGTTGCAACCCAAATGATGATGGACTCAATTGAATGGCATCTAATAAAGTTGCTAAATCTGCCTCGGACACCTTTTTGGTCTTATCAAACTTTTTTACGGCGTAGCGCCACTTTAAATCGCTTATGTAGGGGATCATTATAGTTTAAAATTTATCTAATAAGTTGTTTAACTGTTGTAATTCTATGAAATTAAGGCCTGCCAAAGCCGTCTTTTCTGCTTGTCCTACGGCAACATCCATTTTTTGTAGTGCCTTTTTGCCTTTGTCGGTAATTGTAATTTCCACTTTGCGTCTATTGGTGGGGCAAACTACCCTATCTGCGTATCCTTTCAGCAATAATTTATCTACCAGTCGTGTGGTGTTACTCATTTTGGTAACCATACGTTCGTTTAGAGTAGATAAGTTTGCGGGCTGCTTGTGCTGCCCTCTCAAAATGCGTAATACATTAAATTGTTCTATAGATACTTCAAAAGGTTTAAGGGCATTCGAAATAAGTTCTTCAATTTTGTTGCTTACTAATTTAAAATGAATGATTGTCCTACTTTCAAGCGGAATAGGCTTATCCGTTTTTATAATTTGTTCAACATTCATCGCATTACAATAATTGTATATACAAATGTATGGTGATATTTGCGACTTTAATCAAACAGTACATTAAATTTTTGTTAAAAATGAAACTACCATCAATCTAAAGATTCCCCGACCCTTGGGTAGGGGTTTCCTATTTATCGCTCCTTTGGAGCGATCGGAACTGCCTTTTTGCAGTTCCGGGTGAGGTAAAATACAAAATTTCGGATTTTGGCCCAAAGGCCAAAATGAAACTGGCGAAATACCCCTATGGCTTGCCTCGGGGATAGTCAGTTTCAAGAAATTTTTTATTTGGAGGTAGCGCCACGCCGAGGTTGCTAATTCTATAACTTTGTAGCTGCTTTGAAGATGTATAATTTTAAATAAATAGTTTATTTTTGACTATCAAAAAAAAGAATCAAATGGCAAATTTAGCACAGGAAATATGGGAAACGCAATTAGAAAACGATAGCAATGCTGTTATTTTAGATGTTCGTGCGCCCGAAGAAGTAGACGAAGGATTTATTCCCAATGCCATAAATATTGACTTTTATTTGGGTCAGGAATTTGTGGAGGCGTTGGATCAATTAGACAAAACCAAGAACTATTATGTATATTGTAGGTCAGGAAATCGCAGTGGTCAGGCCTGTGCCATAATGACTAAAATGGGATTTGCAAACACCTTTAATCTGGAAGGTGGTTTTATGCAATGGCAGGGTGAAGTGGCCTATTAGTTTTTTTAGGCGTGGTTGCCCGCTTGGTATTCTTTAGTTGTGCCTATGAAGGAAGATTTGCTACACTATATTTGGAACTACAAAAAAATTCCGCTTCAAGGGTTGCAGACTACTTCTGGTGAGCCTATATCTATTCTAGATATGGGTATGGCTAATCATCTGGCTGGACCAGATTTTCTCAATGCTAAAATCCGAATAAATAATCAGTTGTGGGTAGGCAATGTGGAAATGCATATAAAATCGTCCGATTGGTACAGGCACAACCATGAGAAGGACGCTAACTATGACGCCGTTATATTGCATGTGGTTTGGGAAGACGATGTCCCCGTTTTTGGAGGCAAAGGATTTATAATCCCGACCTTAACGTTACAAGGGGTTATAGCGCCTCAGCTTCTACAATCTTACCAACACTTGGTAGAAAACAAGGATAAGAATTTCATTAATTGCGAAAATCAAATTAAGGAGACTTCTAGTTTTCTGTTAGATAACTGGTGGGAAAGACTATTTCTGGAACGGCTGGAACGGAAATCGTCTTACGTCTTGGAATTATTAGAAGCATCAAAAAACAATTGGGAACAGGTTATGTTTATCTTGTTACTCAAAAGTTTTGGTCTAAATAATAATGGAGGTGCTTTTGCAGCGGTGGGCGAAACACTTCCGTATACCGTGGTTCGGAAAGTACAAAACGATGTCTTTAAGGTAGAAAGCCTTTTGTTTGGTACGGCAGGCTTGTTGCAAGACACTGTTGTAGTTGACGATTATTTTAAAAGGCTATATGCAGAATATTTATTTTTAAAGAACAAATTTGGCTTGCAGGTGCAAACGGGAGAACCTCCACAATTTTTTCGATTAAGACCTGCCAATTTCCCTACCATTCGGCTATCGCAACTTGCTAATTTAGTAGTGCAACACCCCAACTTATTCCATGAAGTTATGCAAGGAAAGTCTCCGCGCGAGTTTTATACCTTGTTTGCTGTAGCGGCAAGTTCGTACTGGCGCACCCATTATACTTTTGGTCAAAAATCTAAAGAAACTCCAAAAGGGCTTACGCCTAGATTTGTGGACAGTATTATCCTCAATGCTGTACTTCCATTACAATTTTGTTACGCAAAATACCTGGGAAACGATGTTAATGAAAGCATTCTTGGGTTGGCTACCCAACTTAAAAAAGAAACAAACCACATTGTTCAAAATTTCGAAGCGCATGGTGTAGCCATAAAGAATGCTAAAGAAGGTCAAGCAGCATTAACCTTATACCATTCCTATTGTACTAAAAATAAATGTTTGCAATGTAGTATTGGGAGTTCAATGTTGTCTGCAAATAATTACCTTTGAAGTATGAACCTATTTTATCAAATACTGTATTATTTTCAGAAGAGAGGGTTTGAGGTATGCCGACGTATTGCCGAGCGATTAGGTATTAGGGCTAGGATCGTAAGAACTACCTTTATATACCTTACTTTTGTTACCCTAGGTTTTGGTTTTGCGTTGTATTTATTTTTAGCATTTTGGTTGCGAATAAAAGATTTACTTTATACGAAACGATCTTCGGTTTTCGATTTGTGATGTATGCTCAAATTATTTAGATCAAAAATTTATCTTTCCCTAATTTTGGTAATTTCCGTATTGCTCATTGGGGTATTGGGGTATAGGTTTTTGGAGGGATTCTCATGGATGGAAGCCCTTTACATGACCATTATTACTGTAGCAACGGTTGGATATGGCGAGGTACGACCCATGGATATGGCTGGTAAGGTGTTTACCATGAGTTTGATCGTTTCCAGTATCTTTATCTTTGCTTTTGCAATTACCGTGATAACGGAATATATCCTGAGCAAGAATTCTTTAGAACTCTTAAAAAAGAAAAAAGTGAAAAATAAGATTGATAGCTTGTACGACCACGTGGTTATTTGCGGTTTTGGCCGTAATGGAATGCAAGCTGCCAATAGGTTGAGTACCTATAAAACAGCATTTGTAGTTATAGATAGAAACAAGGAAATCATTGAAAAGTTGGATGACGATATCCTTTTTGTGGAAGGAGATGCTAATGATGATGACGTTTTGCGCGCGGCCGGTATTCTCAGGGCGAAATATCTGATAACCGCCATGCCCGATGATGCGGCAAATTTATTTGTTGTTCTCTCTGCGCGTCAATTAAACAAGGATTTATTTATCATCAGTAGGGCATCATTGGTCACCTCTCAGAAGAAGTTAGTATTAGCTGGGGCAAACAAGGTGATTATGCCCGATAAAATTGGTGGAGATCATATGGCGTCTTTGGTGGTTATGCCTGATTTGATTACGTTTATGGATAAATTATCGACAGAAGGAAAGCATACTACAAATTTGGAGGAAGTAGAAGTAGAAGATTTTATCAAAAATGCCAAAGGGAATTTGTCTTTAAGAGATTTAGACCTAAGAAAGAAAACTGGGTGTACCATCATTGGCTACGTGGCACCTGATGGCACATACATTATTAATCCGGAAGCCGATTTAAAATTACAACCCAAAAGTAAAGTAATTGTACTTGGAAGACCAGAGCAGATTAAGAAATTAAATATTATGTACCATATTGATCAAGGATAATTCTTGAAAATTATTTGAATTCGAAAATAATTTAGTGATATTGCCGTACCGTTTGCCATTACAAACCAATTTTGTAGACCTATGAACAGATTTATATTTCTTTTTGTCTTCTTTTTCAGTGGCTTAGCTATCGCTCAGGAACTTCGGGTGCAGGAGACCATTCTAAATACCTCTAATACCATAAATGATGGCGCTGTTGATTTGGAGGTGAGCGGCGGTACACCGCCCTATACCTATAAATGGAGTAACCAAAGCACTGCCCAAACCTCTAAAAGAGCTATAGGGCTAACCGAGGGAATACCGTATCGTGTTACGGTTACAGATAGTAAAGGAGCATCTGTTACCAAGATAGTTAAGGTAGAAACACAGTCCATTACCGAAGTTTTTAATGGGTTTATGACCCCGGCGGTGGGTGCGTTGGGTTCGGTTCTTTTTTGGGATCCTTTTGCAGCTACTGGATTATACGATCCTAAAGTATATGCCGATGTAAAATTGATTGGCATTCCGAACTGGTCGCCCGATGTGTCTAATAAATTTATCCTAAAAAAATGGTTGAAACAAGAAGGCGAAAAAGTAGTTAAAGGCGATGAGATTGCTATTATATCTCAAGAAAATGGCACAGATGAAACCATTACAGCCACGGGCAATGGTGTTATACGCCATCTTACGGCTGAAAGTAAGGTAATTTATAACTCGGAAAATCAAAAGCACGTCATAGAACAAGGTGCCCATTATTTTGCAGAGATTGTGTACGATACCCCTATAGTGCTTACGCATCCTAATGGAGATCCCATTAGCAAAGGAATTCCGTTTATAGTGATTTGGCTGGTGCTTGGTGCTACTTTTTTTACGCTTCGAATGGGTTTTATTAATATTCGCGGCTTTCGGCATGCCATTGATTTAGCTAAAGGAAGGTATGATGACCCCAATGCACCCGGACAAGTAACGCATTTTCAAGCTTTGGCAACCGCAGTCTCTGGAACCGTGGGTCTGGGAAATATTGCAGGGGTAGCGGTGGCGGTATCCCTAGGGGGCGCCGGAGCCACTTTTTGGATGATTGTTTGTGGATTTCTAGGCATGTCTTCCAAGTTTGTAGAGTGTACCTTAGGGGTTAAATACCGGGATATATTACCCGATGGTCGTGTTTTTGGCGGCCCAATGAATTATCTCCGGTATGGCCTAGAAAAACGGAACTTAAAAGGATTAGGTAGAATATTGGCCGGTTTGTTTGCAGTATTAGCTGTTGGTGCTTCATTTGGTGGCGGCAATATGTTTCAGGCCAATCAGTCTTTTGAGCAATTGGCGGGCCAGTTTCCGGCGTTAGAAGGTCAAGGATTTTGGTTTGGTGTTGTTACGGCGATACTTGTTGGTGTGGTTATTATTGGTGGTATTAGCAGTATTGCTAAGGTAACCGGAAAAATTGTTCCTATCATGGCCTCTATTTATATCGTGGCCGCATTGGCAGTAATTATAATGAATATTGAGAATATTGGCCCGGCATTTTCAGCCATTTTTTCAGGAGCCTTTAATCCGTCGGCTTTAAAAGGAGGGATTATTGGGGTATTGGTCATTGGATTTCAACGAGCCGCATTTTCCAATGAAGCGGGCGTGGGCTCTGCCGCCATTGCCCATAGTACGGCTAAAACAAATCATCCGCCTTCAGAAGGATTTGTGGCGTTATTAGAACCTTTTATAGATACTGTGGTAGTGTGTACACTAACCGCTTTAGTCCTTATTTTTACCGGAATGCATGAAGTAGAAGGCATGGCAGGAGCCCAGTTGACCTCAGATGCCTTTGCAAGTCAGATTTCTTGGTTTCCGTATGTGCTTGCATTGGCGGTGTTTTTATTTGCCTTTTCTACTATGATTTCGTGGTCTTACTATGGTATGCGGGCATGGACGTATCTTTTTGGTAAGAGTAAGAAAACCGAATTTATTTACAAAATGGTCTTCTTAGTATTTGTCGTCATAGGCGCGTCGGTAAGTTTAGGCGCAGTACTAGATTTTTCAGATATGATGATTCTAGCCATGTCCTTTCCCAATATTATAGGGTTATACCTTATGTCTGGCGAAGTACGAGCCGATCTCAATGAATATTTTAGAAAGCTTAAAGCCAACGAGTTGTTTAAAATTCAGAAAGCCGTAAAATAGTAGAATGTAATCTTGAATACAACGCCTTAGGCGGTAAATAGCTTCTAAAAGATGCGTATAGCGTTCTTACAGGTTTTATAAAAACTTTATGCTGGAGAGGTTATTCTTTCCTATACACGTGGTAGCTATTAAATTGATTCGTATTTTGTAGGCGATAACGCCTAATATTGACCTATGAGTTTTTTTAAATCCTATTTTAAGTTCGATGCGCAAGAACGTCGTGGGATTTTATTTTTATTCCTGATTATCGTAGTACTGCAGCTAGGATCTATGCTCACTCCCCTGATACCTTTTAAAAAAGGATCGGAAAGCGTACTGCTGAATATTGAGGAACAAGAATACATAAATGCCATAAAAGAAAAAATGGCTGTCCAAAACACGTTTACATTATATCCCTTCAATCCAAATTTTGTTACCGATTACAAAGGCTACACGCTGGGGATGTCTCCCGATGAAATAGATCGCTTACATGCTTTTAGAGCCGCTAATAAATTTGTAAAATCGGCAGAAGAGTTTCAAACTGTGACATTAGTGTCAGATTCTCTCTTGAACGAAATAGCACCTTATTTTAAATTTCCGGACTGGGCACTTTCCGAAAATGAAACTAAGGTGCACCAAAAAGTGCGATCCAATCATCAAAATAGCGTAATAAAAAATCTTTCTTTTGAAACAAAAGATTTGAATAGCGCCACCGCAGAAGATCTAATGGTGGTACATGGCATTGGCAAAACCTTATCACAGCGCATCGTTAAATTCAGAGATCGGCTGGGTGGCTTTTTTGTGAATAATCAGTTGTACGATGTATATGGGTTAGATGTTGATGTGGTAGATAGCGTTTTAGAGCGATTTAGCGTTTTAAGTACCCCGGAAATAACTCCAATTAATATCAATACCGCTTCTGCTGCGGAAATAGCAAAACTAATTTATATACCCAATGAATTGGCTCGTAACATTGTAGCATATAGAGCAACTTCGGGAAGGATACAATCCTTCAATGAACTACAACAGATTGAGGGATTCCCTTCAGAAAAGATTGATAGAATTAAATTATATTTGCAGTTATAAAAAAATTGCTACGAATGATTACGGATACGCTTTCAACAATGAGTTTTGATTACTCAGAAACCCAGCAAATGGTCGCTAGTTCGGCAAAGGAATTTGCGGAACAACATATAAGACCCTACATTATGGAATGGGACGAGACTCAATTTTTTCCTGTAGAAGTATTAAAAAAAGCCGGTAAAATGGGTTTTATGGGTGTTTTGGTTCCAATGGAATTAGGAGGTTCCGGATTTGGCTACCATGAATACGCTGCTATTATAGAGGAAATTTCAAAAGTAGACCCTTCTATTGGGCTGTCTATTGCCGCGCATAATTCATTATGCACCAATCACATACTATCTTTTGGTAATGATACCCAAAAGTTAAAATGGATACCGAAATTGGCAACAGGTGAGTGGATTGGTGCTTGGGGGCTCACGGAACACAATACGGGCTCCGATGCAGGAGGGATGAATACCACGGCAATAAAGGATGGAGATTGTTGGATTATTAATGGCTCAAAAAATTTTATTACCCACGGGAAAAGCGGGGATGTGGCTGTGGTTATAGCCCGAACCGGATCCAAGGGTGACAGTCATGGTATGACGGCTTTTGTACTAGAAAAGCGTACCCCCGGTTTTAGCAGTGGAAAAAAGGAAAATAAGTTAGGTATGCGTGCCAGCGAAACTGCCGAACTGGTATTTAACAACTGTAAAATACCGGATGCAAATCGATTAGGCGAGGTAGGGAATGGGTTTGTGCAATCAATGAAAATACTGGATGGCGGTCGCATTTCGATTGCGGCTCTTTCTTTGGGTATTGCTAAAGGCGCCTATGAAGCAGCACTACAATATTCTAAAGAACGAATTCAATTTGGAAAACCCATAAGTCAGTTTCAAGGCATTTCTTTTAAACTGGCCGATATGGCTACAGAAATTGAAGCCGCCGAACTGTTGCTGCATAAAGCTGCATTTCTTAAGAATGAAGGTAGAAACATGACCAAGTTAAGTGCTATGGCCAAAATGTTTGCCTCAGAAGTTTGTGTAAAGGCTGCCAATGAGGCGGTTCAGATTCATGGGGGATATGGATACACCAAAGATTTTCCGGTAGAGAAATTTTATAGAGATGCCAAATTGTGTACCATAGGGGAAGGCACTACAGAAATACAAAAAGTAGTAATCGCAAAGAATATTTTAAAATAAATAGCGGCTATTTCATTATTTGCTTTTATATTTGCATTCTTAATTTTAAAGAAAGGAGGTTGTAGCCAATGTTAATTATACCTATTAAAGAAGGAGAAAACATCGATCGAGCACTGAAACGTTTTAAGCGTAAGTTCGACAAAACAGGGACAATGCGTCAATTGAGAAAAAGACAGCAGTTTATAAAACCCTCAGTAGAACGCAGAGCACAGATTCAGAAAGCCCAATATATTCAGGGTTTAAGAGATAAAGAAGAGCAATAAAAGGCACTTTATTTTTTGTAGTATACAAAATCCCGTTTTTTACGGGATTTTGCTTTTATACCCATTTATCATGACAAATCTTTTGTAAATTTGAGAATGTCATTGACCTCTTTCATAAACTATTTGTCTCATGAAAAGAACTATTCCCTTCATACCATACGGGCTTATGAAAGGGATATTATTGATTTTTCCACATTTTGTTCCACCACATACAGGCTAGACACCATTGAAGAGGTGCCCTACACTTTGGTAAGGAATTGGATCGTAAGTCTAGTGGATAAAAAGATTTCGAATAGATCCATAAATAGGAAAGTAGCATCTTTAAAAGCCTATTATAAATTTCTTCATAGGATAGAGCGTATTCAGATAAATCCATTAGCTAAACACATCGCCTTAAAAACCTCAAAAAAAGTAGATGTTCCTTTTTCTGAAACAGAAATGAACGATGTACTACTTCAATTACCAACAGATGGCAGTTTTGAGTCTGTAAGGGATTTGTTGATCATAGAATTGTTCTACACCACAGGCATTCGTAGGGCAGAACTGATACATATTAAGCCACATGATGTCGATATTTTAAACCGCACACTAAAAGTGGTGGGAAAAAGAAATAAGGAACGCATTATCCCGTTATTACCTTCAACGGCGCACCTTTTTTCAAAGTACATAGAGGCCAGAAATAATCTGAACAGCATTGTAGACGTGGAGTATATTTTTTTGTTGAAGAGCGGTTACAAAATGTACGAGACGCTTGTTTATCGAATAATAAATAGTTATTTTAGTAAAGTCTCCTCTAAGTCAAAAAGGAGTCCGCATATTTTAAGACATACCTTTGCTACCCATTTACTGAATATGGGAGCAGATTTAAACTCGGTGAAAGAATTGTTGGGGCACTCTAGTTTAGCCTCCACACAGGTGTATACCCATAGTGGTATTGCGGAGTTAATGAAAGTGCACTCGGCGACCCATCCACGAAGTAAGAAGTAATACTTCCTGCTTTTTTTGTTTAATTTTTTAAATCTTCATTCTATGAAAGTAAACGCACAATCGGTGAATTTTACGGCAGACGGTAAGCTTATCGGATTTATTCAAAACAGACTGGATAAGTTAGAACTTTTTTACGATCGGGTTATTAGTTCCGACGTATATTTAAAGGTAGAAAATACCAGTTCAAAAGAAAATAAAGTCGTAGAGATTAAAGTACACGTGCCAAAGGATAAATTTATCGTAAAAAAACAATGCAAATCCTTTGAGGAAGCCGTAGATTCTGCTTGCAGTTCTTTAGAAAGAAAATTAGTGAAAAGGAAAGAAAAATTTAGGGTTCAGGCGTAATTAAAATTTTTGTAAAAATGTTTTGATTAAATAAAAATATATCTACATTTGCAGTCCGTTAGAAATAGCGGACTTTTTTGTGTAAAAAAGGGTTAAAAGCCGATGTAGCTCAGCTGGCTAGAGCAGCTGATTTGTAATCAGCAGGTCGTGGGTTCGAGTCCCTCTATCGGCTCATCAAAAAGAAGCGTTTGAAAGCTTCATGAGATATTGAAATTAGGTTAAAACAAGGGGACGAGAAGTTTATCCCGAGTTTGGTCGAGGGAAGTCCCTCTATCGGCTCATCAGAAAGAGGAGTTTGAAAGCTTCTTGAGGCGTTGAAATGAGCTATGAACGACAAAAGTAGGGTGATATAAATTTTTGTGTATTCACCATAAAGTTCGTTTTTTTCAAGGGTTGTAAATGTTCTTTTTAAAAAAATAGGCAAAAAGAGAGGGGAGATACTCAAGCGGCCAACGAGGGCAGACTGTAAATCTGCTGACTACGTCTTCGCAGGTTCGAATCCTGCTCTCCCCACAAGGTGAAATGTAAGTTTCCTTGCTCGTTAAGATTGCGCTTTTTGCAAGACAAGCGTACGATACTAGCGAAAGATAAAATGTTTTTCACAGTAGATGAAAGGCATCTGAAATTTGAAATTTTGAATAGTAAAAGCGGGAGTAGCTCAGTTGGTAGAGCGTCAGCCTTCCAAGCTGAATGTCGCCGGTTCGAACCCGGTCTCCCGCTCAATAATGGTCAGTTATGGCAACGAACTTCGTTTAATATTGCTGATTATTTAGGTTGATATGGCTGTATCGAAAAGGATTCTTTTGTTATAATAACAAAAAAAGTGTTTTTTCGGTAATTGGGAAAAATACAATCCTAAGAAAATAACTAAGGGATTTTCAAACAGCACTTTACGCCGGTGTAGCTCAGGGGTAGAGCGTTTCCTTGGTAAGGAAGAGGTCATGAGTTCAAATCTCATCATTGGCTCAATAAAAGCATAATTTGTACACTAATATAAACTAAAGATTAAAATTAATTTAACATGGCAAAGGAAACCTTTAATCGTTCCAAACCCCACTTGAATATTGGCACAATTGGACACGTGGATCACGGTAAAACTACATTAACTGCAGCTATTACTTCTGTATTAGCTAACGCAGGACTTTCGGAAAAAAGAAGTTTCGATTCTATCGATAATGCACCCGAAGAAAAAGAAAGAGGTATTACTATTAATACATCGCACGTGGAGTATTCTACGGCCAACCGTCACTATGCGCACGTAGATTGTCCAGGTCACGCAGATTATGTGAAGAACATGGTAACCGGTGCTGCCCAAATGGATGGTGCAATTCTTGTTGTGGCCGCTACGGATGGTCCTATGCCACAAACCCGTGAACACATCCTACTAGGTCGCCAAGTTGGGATTCCAAGAATGGTTGTTTTTATGAACAAAGTGGATATGGTAGATGATGATGAGCTTTTGGAGCTTGTAGAAATGGAAATCAGAGAACTCTTATCTTTCTATGAATACGATGGTGATAATGGTCCTGTTATTGCAGGTTCTGCATTGGGAGCTTTAAACGGAGAGCAAAAATGGGTGGATACTGTAATGCAATTAATGGATGCAGTTGACGAATGGATTGAACTTCCAAAAAGAGATGTAGATAAAACTTTTCTTATGCCTGTAGAAGATGTGTTCACCATTACAGGTAGAGGTACAGTGGCTACAGGTAGAATTGAAACAGGTATTGCCAATACAGGTGATCCGGTAGAAATTATTGGTATGGGTGCAGAGAAATTGACCTCTACCATTACAGGTGTTGAGATGTTCCGTAAGATTTTGGATCGTGGAGAAGCCGGAGACAACGTTGGTATTTTGTTGAGAGGTATTGATAAGACCCAGATCAAAAGAGGTATGGTAATTTGTAAGCCGGGCTCGGTAAAACCACATGCCAAATTTGAAGCTGAGGTATATATCCTTAAAAAAGAAGAAGGTGGTCGTCATACCCCATTTCACAATAATTATCGTCCGCAATTCTATGTTAGAACTACAGATGTTACAGGAACTATAAACCTTCCTAGTGGTGTAGAAATGGTAATGCCTGGTGATAACTTAACAATTACAGTAGATTTGCTTTCACCAATTGCATTAAGTGTTGGTTTGCGGTTTGCTATCCGTGAAGGAGGTAGAACTGTAGGTGCAGGTCAGGTAACTAAAATTTTAGATTAATACGTTGTACTTACGTTAAAGGCATCCACCAACAGGCGGATGCCTTTGAGCGTAATTAATTAAGGCACTACTTTTAGACTCTAGCCATTAGTTTAAGTAGGCAATGTTATAAGAAACCAAAATGGTATAAACGGGTGTAGCTCAGTTGGTAGAGCACTGGTCTCCAAAACCAGGTGTCGGGAGTTCGAGTCTCTCCTCCCGTGCATTAAATAGTACAAGGACACAACAGTGCATAGGATAAGGTTTTAATACAAAAGAAGGAAATATCATGTTTACTTACATAAAGGAATCCATAGAAGAACTTAGGAATAATATAACCTTACCCACTAGGGCGGAATCTTCGAACCTCATGGTTGTTGTTGCAGTATTTTCCATTTTATTTGCCTTGGCCACTTGGGGCGTAGATAGCCTATTCAGTAAAGTGATTCAATTTTATTTCAACAACTTAATTAATTAAGTACAGCCCTATGTCAGAAGTATTGGATAAAAAATGGTATGTGGTAAGGGCGGTAAGCGGTCAGGAGAATAAGATAAAAGGGTACATTGAAGCAGAAGTAGCTCGTTTAGGATTTTCTGATTATTTAGAAGAAGTTCTAGTGCCTACCGAAAAAGTCGTTCAATTACGAAATGGAAAGAAAATAAATAAAGAAAGAGTTTATTTTCCCGGTTATATTATGGTAAAGGCCAATTTGGCCGGTGAAATGGTACACATTATTAGATCTATAACCAATGTCATAGGTTTTTTGGGAGAGACTAAAGGAGGAGATCCAGTTCCCTTGAGGAAATCTGAGGTTAATAGAATGTTAGGGAAGGTAGATGAATTGGCTGTTAATACCGATAGTGTGGCTATACCTTTTGTAATAGGTCAGACGATTAAAGTCATAGATGGTCCATTTAATGGGTTTAATGGCACTGTAGAAAAAATAAATGAAGAAAAGCGTAAACTAGAAGTAATGGTAAAAATCTTTGGCAGAAAAACACCATTAGAGCTTAGTTATATGCAAGTAGAAAAAGTTTAATACGAACTGTTACATAGTAAAAGAGGTGTTGCTTCCAAATAAACACCCTTTAAATTTAATTAAAAACAATGGCAAAAGAAGTAAGTAAAGTAGTTAAACTACAAGTTAGGGGAGGTGCTGCGAATCCGTCGCCACCGGTTGGACCCGCTTTAGGTGCTGCCGGGGTCAATATTATGGAGTTCTGTAAGCAATTTAATGCGCGAACACAGGACAAGTCTGGCAAAGTATTGCCGGTTGCGATCACGGTTTATAAAGACAAGTCCTTCGACTTTGTTGTAAAGACACCGCCAGCGGCAGTTCAACTCATGGAAGCGGCTAAGATTAAAAAAGGATCCGGCGAACCAAACCGTAACAAAGTATCCAGTGTATCTTGGGATCAGATTAAATTAATTGCAGAAGACAAAATGGTAGATTTAAATGCTTTTACTGTGGAATCTGCAATGAGTATGGTCGCAGGTACGGCAAGGTCAATGGGATTAAAAGTTTCAGGAAACAGACCTTTTTAAAATCTTAAAAGCAATAAGAATGGCAAAATTAACGAAAAAGCAAAAAGAAGCACATTCAAAAATAGATAAGAACAAAATCTATTCCCTGAATGAAGCGACAGCTTTGATAAAGGAAATTACCAATGTAAAGTTTGATGCGTCTGTTGATATTGCGGTGCGTTTGGGTGTAGATCCTCGAAAAGCAAATCAAATGGTTCGTGGTGTAGTAACATTGCCTCACGGAACAGGAAAAGATGTAAAAGTATTGGCGTTGGTAACTCCTGATAAAGAAGCAGAAGCCAAAGAGGCTGGTGCAGATTATGTAGGACTAGATGAGTATTTGGATAAAATAAAAGCAGGATGGAGTGATGTAGATGTGATCATTACGATGCCTAGCGTTATGGGAAAATTAGGCCCTTTGGGTAAATTTTTAGGCCCAAGAGGTCTTATGCCTAATCCAAAAACAGGAACGGTGACCATGGATATCGCAAAAGCAGTAACTGAAGTGAAATCAGGAAAAATTGATTTTAAAGTAGACAAAACGGGTATCGTTCATGCCGCTATTGGTAAAGTTTCTTTTTCCGAAGACAAACTTGCAGGAAATGCAAAGGAGTTATTAGATGCTCTTGTAAAGCTGAAGCCTACAGCGTCGAAAGGCATTTATATGAAAAGTGTATACTTGTCGAGCACCATGAGTCCCAGTGTACAATTAGATCCAAAAACAGCTTAGGAGCAGGTTAAACTTTTTATTATGACAAGAGAAGAAAAATTAAGTGTTATACAAGATCTAACAGTGCAGTTAAAAGACAACAGCACCATTTATCTTACGGACATTTCGGGACTTAATGCGGTGAATACATCGGATTTAAGGAGAGCGTGTTTCAAGGCCAACATTAAATTGGCGGTAGTAAAGAATACCTTGCTGGCAAAAGCAATGGAAGCATCAGAGAAGGACTTTGGAGAACTTCCAGCAGTGCTTAAAGGAAATACCTCGCTTATGTTTTCAGAAACGGGTAATGCGCCGGCAAAGCTTATTCAGAGTTTTAGAAAAAAGACCAAAAAACCGCTATTAAAGGGGGCATTTATTTCTGAAGCGATTTATATAGGTGACGAGCAGTTGGACGCTTTGGTTAACCTTAAGTCCAAAGACGAGATGATTGGAGAAGTGATAGGATTGTTACAGTCTCCGGCCAAAAATGTAATCTCTGCGCTAAAATCGGGCGGAGGTAAATTGGCAGGGATTCTCAAAACCCTTTCAGAAAAATAATTTACACACGTACGCACTAAAAAACAATTATATTTTAAAATTTTATTAAACGATAGAAAAATGGCAGATTTAAAAGATTTCGCAGAACAATTGGTTAACTTAACCGTAAAGGAGGTAAATGAGTTGGCCGCAATATTAAAAGAAGAATACGGTATTGAGCCGGCTGCTGCTGCAGTGGCTGTTGCTGCCGGTGGCGGTGCTAGCGATGCAGGTGAAGCCGTAGAGGAAAAGACCGAATTTGATGTAATTCTAAAAGCAGCCGGAGCTTCAAAACTAGCTGTAGTAAAATTAGTTAAAGAATTAACAGGTTTAGGTTTAAAAGAGGCTAAAGATATTGTAGACAGCGCTCCAAAACCGATCAAAGAAGGTATCTCTAAAGATGAGGCCGAAGGTATTAAAAAATCATTAGAAGAAGCAGGAGCAGAAGTTGAGCTTAAATAATAGCACAAACCATACTATTTTTGGTTTAGGTCTTTTCACGATTTGTGGCTAGACCTAAACCTTTTTGTACACCGGGTATACATTAAGATATACAACACACATTTAGTATTCATATTCAAAATTTTGTCCATTGATGATCACAAATCAAACTGAAAGAATAAGTTTCGCATCCGCTAAGAATACACCCGATTATCCGGATTTCTTGGACATTCAGATTAAGTCATTTCAAGATTTTTTTCAGCTTGAAACCAAATCCGATGAGCGTGGTAATGAAGGTTTATACAATACCTTCATGGAGAATTTCCCCATCACGGATACACGAAATCAGTTTATTCTAGAATTTTTAGACTACTTCATAGATCCACCTAGATACTCTATTCAAGAATGTATAGAACGAGGGCTTACGTATAGTGTTCCTTTAAAGGCACGATTAAAATTGTATTGTACCGATCCGGAACACGAGGATTTTGAAACTATTGTTCAGGACGTTTATTTAGGTACTATTCCCTACATGACGCCAAGTGGTACTTTTGTGATTAATGGAGCAGAAAGAGTTGTGGTTTCGCAATTACATCGATCTCCAGGGGTGTTTTTTGGACAGTCATTTCATGCCAATGGTACTAAATTGTACTCGGCCAGAGTGATCCCTTTTAAAGGGTCGTGGATAGAATTTGCAACAGATATTAATGGTGTGATGTATGCGTACATCGACCGAAAGAAAAAATTACCGGTTACCACCCTTTTCAGAGCTATTGGTTTTGAACGCGATAAGGATATTTTAGAGATTTTTGATCTTTCGGAGGAAATAAAAGTTTCGGTGGCCGGACTTAAAAAGGTATTAGGGCGCAAATTAGCGGCAAGAGTACTTAATACTTGGCATGAAGATTTTGTAGATGAAGATACCGGTGAAGTGGTATCTATTGAACGTAATGAAATTATTTTAGATCGGGATACCATTCTGGAAAAGGATCACGTAAACCAAATTTTGGAGGCCGATGTAAAGACCATATTGTTACATAAAGAGAATAATGCGCAGAGCGATTACGGCATTATTCATAACACCCTACAAAAGGATCCAACGAATTCTGAAAAGGAAGCCGTAGAACATATTTATCGCCAATTACGTAATGCAGAACCGCCCGATGAGGAAACGGCACGCGGTATTATCGATAAATTGTTTTTTTCGGATCAGCGCTATAATTTAGGAGAAGTAGGGCGCTACAGAATGAACAAAAAATTAGGGTTAAATATCGGAATGGACAAGCAAGTTTTGACCAAAGAAGATATTATCACCATTATAAAATATTTGATAGAGTTGATTAACTCTAAGGCTGAAATCGATGATATCGACCACCTTTCAAACCGAAGGGTTAGGACCGTAGGAGAACAGTTGTCTCAACAGTTTGGAGTAGGTCTTGCACGTATGGCGCGCACCATAAGAGAACGAATGAATGTGCGAGATAACGAAGTATTTACTCCAATAGACTTAATTAACGCCAAGACGTTATCTTCGGTAATCAATTCGTTTTTTGGCACCAATCAGCTATCTCAGTTCATGGATCAGACCAATCCGTTGGCAGAGATTACGCACAAAAGAAGGTTGTCTGCACTTGGGCCAGGAGGACTTTCTAGAGAAAGAGCCGGATTTGAAGTGCGCGATGTACACTATACGCATTACGGAAGACTATGTCCCATAGAAACACCGGAGGGGCCTAATATTGGTTTAATATCTTCGCTATCTGTGTTTTCTAAGGTGAATGCTATGGGCTTTTTGGAAACACCTTACCGAAAAGTCGATGGCGGAAAAGTAGATACTAGCAAGATCATTTACCTTAGTGCGGAGGAAGAAGAAGGAATGAAAATTGCGCAAGCCAACATCCCTTTAAAAAATGATGGTAAAATAGACATCGACAAGGTTATTGTGCGCGAGGAAGGTGATTTCCCCGTAGTTGAGCCTAGCGATGTAAATTATACGGACGTAGCTCCAAATCAAATTGCCTCCATATCGGCGTCGTTGATCCCTTTCTTAGAGCATGATGATGCCAACCGAGCCTTGATGGGATCTAACATGATGCGCCAAGCCGTGCCCTTGTTAAAGCCGGAAGCTCCTATTGTGGGTACAGGTTTAGAAAGACAGGTGGCCTCAGATTCCAGAGTATTAATCAATGCGGAAGGAGATGGTGTGGTAGAATATGTGGATGCCGAAAAAATTAAAATAAAGTATAACAGATCGGAAGAAGAACGTTTGGTAAGTTTTGAAGAAGATTCAAAAACCTACAATTTAGTTAAATTTAGAAAAACCAACCAAGGTACCAGCATCAATCTTAAACCTATTGTAAAAAAAGGCAGTAAAGTAAAAAAAGGTCAGGTACTTTGTGAAGGATATGCAACCGAAAAGGGAGAATTGGCCTTGGGACGAAACCTTACAGTAGCCTTCATGCCTTGGAAAGGGTACAATTTTGAAGATGCTATTGTAATCTCTGAAAAAGTAGTTCGTGAGGATATTTTTACCTCGATTCACGTAGACGAGTATTCTTTAGAGGTTCGTGATACCAAATTAGGGGCAGAGGAACTAACAAATGATATTCCAAATGTTTCAGAAGAAGCTACTAAGGATTTAGATGAATATGGAATGATTCGCATTGGTGCGGAAGTAAAACCCGGCGATATTTTAATTGGTAAAATTACACCCAAAGGAGAGTCAGATCCAACACCGGAAGAAAAATTACTTAGGGCTATATTTGGTGATAAAGCAGGCGATGTAAAAGATGCATCTCTAAAAGCACCGCCGTCTTTAAATGGTGTCGTAATCGACAAGAAA
The DNA here is from genome assembly GCF_034651555.1 of Aurantibrevibacter litoralis. Classification (NCBI taxonomy): domain Bacteria; kingdom Pseudomonadati; phylum Bacteroidota; class Flavobacteriia; order Flavobacteriales; family Flavobacteriaceae; genus Aurantibrevibacter; species Aurantibrevibacter litoralis. Next base: position 21,742 of record NZ_JAYEEQ010000014.1, on the reverse strand, counting down.
TTGTTTTCTCGCTCTGTGAAGGATAAACGAAGAAGATCAGAAGACAAAGAAGCGATATCAAAATTAGAATTAGAATACGAAGTTAAATTTGAACAGTTAAAGAATGTTTTAGTAGAAAAACTCTTTACACTGGTTAATGGAAAAACATCGCAAGGTGTTCTCAATGATTTGGGTGAGGAAGTGCTTCCTAAGGGCAAAAAGTATACTATGAAGATGCTTAATGCCGTAGACGATTTTGCGCATTTGGTGGCAGGAAGCTGGACCATAGACAAAGATTGTAATGCCTTAGTGGCCGATCTTTTACACAATTACAAGATAAAGTTAAATGACCTTCAAGGAAACCTAAGAAGGGATAAATTTACCATATCTGTCGGCGACGAATTGCCTGCCGGTATTATGAAGCTTGCCAAGGTATATATTGCCAAGAAACGCAAGTTAAAGGTGGGCGATAAAATGGCTGGTCGTCATGGAAACAAAGGTATCGTTTCACGTATTGTACGCCATGAAGATATGCCGTTTTTGGAAGATGGTACGCCCGTTGACATTGTACTTAATCCGCTTGGGGTACCTTCAAGGATGAACATAGGCCAGATTTATGAAACCGTTTTGGGATGGGCCGGACTTAAATTGGGTAAAAAGTATGCAACCCCAATTTTTGACGGAGCAACCTTAGACCAAATAAACACCTACACCGATGAAGCCAAAATTCCGCGCTTCGGACATACGTATCTTTTTGACGGAGGTACCGGTCAACGTTTTGATCAGCCAGCGACTGTCGGTGTTATTTATATGCTGAAACTGGGTCATATGGTTGATGATAAAATGCATGCACGCTCCATTGGGCCCTACTCTTTAATTACGCAGCAGCCTTTGGGCGGAAAAGCCCAATTTGGAGGTCAGCGTTTTGGGGAAATGGAAGTGTGGGCACTAGAGGCCTATGGTGCTTCGGCAACCTTAAGAGAAATTTTAACGGTAAAATCTGATGATGTTATTGGTAGGGCAAAAACCTACGAAGCCATTGTTAAGGGAGAGACCATGCCGGAACCCGGTTTGCCGGAATCTTTCAATGTGTTGATGCACGAACTTAAAGGTTTAGGTTTGGACATCCGATTGGAGGAATAGGAAAACAGTTCTGATTATAATTTTATAAATACAACATATTTAACGTACGATCACCATTTGGTTATGGCTAGAATAAAAGACAATAATACAGTTAATAGGTTCAATAAAATTTCAATTGGCTTGGCATCTCCGGAATCCATCCTGGCCGAATCGCGAGGCGAAGTTTTAAAACCGGAAACCATAAATTACAGAACCCATAAACCGGAACGCGACGGACTTTTCTGCGAGCGTATTTTTGGTCCGGTTAAGGATTACGAATGTGCCTGTGGGAAATATAAGCGTATTCGCTATCGCGGTATTGTCTGCGATCGCTGTGGCGTGGAGGTTACCGAGAAAAAAGTACGTCGTGATAGGGTAGGGCATATTAATTTGGTTGTTCCTGTGGCTCATATTTGGTATTTCCGTTCCCTACCCAACAAAATCGGATATCTTCTTGGATTACCTTCCAAGAAACTAGATATGATCATTTATTACGAACGCTACGTCGTCATTCAACCTGGTATTGCCAAGAATCCCGACGGTGAAGAACTCCAAAAACTCGATTTCTTAACCGAGGAGGAATACCTCACCATTTTGGAATCCATACCTCAGGAAAACCAATATTTAGAAGATTCTGACCCCAATAAGTTTATTGCAAAAATGGGGGCAGAATGTTTAATAGATCTTTTAGGACGTATCGATTTAAATGAGCTTTCGTACGAGTTACGGCATAAGGCTAATAGTGAAACCTCTAAACAAAGAAAAACGGAGGCCTTAAAACGGCTGCAAGTGGTAGAGAGTTTACGCGAGTCTCAGGCGAACAGAGAAAATAGACCCGATTGGATGATCATGAAGGTAATTCCTGTAATTCCACCGGAATTAAGACCATTGGTACCTCTAGATGGAGGCCGGTTTGCAACCTCGGATTTAAATGACCTTTACAGACGCGTCATTATCAGAAACAATCGTCTAAAACGCCTCGTAGAGATAAAAGCACCCGAGGTTATTCTTAGAAACGAGAAACGGATGCTTCAGGAAGCCGTAGATTCTTTGTTCGATAATACTAGAAAAGCTTCGGCGGTAAAAACGGAATCGAATAGACCTTTAAAGTCGCTATCAGATTCATTAAAGGGGAAGCAAGGTCGTTTCCGTCAGAACTTATTAGGAAAACGCGTTGATTATTCGGCACGTTCCGTAATTGTGGTAGGTCCGGAAATGAAACTTTTTGAGTGCGGTCTTCCAAAGGATATGGCTGCCGAACTTTACAAGCCTTTCGTGATTCGCAAGCTGATTGAAAGAGGAATTGTAAAAACCGTAAAATCGGCAAAGAAAATCATAGACAAGAAAGAACCGGTTGTTTGGGATATTTTAGAAAATGTACTAAAAGGTCATCCCGTGTTACTAAACCGTGCACCAACGTTGCACAGATTGGGAATTCAGGCATTTCAGCCAAAGCTTATAGAAGGTAAGGCCATCCGCTTGCATCCTTTGGTGTGTACCGCTTTTAATGCCGATTTTGATGGGGATCAAATGGCTGTACACCTTCCTTTAGGGCCAGAAGCTATATTGGAAGCGCAATTGTTAATGTTAGCGTCTCACAATATTCTCAACCCGGCAAATGGTTCTCCTATTACGGTACCGTCACAGGATATGGTTTTAGGTTTGTATTACATGACGAAAGAGAGAAAATCTACGCCGGAAGTTCCAATTAAAGGAGAAGGTATTACGTTCTATTCCGAAGAGGAGGTAGAAATTGCCTTTAATGAAGGAAAGGTGAATCTCAATGCCGGAATAAAAGTAAGAACAAAAGATTTTAACGATGAGGGTGTTCTTGTATCTCAAATTATAAGTACTACTGTAGGAAGAGTTTTGTTCAATTCCGTAGTACCGGAGCAGGCAGGCTATGTGAATGAGGTGCTTAACAAAAAATCCTTACGAGATATTATCGGTAAAATTTTAAGTGTAACAGATGTACCGACCACTGCCGATTTCTTAGATAATATCAAAACCATGGGCTATGAGTTCGCTTTTAAAGGGGGCTTGTCCTTTAGTTTAGGGGATATAATTATTCCACCCGAAAAACATGGTATGATTGCAGATGCAAACGTTCAGGTAGATGGGATTATGGCCAATTATAACATGGGTCTTATTACCAACAATGAGCGCTACAATCAGGTTATTGATGTGTGGACTTCTACCAATGCCATGCTTACGGAACTCGCTATGAAACGAATTCGTGAAGATCAACAAGGCTTTAACTCGGTATATATGATGTTAGATTCTGGTGCAAGGGGTTCTAAGGAACAGATTCGACAGTTGACCGGTATGCGAGGATTAATGGCGAAGCCTAAAAAATCTACTGCAGGCGGTGGTGAGATTATTGAGAACCCAATCCTTTCTAACTTTAAGGAAGGTCTATCCATTTTGGAGTACTTTATATCTACCCACGGTGCTCGTAAAGGACTTGCAGATACGGCATTAAAAACAGCAGATGCTGGTTATTTAACACGTCGTTTGGTTGATGTTTCTCAGGATGTTATCATAAACTCAGAGGATTGTGGTACGCTTAGAGGTGTGCTTGTAGAGGCCCTCAAGAAGAATGAGGAAATCGTAGAATCTTTAGGCGAGCGTATTCTAGGACGGGTTTCTTTGCACGATGTGTATAATCCGTTGACCGAAGAGTTACTTTTGAAGGCAGGAGCCGAAATTTTAGAATCAGATGTTAAGAAAATAGAGGCCTCGCCCATAGAGAAAGTAGAAGTCCGATCGGCACTTACATGCGAAGCGCAAAAAGGAATCTGTGCTAAATGTTATGGCAGAAATCTTTCAACTAATAAAATGGTGCAGCGAGGAGAAGCCGTTGGTGTAGTGGCCGCACAATCTATAGGGGAACCGGGCACGCAGCTTACCTTACGTACGTTCCACGTAGGTGGTATTGCAGGAAATATTTCTGAGGACAGTAAGTTAGAAGCCAGATTTAATGGTATTGCAGAAATTGAAGATCTAAGAACGGTTACCGGGGCAGACAGCGAGGGTAAACCTGTGGAAATTGTAATTTCAAGAACCTCAGAAATAAAAGTAGTTGATGTAAAAACAGGGATTACCTTAAGTACCAATAACATTCCTTACGGATCGCAATTGTTCGTTAAAAATGGTTCTAAAATAGAACGGGGTCAGGTTATTTGTCAGTGGGATCCATATAACGGAGTTATTGTTTCAGAATTCCCAGGACAGATTGCTTACGAAAATATTGAACAAGGGATCACCTATCAAGTAGAAATTGATGAACAAACAGGATTCCAGGAAAAAGTAATATCAGAGTCTAGAAATAAGAAACTGATACCTACATTATTAATTAAGGATAGCAAGGGCGAAGTGTTACGTTCTTATAACCTTCCTGTAGGTTCGCATATTATGATAGATGATGGTGCGAAAATTAAAGAAGGAAAAATTCTAGTAAAAATTCCACGTAAATCTGCCAAATCCGGAGATATTACAGGTGGTTTGCCAAGAGTTACGGAATTGTTTGAAGCGCGTAACCCGTCGAACCCCGCAGTTGTTTCTGAAATAGATGGGGTAGTTTCTTTTGGTAAAATAAAAAGAGGAAATCGCGAAATTGTTATTGAGTCGAAATTGGGTGAAGTAAAACGGTATTTGGTCAAACTTTCCAATCAAATTTTGGTTCAAGAAAATGATTATGTTCGTGCAGGAATGCCGTTGTCTGATGGATCCGTTACCCCGGATGACATTTTAACCATTAAAGGGCCATCGGCAGTTCAGCAATATTTGGTAAATGAAGTTCAAGAAGTGTATCGCTTACAAGGTGTAAAAATTAACGATAAGCATTTTGAAGTGGTCGTAAGACAGATGATGCGTAAGGTTAGTATTCAGGATCAAGGAGATACCATATTTTTAGAAAACCAATTGGTTCATAAAGATGATTTTATCGAAGAAAACGATGAAATATTCGGAAAAAAAGTAGTTGTAGATGCAGGTGATTCGGAGAACCTTAAGCCAGGACAAATTATTACCGCTCGTGAATTAAGAGATGAAAATTCCATTTTAAAAAGAAGTGATAAGGCCTTGGTTACGGCAAGAGAGGCTGTGGCCGCTACTGCAACACCGGTATTGCAAGGTATTACACGAGCATCGCTACAAACAAAATCGTTTATTTCGGCAGCCTCCTTTCAGGAAACAACCAAAGTATTAAACGAAGCAGCGGTAGCAGGTAAAATAGATACCCTAGAAGGTCTTAAGGAAAATGTCATTGTAGGACACAAGATTCCGGCGGGTACGGGAATGAGGGAATATGAACATATCATTGTAGGTTCTAAAGAAGAATACGATGAAATCATGGCTCGTAAAGAAGAGTTGAAATTTTAGGAGTACGCTATGTCGGACAAGGATGCAAATCAAAAGCAGATCAATATAGAGTTGGATGAAAAAACAGCAGAGGGAGTTTACTCTAACCTAGCTATTATTAATCATTCTGTATCGGAGTTTGTGGTCGATTTTATAAGTATGATGCCGGGTGCTCCGAAGGCAAAAGTTAAGAGTAGAATTGTGCTGACACCGCAACACGCTAAAAAGTTTTTAAAAGCCTTGCACGACAATGTGAGTCGTTTTGAAAAGGCGCACGGAACCATTAAGGATTATGAGCAACAGTCCATTCCATTAAATTTTGGACCCACCGGAGAAGCGTAAAAAAATCCCCAAAAACACCTTGTTTTTGGGGATTTTTGCTTTTAACGCTAAGCATGAATGCTATGCGTCAAATTCTGAGGTAAAATGAAGTTTCACAGACGGATATTTTTGCTGGGTCATTTGTAATGAAAATGGAGAATCGGCTAAGAATACAAGCTGTCCACGCTTGTCTTTGGCTAGAAATTTCTGTTTCACTCTTATAAATTCCTTAAATTCATCACTGTTTTTATTTTTAGAACTTATCCAACATGCCTTGTACACATTAAAGTTTTCATAGGTGCATTTTGCACCGTATTCATGCTCTAGGCGGTATTGTATAACCTCGAATTGCAATGCACCTACGGTGCCAATTACTTTTCTATTATTGATTTCTAAGGTAAATAACTGCGCTACACCTTCATCCATAAGCTGATCAACGCCTTTATGCAGTTGTTTTGCTTTTAAAGGATCTGCATTGTTGATATATCTAAAATGTTCCGGCGAGAAGTTCGGTATGCCTTTGTAATGGAGAATCTCCCCTTCGGTTAAGGTATCTCCAATTTTAAAATTACCGGTATCATGCAGCCCAACAATATCACCGGGATAGGAGATGTCTACAATTTCCTTCTTTTCGGCAAAAAAAGCATTCGGACTAGAAAATTTTAGGTTTTTATTCAGGCGTACATGGAGATACGGCTTATTCCGCTCAAATGTGCCCGATACTATTTTAATAAAAGCCAAACGATCCCTGTGCTTAGGATCCATATTGGCATGAATTTTAAAAACAAAACCACTTAAGTTTTTTTCATTCGCTTTCACTAGTCGCTCCTCAGCCATTTTTGATCGTGGCGATGGAGCAATGTCCACAAAGCAATCCAGCAATTCTCTAACTCCGAAATTATTGAGGGCAGAACCAAAAAAGACAGGATGTTGTTGGGCATTTAAATAATTTACTTTATCAAATTCGGGATAAACGCCTGCGACTAATTCTAAATTTTCACGTAATTCATTGGCGGCTTTAACACCAATTATGTTTTCCAAATCGGAATTATGGATATCGTTAAAAGCGATGGTATCTTCAATATTTTTCTTACTGTCGCCACTAAATAGGTTAATGTTTTTCTCGTAAATATTATAAATACCTTTAAAATCGTATCCAATGCCAATAGGAAAACTTAATGGAGTTACTTTAAGGCCTAATTTTTGTTCTACTTCATCAAGTAAATCAAATGCGTCCTTGCCTTCCCTATCCATTTTATTGATAAAGACAATAATTGGAATTTGTCGCATGCGACAAACCTCGACCAATTTTTCAGTTTGTTCTTCAACTCCTTTAGCAACATCAATTACCACAATCACACTGTCTACTGCGGTTAACGTTCTAAAGGTATCTTCGGCAAAATCTTTATGCCCGGGAGTATCTAAAATGTTTATTTTTTTGTCGGAATACACGAAAGCCAAAACCGAGGTGGCAACAGAAATTCCGCGTTGCCGCTCAATTTCCATGAAATCGCTGGTTGCTGTTTTTTTTATCTTATTATTTTTAACAGCACCTGCTTCTTGAATGGCGCCTCCAAATAATAATAGCTTTTCGGTTAGCGTGGTTTTTCCGGCATCCGGATGTGATATAATTCCGAAAGTTCTCCTTCTAAGAATTTCTTTTTCAAAACTCATGTATTCTAATTTTGCGCAAAAATAGGGAAATATGCGTGTTTCTATTCCAAGTAGGGCAAGAAAAGGTGCTGCTCTAAATTATAAGGGTAGATCATAAAATTCACTTGAATATCAATGAATGATACTATCGTAGTGCTATAGTCGATGAAACGGGAACATCAACGGATTTTTCTTGATGTTACGTTTTTTTTAGTAACATTTGTATGTTGCAAGAAGGTAAGTTCGTTAAACGGTTGTAGCATCAAAAAAATTACTTTTAACAACACCAAGTAATACGCTTCATATATCCGTTTGTTGTTTGATGTTTTCGAACTATCTTGCGTTGATTTTTGAAAGTAATCCCATTTCTTACAAAATTTAAGTGACCTAATAGTGCCATGGTGATTTGTTTAAATTAAAAAACAATCATTTATGGGTGAAATTACACTTTCTAAAATAAGTATTTTACGGCGTACATTGGTGAGATCTGTTCTCTTACTACTGCTATTTTGCATGAATACTTCTTTTATAGATGAATCTTTTTTGGTAAATTCAACTCCCATTATATTCCAACATTCGACTTTGTCTGGGGCAGATATAAACATGAAAGATTCACTTTTTGAGGTTTTCATAACCAAAGAAAGGGAATGTCAATCTCTTGGTTTCCAAGAAATACTTGGATCAGATTTTGGATTTCCTAATGGTGTAGTCGATGGAAGTTTAAACGCTTCAAATATAGATATAAGTTCAAAGTGGAGTCTCCCTAAGGGAAGTATTATTATTAGTGTATCCCAAGCATCAACAAAAAGTTCTGGGTTTTTTTTTGAAATTGCAAATAATTTTTCAACAACGTTTGAAATAACCGGCACTGTTCCTGTTAGGATTATTGCAGAACATTCCCCAAGATTAGGAGCTCGAAGTCGAGATGGTATAATAGCATTGGATGATGTATGGTATGAAATGATGACAGAATTACCTATGGGTATAATATCCGAGAGATTAGCAAATGATTATTATGTGAAAAATACTACATCGGGTGATATTCAAAAATCCGATAGTTTCGTTTGGAAATCAGTAACTTCCGCTACCGGAGTCCAATTTTATACTACTTCAAAAAATTTTATCAATGGAATTAGAATCCGTTTAAATCCTATACTTTGTAAGGATACTGATGGTGATGGTGTTCCTAATTATTTAGATTTAGATTCTGACAACGATGGGATACTAGACAGTGTAGAAGATGCCAATTTAGATGGCGACAATGATCCATCAACCAATCCTACAGATACCGACGCAGATGGTATTCCGGATTATTTAGATATCGATAGCGATAACGACGGCATTTTGGACAATGTAGAAGCCCAAGGCAATAACTACATACCCCCAAGTGGCATCGACAGCGATGGCAATGGTTTGGACGATGCTTATGAATCTAGTCCCGGCAGTGGCGAAGGTATCATTCCGGTGAATTCAGATACGGATACCAATCCCGATCATTTAGACATTGACAGTGATAACGACGGTATACCGGATAATATAGAAGGACAGCCAACGATAGGGTATATACCTCCCAGTGGTATCGATACGGATGGCAATGGTTTGGATGATGTGTACGAATCATCACCCGGAAGTGGCGAGGGCATCACCCCACAAGACACAGATAGTGATGGCACCCCGGATTATCTGGATTTAGATAGCGATAATGATTTGGTGCCGGACAATAATGAAGGTCACGATTTTAACTTTGATGGCATTCCGGATCGTGTGTTTACAGGTACAGACACGGATGGCGACGGACTAGATGATGGCTACGAAGGCGAAGACCTTACCGATGGGTATAACGTAAACGAGGGCATCACCGATCCGTTTACGGAATTGCCCAACCTCACGGGGGAGAACGATGCCAACTACCGAGATTTGGATGATGACGGCGACGGCATACCCACCCCGGATGAGGATGCAGACAATGATGGCGACCCTACCAATGACGATACCGATGGTGACGGCACCCCGGACTTTTTAGATCCAACCGATGATAGGCCTAAAGATGATTTAGATGCAGACAACGATGGGATACTAGACAGTGTAGAAGATGCCAATCTAGATGGCGACAATGATCCATCAACCAACCCCACAGATACTGATGGTGATGGTATTCCGGATTATTTGGATATCGATAGCGACAATGACGGCATTTTGGACAATGTAGAAGCACAGGGTACTAACTACATACCCCCAAGTGGTATCGACAGCGATGGCAATGGTTTGGACGATGCTTATGAATCTAGTCCCGGCAGTGGCGAAGGTATCATTCCTGTAAATTCAGATACGGACACCAATCCCGATCATCTAGATATCGACAGTGACAACGACGGTATTCCGGATAATATAGAAGGACAGCCTACAACAGGGTATATTCCACCCAGTGGTATCGATACGGATGGCAATGGTTTGGATGATGTGTACGAATCATCACCCGGAAGTGGCGAGGGCATCACCCCACAAGACACAGATAGTGATGGCACCCCGGATTATCTGGATTTAGATAGCGATAATGATTTGGTGCCGGACAATAATGAAGGTCACGATTTTAACTTTGATGGCATTCCGGATCGTGTGTTTACAGGTACAGACACGGATGGCGACGGACTAGATGATGGCTACGAAGGCGAAGACCTTACCGATGGGTATAACGTAAACGAGGGCATCACCGATCCGTTTACGGAATTGCCCAACCTCACGGGGGAGAACGATGCCAACTACCGAGATTTGGATGATGACGGCGACGGCATACCCACCCCGGATGAGGATGCAGACAATGATGGCGACCCTACCAATGACGATACCGATGGTGACGGCACCCCGGACTTTTTAGATCCAACCGATGATAGGCCCGATCCCGAGGATATTGTGATAGAAGTGAACCAAATGGTAACACCAAATGGCGATGGTCGAAACGATTTTCTTTTTATTCGCGGCGTGGAGACCGTACCAAACAATTTATTGAAAATATTTAATCGCTGGGGAGTGGCCGTGTATGAAGGTAAAGGGTACAACAATCAAAATAATGTTTTCGACGGACGATCAAGAGGAAGATCAACGCTTACGGTGGGCGATTTTTTACCATCGGGCGTCTATTTCTACATTTTTGAATATCAAAAAGATCAGCAAAACAATACAGATAGTGGTTATATTTACGTCAGTAAATAATAATATTTATAACAGTTCAGAATGATACAAAAGCATTGTTTTATCTTAGTGTTTATCTTGCTTTCATCAGGTCAATTTCTTAGGGCGCAACAAGACCCCCAGTTTACGCAATATATGTTCAATACAATGAGTGTTAATCCTGCGTATGCCGGTTCACGGGGTCAGCTTAGTATTGCCGCATTATACCGCTCGCAATGGGCAGGCTTAGATGGGGCGCCAAAAACACAAACCCTAAATGTGCACTCGCCCATAAGAGACAGCCGGGTGGGCTATGGGCTATCGGTTATTAATGACAATATTGGCGATGGTGTAGTGCAACAGACGTATTTTGATGCGGTAGTATCGTATACCATCGATTTATCGTATGATGCCAAGTTGTCATTTGGACTCAAAGCTGGTGGAAGCCTCCTAAACCTAGATTTTAATGGCTTGCGTAATTTTGATCTAGAACCCACTGCGACAGACAATATCGAAAATCGGTTTTCACCCAATTTTGGTACGGGTATTTATTATCATACAGATCGATTTTATGCCGGACTTTCGGCTCCTAATTTAATAGAAACCAAGCATTTCGACAGTTCTACCGGGGATGCTAACTCCGTGGATTTCTTGGCGAGAGAAAGAATTAATTTTTACTTTATTACAGGTTATGTTTATGACCTTAACCCCAATTTTAAATTTAAACCTGCCTTACTAACTAAGGCCGTTGGTGGGGCACCACTTCAAGTAGATGTATCAGCAAATTTTCTTTATAATGACACCTTTAGTTTTGGAGCAGCTTACCGTTGGGACGCTGCAGTAAGTGCCTTGGTAGGCTTTCAAATCACAGAACAGATTATGCTAGGTTTGGCTTATGATAGAGAAACAACAGATCTAGGGGGCACACAGTTTAATGATGGTTCCTTTGAGTTTTTTTTACGATTTGAACTTCAAAAGTCGTTTAGAAGGTTGGTATCTCCGCGATTTTTTTAAAATTGATATACATGCTAAAGAAATTACATAGTTTATTTTTTTTACTTTTTTTAGGTGTCTTTCTAGCATTTGGGCAAGAACAACTATTGAAAAAGGCAGATACCCAATATCAAGAATATTCTTTTAGTCCCGCCATAGACATTTATAAAAAAGTGTTAGACAAGGGATTTGTTTCTGCCGACCTCTTGAAGCGATTGGGAAATTCCTACTACTTTAAAGCGAATTATCAGGAATCGGAGAAAATATACAAACGCTTAATTGATGAATTTCCGGACGAAGCCGGTCCCGAATATTATTTTAAATACGCACAAAGCTTAAAAAGTTTAGGGTTATACGACGAAGCTGACACGCAATTGGCTACTTTTTTTGAATTGACTTCGGCTGCGGAGTCTACTTCTATTTCAGGAAAAAGAGACTATTTAAAAGAGATAGAAAGAAATTCAGGCAGGTTTCAATTGTTACCATTTGAATATAATACTCAGTATTCAGACTTTGCGCCATCTTTTTATAAAGAGGGTTTGGTGTTTTCGTCTGACCGGGATACAGGAAATTTGGCTAGATATCGCCACAGCTGGACCGCTACTGATTTTTTGGATCTATATAAGGTAAATGCAGACAGTCTTTCTCGAAATAAGGTGGCGAAATTGGAAAACACTTTAAATACAAGACTTCACGAATCTACCTCCGTATTTACAAAAGACGGAAATACGGTCTATTTTACAAGAAATAATTTTATAGAAGGAAAATATAAAAAGGATGAAGAGGGTTTTATACGGTTAAAGATATTTAAAGCCACTTACGAGAATGGTAATTGGACTACCATCGAGGAATTACCGTTTAACAGTGATGCGTATTCTGTAGCGCATCCTGCACTAAGTCCGGACGAGAAAACCCTTTATTTTGCGTCAGATATGCCCGGTACATTTGGGGCATCAGATATTTTTAAAGTGGCCATTAAGAATGATGGTACCTATGGCACTCCCGAGAATTTGGGGTCGATTATTAACACAGAATTTAGAGAAACTTTTCCATATGTATCTGCCGATGAAGTATTGTATTTTTCCTCAGATGGCCATCCGGGGTTAGGGGGATTAGATATTTATGCGACCAAAATTGCCTTCGGAAAATACACAAATACAGTACTAAATGTGGGTGCTGACGCAAATAGTAAAATGGACGATTTTACGTTTATTTTTAAAGCAGAAACGAGAAAAGGATACTTTGCGTCTAATAGAGATGGGGGTTTAGGTGGGGATGATATTTATGCCTTCCTAGAAACAAAACCATTGGCCATGGACTGTAATCAGCAGGTTACGGGTACGGTACGGGATAAAATATCCAATGCGGTTTTGGTAGGAGCTTCCGTTAAGGTTATTAACGAACAGAATGAGGAAATTTTCGCAACCATAACCGATAATTCGGGTAATTACAGCCTGACGGTAGATTGTCATCAAGGTAATTTTGTGCGTGCCCTAATGGAGGGATATGTGCCCTCAGAAGAATATTTGGTACAATCTGAAGGTAAGGACCAAATCATTGATTTTTACCTGGAAAGAGACGTGGTTACTGCCGGATTTGGGGACGATTTGGCCAAATTATTGCAGTTAAGTACCATTTATTTCGATTTAAATAAATTCAATATACGAAATGATGCGGCTGTCGAAATACAGAAAGTTATCGCCGCAATGGAGAAATATCCAAGTTTAAAAATTAAGGTGAATTCCCATACGGACAGCCGTGGACCAGACGCTTATAACTTGTGGTTGTCTCAAAAAAGAGCGGAAGCTACTGTGTCCTATATGGTATCAAAAGGAATTGCCCAAGAGCGTCTTATTGGGGAAGGATTCGGTGAAACTCGCCTCATAAATAATTGTAGTAATGGGGCACGCTGTACAGAAGCAGAACATCAACTAAACCGGAGATCTGAGTTTATCATTCTAGAGTAAAAACAGAGTCACTATTTTTAGCTATTTGAATCATTTCTGAGGCGCATTTTTTTCCTGATGTAGTAATTCCTACCTAGATTTTCTCAAAATAGCAGGAAAAATATTACGTTGCCAAATGGAGCTATCCATCATTCACCTATAGTTATTGCAGTTTCACAACATTTATTTCAGTTTGGGTTCAACGTCATGTAGTTTTAGGGTTGCTTAATAAAAGAGAAACTCCCGTAACGCATGTACACCATGATCCATTTAGGAAAGTATCAATATCCTTTTCTTAAAACTTTATTTTTACTATGCCTACTACTTAGCTCGGTTGCTTTATATTCCCAAACGACTATTTGGAGCGATGACTTTAGCTACTCTAATAACACTACCTCCGGTATGGGAACGGGTGTGGCTCCAGCAACTTGGTCTTCCGGCAATGGCGCAATGATACGCAGCAATAGCATTGAAACAAGATCGAGAAATGTTAATGGTTTTTGGCGCAGTAATGAGATTAATATTACCGGATTTAGCGATATTAATCTAAGTTTTACAACAGGCACGGGGAGTATAGAAACCACAGATCGCTTCTCTTTCCGATATCGATTAGACGGTGGCACATGGACCACTTTAGTGGCACCTGTTTTAATTCCGAATTCCACGTATTCTTTTCCTATCCCGGGAGGGACTAACCTAGAGCTAGAAGCGTTGTTTTCAACCAATGAAAACAACGATCGGTATCGTTTAGATAGTATGCTACTCACAGGAATACCTCCAGGCTGTAGTAACGTTTTAGATTACGAATTTTATGATTTAGTTCCACCGGGAAATACAGTAGATAACATACCTATCTCAGGTGCCCTAAATATAGGACAGGTTGTTGATTTTAATGTCGTAACATTGCAAAATGCAGTAGATCCCGGTGATGGTAACACTTTTGCTATTCGATATACCGGGTATATACAGATTGCGACGGCGGGCTCGTATACCTTTTTTACAACCTCAGACGATGGGTCAAAATTGTTTATTGATGATGTGCAGATCGTAAATAATGATGGTGATCATGGGGCTCAAGAAAGATCGGGAACCGTTATCCTTACCACAGGTCTCCATAGAATACGAGTCTTGTTTTATGAAAATGGCGGTGGACAAGTGTTAGAGGCGCGCTATCAAGGCCCTTCCGTTGCCAAGCAATTAATACCCTTTAGCCTGCTTTCTAGCGATTGTGCGGAACCTGAAGAAGAAGCTACCAATGAACCACCTACACTGACGGCTACAGGAAATCAACTGTATTGTGGGGAAGGTGCATCCATTCCAATTGCACAAACTGTATCCATTACGGATGCGGACGATACCGGTACATCGGCGGTGTATATTCAGGTGTCTTCAGGATATGTTAATGGAGAAGACTTGTTAAGTCTTACCGGTTCACATCCCGGAATAACAGCCAGTTGGGATGCGGTTCAAGGAAAAATTACCTTACAGGGTCCCGCTTCCTATAGTGCTTTCGAAAACGCTATTTTATCGGTCGTGTATAGTAGCAGTAATCCAAGTCCGACCGGAAACCGACAATTTTCTATTACGGTGGGCGAACCTAATTTTTTACCGACTACAGGGCATTATTACGAATTTGTCTCAGATATAGGTATTACATGGGCCAACGCCAATACAGCAGCGTCTGCCCGCACCTATTTTGGATTGCAAGGTTATTTAGCTACCCTAACAAGTCAAGAAGAATCCGATTTTGCCGGATCTCAAATATCCGGAGCAGGATGGATTGGAGCAAGTGACGCAACTACTGAAGGTGTTTGGCGCTGGGTAACTGGTCCGGAAGCAGGCACCCAGTTTTGGAACGGGGGTGTTGGTGGTACTGCAACACCACCTTTTAATTATGCGTTCTGGAATAGTGGAGAGCCAAATAACTCCGGAGACGAAGATTATGCACATATTACCGAAAATGGTACGGGAATGAATGGTTCTTGGAATGATTTAAGCAATACCGGAGCCACGAGCGGTGCCTATCAACCCAAAGGATATGTGGTAGAATATGGTGGAATGTCCGGAGACCCTATTTTAAATGTAAGCGCTACTACTACACTAACCATGGACAATATAGCACCCACATGGGTTACCGTAGCTGGTACGCTGAATGAGAATTATCAATGCGCAGCAGATGTACCCACGTTGGCTATATGCACAAGTTTAAGTACTACTTTTTTTAATCAACAGCAATTTGCTTGGGGTTTTGGACTTCAAAATACTACCGCCAATAGTGTGCCTCATTGGGAGGTACGAATTACAAATGCCAACTACCAGCTAAATCCGGTACTTTTGAGTAATCCATCCGCCTTTGTTTACTCCGAAGAAGACAATGGCGATGGTACCTACAATTTAATTATTACAGGCACTACGGCCATACCGGCATGGGGTAGTATTCCGGGTGGTAATATTGAATGGTCTGGCGTTAATTTCGGCTTTACACCAACCTCTGATGGGATTAGCCTTTTTTGTGGTGACTTACCCTTTACACCTCCAGTGGCTACAGATTCATGTGGCACGCCCTTAGTGCATATAATTGGGGACACGATCACATATTTCGGATCGGAAAATGATTTTGTGAGGGTGCTTACCTACGAAGCGGTAGATACGAACGGAAATACGAGTATCCCTTTTACAAAAACAATTACAGTAAAGGATACCACCTTGCCTACAGCGACAAGCCCAGATCCCATAACCGTTTTTTGCAGTTCGGATATCCCGGCTCCGGATGTTTCGGTTATTACTGACGAAGCTGATAACTGCACCGCAAATCCAATGGTTGTTTTTCTAAGTGATGTGTCCGATGGGGGTACTAATCCCGAAATAATAACTAGAACATATGAGGTTACGGATGATGCCGGGAATAGAATAGCGCTGCAACAACTGATCAAGATACAGTCTATTGACATAACCGTTCAACCTATGATTACTACTTCCTTTGTGGGTCATAATGCTGCGTTTAGTGTGTTGGTATCTAATGGTGATACGTTTCAATGGCAAGTAAGTACCGACAATGGGCTAACGTTTAGCGCCATCACAGATGGCGTGGCATATTCCGGAACTCAAACGTCCAATCTGCAAATAAATAACGTAAATCTGGCTTCTAACGGCTCGCAATTTAGGGTAGTTATTTCGCAATCGGGCTCCGGTTGTGCTCCTGTACTTAGTCTGCCTGCATTGTTATCGGTTAAAGTTGCCACTGTAATTTCGAATAGAAGAATTACGCATAGGGTTAATCCATAAAGGGTAAGAAGCCAAAAGACCGAACCTAGAACATCCTTTTTCATTTTGTTTCCGCGTATTAAAGATGTCATACATCGATAATCCTTCTATTTACATGCTATTTTAATGGGTATACAACAAAAATTGGGCGCAGATTTAACCTGCCCTTACTTTTATATTCCAATTTGGAAATACCCGCCTTATCTATACCTGTCTAAAGCCGGTAGCCTAATTAGGAATTTTATGAAAAGTTTGTCCTCTAGTTGTATTCTTGTTTTTGTTTTCTGTTGTATCTGCGGTTTTAGTTATAGCCAACAGACGTTTAGTGATAATTTTAGTAGTGTTTCTTATGCAAATAACAACGGCAACACCAACTTTGCTTCCAATTGGATAGAGTCGGGTGAAACAACCAGTCCCAACAACGGTAGGATTACCATAAACTCGAATCAATTGCGTTTCGATGATCTAGACAACGTAAACATTCAACGATCTTTGAATCTTTCGGGTGCCATTTCGGCGATGCTGTCGTTTAACTATAATGCAACATCAAGAGGAAATGAATCTTTGAATGTGCAATTATGGAATGCAGTTACCAACTCCTGGGAGATCATCGCAACTTTAAATAACTCCAATACCGGAACTATTACCCATAATCTTACTGCAAACCAAATCTCGGCAAATTCCGCTATTCGATTTATATCAGCAAGCGGCAATTGGAGTTCCGGAGAAATTATTTTTATTGATAATGTAGTATTTACCGCAAACATACCGCCTTTTATGACTGTGAATGATGTTGTGGTAAACGAAGCTGGAGGAACGGCTGTTTTTACTGTAACTCATACGGGGTTTAGTTCGGCACCTTTCACCGTAAATTATCAGACCGTAAATGGCTCTGCCATAGCTGGATCTGATTTTACATTTACAAGTGGTGCGTTAAGTTTTAACGGCACTTCTGGAGCTACGCAAAATGTCATTGTCCCCATCGTCTCAGATGATATTCCAGAATTAGAAGAAACATTCATTGTAGTACTTACCGGCAGTTCAAATCCTGACACAAATATAAGTGATACAGGCACAGGAACTATAGCATCTGAAGTTGTTTTTAACCAATCGCTTATCTTAGTAGAACAATTTGCAGGAAATTACGACTTCACTTCTACCGGAGGGTCATTTAGAACGCAGCCCAACGCTGTAAACGCTTGCGCTATAACAACCACATCGTCTAATAGTCTTATAGCCCCAATCCCCGCTGGAGCTAGCATTCAAAAGGCACTATTGTACTGGGCACATTCAAGTCTGGTATTAGATAACACGGTAACTTTTGAAGGGCAGGCCGTAACAGCCGATGTGGCGTACCAATCCGGCATTACAGATAGGGTGTTCTTTGGCTACGTGAGTGATGTAACAACTATTGTAAACAATATTCCAAATCCTTCTACAAATGTATTTGATGTAACGGATTTAACCATTGATAACGGGTCAAGGTATTGCCCCAGTCAAACAGTTTTAGGTGGATGGGCATTAATGGTTTTTTATACCGAACCAACCTTACCTGCGGTGTCTATTAATTTGTACAGGGGATTTGATGGTTTCAGTAATAACGGGACATCCTTTACCTTGGATGCCTTTTTTGCCATTGGTGGAGCAGGATCCAAGGCGTCTTTTCTTTCTTGGGAAGGAGACGAAACCCTTAGTGGTGCAAGTGCCGGCTCTACCAATCCTGAGGAATTATCTATTACAAATCAGACAGGGACAACTTTTGTACTTAGTGGGGATGGTGGGCAACCCGGTAATAACGCCTATAATTCTACTATCTATGATAATACGGTGACACCTGTAGTAAACATTTCAACCACCTATGGTATGGATTGGGATACTTTCGATATTTCGGCCTTTATAAATACTACAGACAATCAGGTAACCGCAAATGTAGATGTAGGTCAGGATTTTGTCATATCTAATGCGGTAGTCCTTAAAGTACCTTCTAATATAATAACGGGTCGAGTTTTTGAGGACATCAATTATCCCGGAGGTCCGGGCAGGGCATACTTGGCCTCAGGTGGTATGGTGGTGCCTGGGGCAAGAGTAGAATTGTATAATACCTCTGGAGTTTTAGTACAAAGCACAACCACAAGACCGGATGGGGTCTATGTTCTGGCAGGGATGCCTAATGGAAATTATGCTGTTAGGGTTGTCAATAGTAGTATAAGATCTAATCGCGGTGGAGGTTTAGGGTGTGCTACTTGTTGGCCGGTACAAACTTTTAAATACAATCACAACGGAGCAGGCTTGGTGGCCGTGACCGGTGCCGTAGGAGGAACCAATCCAAGTGGTCAGGATAGTCCTAATGGGGTGTTGGCCGGTGCTCAAACAATTTCACAAGTAGTTATTAATTCTAATGGAATTTCCGATTTAGACTTTGGTTTCAACTTTAATACTATCGTGAACACCAATGCTACGGGACAAGGTTCGCTGGAGCAGTTTATTATTAATTCCAATCTTTTGGATGAAGTAGGACTAAATATTGAAGCCAATAGTTTGTTCGATCCTGCTTCTGGTGACGACACCTCTATTTTTATGATTCCACCTGCGGGAGATGCATTAGGGCGTCCTGCTGACCCTAACTTTAGTAATGGCTATTTTGATATTTTTATTCCAAACAGTACTTCTCTTAGTACAATAACAGGAACTAATACAAAGATAGACGGCAGGACGCAAACAGTATATTTGGGTAATACCAATGCTGGAACTATCGGTGCGGGTGGTTCGACTGTGGGTATTTCAGGAACCTTACTTCCCAATTATGAACGCCCTGAAATTCAGATACATCGAAATAATGGCAATGTAGTAACCACGGTAGGAAACAATGTTGAGATACGGAATGTATCGGTTTTTGCCAATAGTAATCTTGGCATTGCTGTAAACAATGGCTCTGCCAGAATTTCCGAAAATTTTATAGGAACCAATGCTTTAGGGAGTAATGCAGGTGCTATCAATACGGGGGTACAAGTTAACGGTGGCACTGCTATTATTGAGGGCAATTATATTGCCACTTCATCCAACTCCGGTATTTTAATCAATGGGGGTGCTTCTACTTTGGTGCAACACAATCACATAAATGCCAATGGAATTGGTTCCTGTAATGATAATATAGTATTGCAGAATGGATCGGGAATAGTTATTAGAGAAAATTTAATAGAAAATACAGGAGGTATAGGTGTTGAGGGGTGGAATTTTGCGGGTGGTGTTACTATTAATGAGAATACTATTCGTAATTCCGGTTTAAATGGAGGAAACTGTTCCGGTGCTATCGAAAATAGTGGCATACGTTTATTTGGTAACAATTCTGTAATAACGTCTAATATTATTACCCAGAATGGGGGTGCTGGAATTGTGATCACAGGGGGTAACACTGCAGCCAATCGTATCTCGCAAAATTCGATTTATAACAATGGAGGTTTAGGTATTGATATTGATCAACGCACCACGGGAAATCCAACAGGCGACGGCATAACTTTAAACGATTCCGGAGATGTGGATAACGGTCCAAATACGTCATTAAATTTCCCATTGCTTGCAGAGGCTTATTTATCCGGGAGTAATCTTATAGTAAAAGGATGGTCTCGACCCGGAGCTATATTAGAATTCTTTTTTACAGATATCAGTAAAGGTACCGCCATGTCTGGGGTCAATCAATTTGGACTTTCTGTAGATTATGGGGAGGGACAAGAATTTATAGGATCTTTTACCGAAAACAGTACATCTGATTTAGATGCATCTGCATCGGCCTATTCAGATCCTGATGGGAATACCGATAGTACAAATAGGTTTCAATTTTCTATTCCGGTTCCTGCGAATACGGGAATAGGAGAACTTATAACGGCCACTGCAACTTTAGGTAATTCAACTTCAGAATTTTCGCCCTCCTTGGCTATTAAAGTAAAAACAGTGATTACCAATAGACGAATTACGTATAGAGTAAACGGCAATTGATAAAGCGATTAATTACATTTTATACGTCAAAAGAAGTAGGATGTATAAAAATGAGCAACCTAAAACCCCTATGATTCCTACTATAATCCATAATCGACATTACAAAAAATTAATAAATAGAAAAGGCCTACCCCATAATAATCTGTATTTACACTACTTATTAAGGGTTACACAACAAATATTTTTCGCTGGGATAGTGGCAACTTAGTTTTGTTAAATCTATGATAATATTTTGTAATGAAAACTGTGTCCATGTGCTATAAGTGCATCGCCTTAAAAAATCAAATAGAATTCACTTCAGGTGAATCTACCAAACAAAGTGGTTTAAAGCGACAATTTGGAAGTTTCCAAGGGCTATAAAAAATAATGAATAATTAAAAGCATTCAAGTAAATATAATACCATGAATAAAAGGATTTTACTCGTACTTTTTCTAATATCCGGAATGGCTTTTGCTCAGACCACCATAACCCTAGAGGATCAGTGTAATTGCGAAGTACTCAGTGGCACTGCTGTAACTGTACCAGGTGTAAATACGCCTGCTGGGGCAGATTTGGGGGATCTCTATGTAAATACAACCACAGGAACGATTTTCTTTTGGGATGGAAATTCATGGGAATTTTCATCTACTGGAGGTACTTCTATAATTTCTACCATTGATAATGGCAATGGTACTTTCACTTTTAATTATGCGGATGGAAGTAGTTTTACCACATCAAATCTCACAGGACCTCAAGGACTACCAGGAGCAGATGGAGCCAATGGTGCTGATGGCGCAGACGGTAACGGTATTGCATCCACCTCTGATAATGGAGACGGTACATTTACACTAACTTTTGATGACGGATCCACTTTCACCACATCCGATTTAACCGGTCCACAGGGTGCTCAGGGCATTCAAGGACTACCCGGAGCCGATGGTGCTGATGGTGCCAATGGTGC
>NZ_JAYEEQ010000013.1:0-113549 GCF_034651555.1 Aurantibrevibacter litoralis | reverse complement strand
CTGTGCGAGCCAAAAACGGGAAGAATTCGTGCGTTGTACCGAGAATGCACTTTGGTTCTATGGAGGGGTGCCCAAGGCACTTGTACCGGACAATTTGAAATCGGCGGTCACCAAGAGCAGTCGGTACGAGCCCAAGGTCAACGAGACTTTTGCCGACTTCGCAGAACATTACCAGACTGCCATTTTGCCTACAAGGAGCTATAAACCAAGGGACAAGGCCATCGTGGAAAACGCGGTACGCATTATCTACACCAGGGTATTCGCGCCCTTAAGGAATGATATCTTCCATAGCATAAAGGATATCAACAAGGCCATACAAGGCCTTTTGGAAAAACATAACGCAATGTCCTTCAGGGGAAGGGAGTACTCACGTTACTCCCTGTTCAAAGAAGTAGAACTACGGGAACTTGAGCCTCTTCCCTTAAAGCGCTATGAGATAAAATCCTATGCAAAGGGTACCGTGCATAAGAACAGCCATATTTATCTAGGAAAGGACAAACACTATTACAGCGTTCCCTATAAGCATATCGGGAAACAGGTCAAGATAATCTACTCGGACAGCTTTATCGAAGTATACCATAAATACGAACGTTTGGCGGCACATACACGGCAAAGGCAAAAATATGGATATACCACCGTGGCGGAGCATATGCCTTCGCACCATCGCTTTGTCAGTGAATGGAGCAGTGAAAAATTTATAGCCTGGTCCGAACGTATCGGGGAAAACTGTAAACGGTACATCATGGGCATACTTGAGAAAAAGCAGCACCCGGAACAATCTTACAAATCCTGCCTTGGGATACTCCACCTGACCAAAAAGGTCGGCGACCAACGCTTGGAGAACGCCTGTAAACGGGCGCTAGACTATGACGCCTACAGCTACAGTATGATAGAGCGAATCCTTAAGAACGGGTGGGACTCCATCGAGGAGGAACCTTACGAAAACACCGATATACCTGACCACGAGAATATCAGGGGAGGAAACTATTACAAATAGCAGAATGACCGTTAAACATTAAATACGATTATATGAACACAAGGACATTAGAACAAATGAAACAATTAAGGCTCTATGGAATGCAAAGGGCCTTTATGACCACAATGGAATCCCAAGGCGTCGATTACACCAACGACGAGCTGGTAGCTTACTTGCTACAGTGCGAATGGGACGATAGGGACAACCGCAAGATAGAACGCCTGACCAAGGCCGCAAGGTTCAGGTATACAGCTGTAATCGAAGCGATAGATTACAAAGCTTCCCGACAATTGGACAAAAACCAAATACAGCGTTTTGCATCCTGTGGGTTTATCGATAAGAACCAAAACATAATTGTTACCGGAAGTACCGGGGTAGGCAAGAGCTATCTGGCATCGGCCCTGGGCCATCAGGCATGTTCCCAAGGGTATAAGGTAATGTACTTCAACACCGCTAAGCTCTTCACAATGCTAAAGACATCAAAGGCGGACGGGTCTTACCTGAAACAGATAAACAAGCTCGAAAAACAGGATCTGCTCATTCTGGATGACTTTGGGCTAAAACCTCTGGACAACATCAACAGGCACGCCCTTATGGAGATAATCGAAGACCGGCACGCAAAGAAATCAACAATAATAGCTTCACAACTTCCCGTTCAAGCATGGCATGAGGTAATCGGTGAGAAAACCATTGCCGACGCTATACTTGACCGACTGGTGCACTCGGCACACAGGATAGATATAAAAGGTGAATCAATGCGTATAAAAATGAATAATTAAAACTAAATTTAACCCACAAATGAATCGATTTTAAGCAACTAGTTTAAACGGCTCACTTTCATCCGGCGCACATGGCTCAATTTGACCGGCGCATCCAACATAGCCTACAGATGCTGCCCATTCCCAGTAAATTCCCCTAAGAATTTTTTCCTAGCAATTTGCATTTGGTGTACATGATTTCGTGTACAGCACTCCCATTTTTATTTTCCGATCATCGATAGTTTAGCCAAAAATTAATCGGAGGTCACGAAGCAAGTTGTGTTTTTGCTAACAAAAACCCTACGCACTTCGTTTGAAGGTTGCTTTGTGATCCTCACAAAAAACATAAAAATGGGTAGGCCAAAAAAAGAACTGGCATCGTTGAAACTGATACAGGTCAACATCAGGATGACCGTTGACGACTATATCAAGGTTTCCGATAATGCCAGGACCATTGGGCTATCTATTGCCGAATTTATCCGAAGAAAGGTCACCGAAAAGTCCTTACCAAAGAAAAAGGTAAGCCCATTGGACCGGAAATTTTTTGTCGAGCTGAGCCGAGTGGGCAACAACCTGAACCAGTTGGCCAAGTACGTCAACTCCGGTATCCTTGACCCGTACAACATCCATAAACAGTTGGAGGAAGTTAAAGCACTATTGCAATACCTTAAATCAAATATTTCGGGTAATGATAGGTAAGATAACCATAGGGAAGGATTTTTATGGGGTCTTGGCCTACAATGAAAAGAAGGTGGACGAAGGGGTCGGGTATGTCATCGATTCCAATATCGAACATTCCACGCCGGTCAACATGACCCAGGAATTCAATCTGATCAGGGAACTAAGACCAAACCTGGGGAAAGCTGTACTCCATGTCTCCCTCAATCTTCCGCACTCGGACTTTTTAGATGATAAGGAATTTGCCTCATTCGGGTGTGATTACCTAATGAAGATGGGCTTTGACAACAACCAGTTCATTATGTACCGACATACCGACACGGAACATGAACATATCCATATCATAGCCAATCGGGTAAGGTATTCCGGTAGAATAACAAACGATAGTAACATTAAGAGAAGAAGCCGTGAGATACTCAACGAACTGGAGAAGAAATACGGGCTTACCCAAATCGTAGGTAACAAGAACGCTAAAAAACCACTTACCCAAAAAGAAATAGAGAAGACCCTAAGAACGGGCAATCTGCCTATCAAGCTTGTACTTCAGGACAAAATCGGTTCGGCGATTTCAAAAGCCAAGGATACAAGGGAATTTATCGGGTTATTGGAACAGCAACATGTATCCCCAAGATTCAATATAGGCGAAACCACGGGAAGGGTTTCCGGTATTTCGTTCAGATATCAGGATGTAGTATATAAGGGCAGTACGCTCGGCAAAAAAATCTCATGGAACACTATAACAAAACACATCGATTATGAGCAAACAAGAGACCGTTCAATTGTACTATCGGCTAATGAAAAAGAACGAGGAACTCATCCTACTGGTGAAAGAGACCATGGAAGGTCAATCGGGCCTAAACCAAGAAATAATGGAAGTACAGAAGGCACTGAAAATACTACTGAACAACCAAAAGGTCATCTGGAACAAATTGAAGGAAATGGAGTAACACAAGCTGCGGTAAGCGAAACGGAATGGAACGCTTTTAAACTGGAACTTCTGGACGGGAACAACAGGAAAAGGTCCAAAAGGAAGAAGAAAAGAAGAGGCCTAGGTCTATAGGAAACCCCCTAAATGCAAACACATGAAAAAGAACGATAAGCTAAAATCCTTGAGACTGTCCTGTGCCGAAATCCAAGTGCTGGAAATGATACGGAACAAAAGGTTCCTCTCCATTAAATTGATCATCAAAAATGGGGAGGTAGATGTAATTGAAGGTCTGGAAAGACTGGATACAGGGGAGCGTATCATCGATATGTTGAAACAGCATGATTTTCAAAACCTTGAAATCAAACAGAGCAATGGCAAAATCGTCTGTGTGAACAGGATTTATAGGAAAAAAGTCAACACTAATTCCAATAATAAAGGTTCTTAACAGACCATTAATAAGTATGGAATAAAATGATGGCCCCACAAAGAATTACACAAAATAAAAAAGGTAAATTAAAGCCTGCTTTTACAAATACGGAAGTCACCTTCAAGACACGGGAGCTGCCGAGATGTATAAGTAATGTCAAATTCAGTATTTGGACCAAAGCGGAAAAAAGGAACATTCAATAGTACATGGCTCAAAACATTTAACGGTTTTGAGGAATATTCAGAGGAAGAGGCTGAAAGAACTTTGGAGCAGCTCCAGAAACTCGCCAACATAGTTTGCCGCCATGTACAACAAGGTAGTGTAAAAGAAGTTTAAACTTAAAAATAAGCAACTAAATAATAGTTGCATTTTAGTATCTTTGGTAACGGGTGGATTGCGTTCCAGGTTCGTGTACGAACGAAACAATGGGAAATAAAGCCGATCAAGGAATAATCGAAGCAATGGCGGATAATTTGGAACATAAAGGGTATTACGGTTCCGTGGAGTATAGTTCAGGGGACGGTTTGCTGCACGGAAAGGTTATCGGAATAAACGATCTCGTGACCTATGAGGGCAGGTCTGTCAAAGAGCTAAAGGAGGCCTTTGAGGAATCTGTCGAAGATTATCTTGGCACCTGCAAGGAGCTTGGCAAAGAACCGAACAGGTTCTATAGGGGCGTGTTCAATATTCGTACATCCAGTGAAATCCACAGGGAGCTCTCGATAATGGCCGAGAGGAAAAAAATGAAATTGAACGAACTGGTCAACAAGGCCTTTGATTACCTGGTAAAGAACGAGGAAAAGGTCCTAAGCCAAAATAGGGAGGAACAATGAGGACGGATACAAAAAGAATGATGACCGTAGGAGGTGAATTGGCAGAACGTTTACGGACAATTCGAAAAAGAATGTTCTGGAAAGATGAAAGACAGTCACGAAAGAAAATAGAAATCGAATCAAAATTCAAATAGCCCATGGAAGGAAACGATCCGTTCGTAGTAATCAGGAAAGAGTACGATTCCCTAAAGGAGAAATATGATAAATTGATCGTATCGGCCTTTAGTGCAGATGATTTCAGGAGATACAATGAAATCCTTTTTTCCGCCCACAGTTGTGGTATCGAGGGCAACAGCTTCAGCGTGGACGACACAAGGGAGCTTAAGGAAAAGGGATATGCCGTTAACCTGGTCAACAAGACCTTACTGGAAGCGTTCGAAATCATGGACCATTTCAATGCCTATGATTATATCTTAAAAAATAATGGTTCCGACTTAAACGAATCCTTCGTAAGAACGGTCCATAAAATATTGACCAAAAATACCTTGCCCTATAAAGGCCATAGACCCGGGGAATATGCTAAGACCCAAATGGCGGCCGGTGATACCGTATTCCGTGACACCAAAAAGGCCATAGCGAACATGCCAAGGCTTCTGGCCAGTTTTGACGATGCCATCAAAAACAAAAAAACGCATCCTTTGGAATTGAGTGCCATATTCCACAAAATGTTCATTTACAGCCATCCCTTCCCGGACGGTAATGGAAGGTTGGGCCGGTTGCTGTCCAATTTTATCCTGGAGAAATTCAAACATCCCCATATCATCATTTTAAAGGAGGATAGGCAAGAATACATCGATGCACTCAAAGCTTCCGAGAAACATAATAATATGTTGGCGATAGTCAACTTTTTTTACGAGACTTCCATCAAGAGAATGCAAAAGGAAATAGGTCAAAAAAAAAACCTTTCGAAGAATTTCAACTTGGGTATTGAGGACGGGAATAATAGCAAAAAGGACTTGAAAGGACCAAAAAGATAGTAGTATGAACCTAGAGGTATTCGAGCAATTTGCGAAAAAGGAAAAAGGTAGGATTATAGGCAAAAGCGATACGGCCGTTATTTACACCCGTGTTTCCAGTAAGGAGCAATTCGATAACAATGCCAGCCTGACCACGCAACTCAAATACTGTCAGGAGTATGCCATCAGAAAAAAGCTAGAGGTGATAGAGTATTTTGGGGGAACCTACGAATCGGCAAAGAGCGATGAGCGAAGGGAATTCCAAAAAATGCTGAGCTATGTCAAGAGGAGGAAGAACATTGGCTATATCATTGTCTATTCCTACGATAGGTTTTCAAGAACGGGCGCGAACGGGGCGTATATCAGCGGACAGTTGAAAAAGCAGGGTGTTGCCGTGATATCGGCCACTCAGGAAATCGATGTGACCACAAGTGCCGGTACGTTCCAAGAAAATCTCTTTCACATGTTCTCCCACTTCGATAATCAGATCCGCAGGGATAAATCCATTACCGGCATGCAGGAAAAGTTACGAAAGGGATACTGGACGGGAGCTTACCCCTTTGGATACACGAATGCCAATCCCGGAAAAGGGAAGGTCCCTAATTTTGTGGTCACCGAAGAGGGAAGATTGCTCAAACAGGCCTTTTTATGGAAGGCCAACCAAAATATGTCCCATGTCGAGATTGCAAAACGCCTAAAGGAAAAGGGCTTGCATATCAACGCAAAAAAACTGTCCGATCTTTTTCGGAATCCTTTCTATTGTGGACTTATCGTCAATAGCCTGATTCCCGGAGAGGTAATTGAGGGAAAACACGAGGCCCTGATTCCAAAAGAGGTCTTTCTTAAAATCCATAATCTGCTTCATGTAGGTGAATCTCCCCGAAAGTACACCTTCGATGACGAAAACCTGCCTCTGAAACAGTTCGTCAGGTCTTCGGTTTGCGGCACACCATACACCGGCTTTATAGTGCGGAAAAAGGGCCTTTACTATTACAAGAACCGACGAAAGGGAAGTAGGGAGAACAGGAGCGCTAAAAAGCTCCATCAGGAGTTCCTGAACGTTCTGGGTGAATATACGATTGCGGATAAAAAGTACATCGAACCCCTGACCGAAATCATTCACGATACCCTGCTGGACAAAAATCAGGAAGCTTTGGAAGACCAAAAAAGGTTGTCCAAAGAACTGGATCAGGTAAAGGAGCGGATAGGTACATTAGAAAGAAGGTTCGTTCTGTTGAACGAGATTACCAAGTCCCAATATGATCTTTTCATGCCAGAACTGAAGGCCGAACAAAGGGAACTCGAAACAAAATTGGAGAACAGGGGCATAAATAGTTCAAACCTCAAAAAGTCGGTAAAACTGGCACTTGGTTATGCCTGTAACCTTCCTAAATTGTGGGAGTCAGGTGATTTGGAAACTAAAAGGGCCCTACAATATATGGTCTTCCCAGACGGAAT
Organism: Aurantibrevibacter litoralis; assembly: GCF_034651555.1. Lineage (NCBI taxonomy): Bacteria > Pseudomonadati > Bacteroidota > Flavobacteriia > Flavobacteriales > Flavobacteriaceae > Aurantibrevibacter > Aurantibrevibacter litoralis. The sequence goes on along the minus strand of NZ_JAYEEQ010000013.1, from coordinate 106,535 downwards.
TGGGTACGACTTCAAAAACAAGGCAGTTCAAACTTTTAGGATCAATGAGATTTTCAGCGCAATCTACTCATTTTCAGGTGACTCAAGGGAAATAAAAAACGGGAATTTTCACTCATTTTGTGAAAAATCCCGTTTAGTGACCGCGGAGGGATTCGAACCCCCAACCCTCAGAGCCGAAATCTGATATTCTATCCAGTTGAACTACGCAGCCAATATTTTAATCTCTCTTTCTATGATATGCCATTCTTTTAACCCTTCGCTGTTGAATCTTGCTAGAACGAACTATTTCGGGCAGGCACCAAACCTAATTCCCACGCTGGGCAAAATCGTATCTTTATGGTACTATACCAGCTTCTCTTTTACGATTTTTGAGATCGTCTTGCCATCGGCTCGCCCGGCCAATTCTGCTGTAGCCAATCCCATTACTTTTCCCATATCCTTCATGCCCGAAGCACCGGAACTTGTTATCAATTTTGTGATCACTTCTGCGATTTGGGTTTCCGATAATTGTTCGGGTAAAAATTTTTCTATTATAGCTGCTTGTGCCAATTCTGGTGCAGCTAAATCTTCTCTTCCTTGGGCTCTGTAAATGGCAGCACTGTCTTTGCGCTGTTTTACCAGCTTTTGAACCAATTTAAGTTCGTTTTCTGCGGTAAGTCCGGCTGCGCCACCCGCTTCTGTTTGTGCCAACAAAATAGCCGATTTAATAGCTCTGAGCGATTCTAGGGCTACCGCATCTTTAGCTTTCATGGCCGCTTTCATTTGTTCCATTACGTTATCCTGCAAGCTCATAATACGCTTTTTTAGCGGTGTGAAGATAAAAAAATAAACCCGAAAAAGATGCTAGTTTTCGGGTTTTTACTTGTATTTTTTTAGACCATCCTTACTAAAGAACTAATCTACATTGTCGTGCAAAAAGGAGTTATTAGATCGCAGTTGTATTTCATCATTGCTGTCCTCGCCCAAAGAAGTTCTGGAAACCCTTGCTTCTCTTGGATTTTCATTCAGATCTATGCCCTGTCTTTTATAGGCCGGTTGCTTTTCTATTTCCTCTATATGGTTGAGGCTATTTTGAAATTTGTAATTAAAATCTTTTAATTTTCTACGGCGCTCATCAGCACGTTCTTTGAGCAAATCTTCTAACGGGCTGTTCATAGGATCTATTTCTGTTTGAGCATTGCTATGCGCAGTAGATTCCGAAGTGTTGATCGTCTTTTTTTCGAATACCAATTTATTCTCAACAATTTTAGGTTCATACGTTTCGGCCTTAGATTTTGCTCCAGTCAATTTTTTTTCTAACTCCATGTAATCATCCAAGCTGTACCGGGTTTCTCCGTGTTTGTTGTATTCTAACACAGGGATCACTTCTATATGATCTTGAACATCCATATCCCTTAGTTCATCATCCAAATTAAAGGTAATCACGTGTTCCTTTTCATCTTCCTCAACTTCGATCTTATTCGATAAAGGCAAATCAAAACTTAGTGTAAACTGATCTTCTTCTTTATTTTTTTTGGATACGACTTCCGGTTCTACCACTTCGATATCATTTAAGGCTTCTTTAGAATCAATAATAATAAAATCGTCGCTTACATTTTGGGCAATTACTTCTTCGTAGAACACATTGAAGTTCTTAATATAACTAGAGGTTGGAATAAGATCCATATCGTCCCGGAGTTCTTCAAATAACGTATGCTTTATAACGCTGGGTTCTTCACGAAGCGCGTCTTTTTCTTCTTCCAATGTATGCACAATTTCATTGGATCTTAGAATTTGTTCTGCCTTTTGTTCTTCTTCTAAGGTGTGTATAATTTTTTTGGATTCGGTATTTACAATATCGTCTTGCTGATCTATATGAAAACCGGTAGCAATTACGGTAACTGCGATAGCATCGCCCAAAGTATCGTCTTCTCCTACACCCATAATGATATTGGCGCCATGACCGGCTTCAATTTGTATATGATCATTGATTTCGCCTATCTCGTCGATCGTAATTTCCTTAGATCCTGATACGATGAGCAACAGTACGTTCTTGGCTCCTGTAATTTTATTGTCATTGAGCAAAGGGGAATCCAAGGCATTTAGGATGGCTTCATTGGCTCTTCCGGTACCGGAAGAAATGGCAGATCCCATAATGGCTGTGCCACTGTTGGATAGTACCGTTTTGGCATCACGTAAATCTATGTTTTGGGTATAATGATGGGTTATTACTTCGGCAATTCCTCGGGCCGCAGTGGCTAATACTTCATCCGCTTTGGAAAAGCCTGCTTTAAAACCTAGATTGCCATATACTTCTCTTAATTTATTGTTATTAATTACAATTAAAGAATCTACATTGGCGCGTAATTTTTCGATACCTAACTGAGCTTGGTGGCATCGCATTTTCCCTTCGAACACAAAGGGCATCGTTACAATGCCAACGGTCAGGATGTCCATTTCCTTGGCTTGTCTGGCAATAACAGGCGCCGCACCGGTTCCTGTGCCACCACCCATTCCTGCGGTTATAAACACCATTTTGGTGGTTGTATCTAGCATGGATTTTATATCCTGCATACTTTCTATGGCTGCTTGTTCGCCGACATCCGGGTTTGCGCCAGCACCCAAACCTTCTGTAAGGGTTACCCCCAACTGTATTTTATTGGGCACAGGGCTATTTTGAAGGGCTTGCGAGTCGGTGTTGCAGATCACAAAATCTACGCCATTGATGCCTGCTTTAAACATGTGATTTATAGCATTACTGCCACCGCCGCCAACGCCAATAACTTTTATAACATTGCTTTGATTTTTGGGTAAATCAAAAGCGATACTTTCAAATTCAGTGTTTTTGCTCATAGTGTTCGTATTACGGGTTCTAAAATTGTGTTCTTTCGTTTGTTATTCTGCGTTGTCCAAAAAATCTTTCAACTTTTCGGACCATTTGTCAAAAATGGTTTTGCGCTCTCGGCGTTGGGCCGTTTTTACCGTAGTGCCTTGGTGCCCTTCTAAAACAGGTTCTAAGGGTGTTTCTTCTCTGCTTTTTTCAGTCTGCTTCGAAGCCAGCATTTTCTCCTTGTTCTGTAGGGCGTTCATCAGTAAGCCCACAGCTGTAGCATATAAGGGACTTGCAATTTCCTCATCGGAATCTCCTGCCAGATGCTCATTGGGGTATCCAATACGGGTATCCATACCGGTAATGTATTCTACCAATTGTTTTAGATGCTTTAACTGACTTCCGCCACCGGTGAGCACTATGCCTGCAATAAGTTTTTTCTTTTGTTCTTCGTGGCCATAGTTTTTAATCTCAACATATACCTGTTCTACAATTTCTACTACCCGGGCATGTATAATTTTTGATAGGTTTTTTAGCGTAATTTCTTTAGGTTCTCTACCTCTTAGTCCCGGAATGGATACGATTTCATTGTCCTTATTTTCGCCGGGCCAGGCAGATCCAAATTTAATTTTCAACAACTCGGCCTGTTTTTCTATTATGGAACAGCCTTCTTTAATATCTTCGGTAATTACGTTGCCGCCAAAGGGGATAACAGCCGTATGCCGAATAATACCATCTTTAAAAATGGCTAAATCTGTGGTGCCTCCGCCAATATCAATAAGCGCTACACCGGCTTCTTTTTCTTCCTGACTTAAGACGGCATTGGCCGATGCTAAGGGTTCAAGGGTGATATTGCCCAATTCTAATCCGGCACTTTTAATACATCGACCCACATTTTTTATAGAGGAAACCTGACCTACGACCACATGGAAATTGGCTTCCAAACGACCGCCGTACATCCCTATGGGTTGTTTTATTTCGGCTTGTCCGTCTACCTTATACTCTTGGGGAAGCACATGAATAATTTCCTCTCCGGGGAGCATTACCAATTTGTATACCTGATTGCACAACCTGTCCAGATCATCTTCGTTTATAACTTCTTCAGAATCTATCCGTGTTATGTAGTCGCTGTGCTGTAAACTTCTGATGTGCTGTCCTGCGATTCCAACCACTACAGAGCCTATCTTAAGGCCTGAATTGGCTTCTGCCTGTTCCACGGCTTGCTGAATCGACTTAATGGTTTGGGTAATATTGTTCACCACTCCGCGATGCACGCCCAAACTTTTAGATCTGCCAATTCCTAAAATTTCAATCTTGCCATATTCGTTTTCCTTACCAATGACTGCTACAATTTTGGTGGTTCCAATGTCTAAACCCACTGAATAATTCCCTTGTTCCATACCTTATATTTTACTACAAACTACCTGATTACTAAACTCTAAACTTACTGTACTATAGGCACTTAGCATATTATCTTTGTCCGCTTTAGTGTAAAACGCCATAAAATTGGTAAACTTCTCCTCTAAATGATCTACTCCTCCTAAGTGTACCACAAAATTTTCCATTCGGAATTTTAACTGGTAATTTTCTTCGGCCTCAATATGAATACCTATGATATTTTTCCGTAAAAAATCGATTTGGTTAATGTATTTTAAAATGGCAAAAACATCTTCCAACCCTTTACCTGTGATCTCACCCGTAATTATAGGTACTCTTGCAGAGTGATTTTTGGAAAGTGGCATTCGTTTTCCTTCATCATCCACATAAAATTTTGCAATCCCCTCTACTCGTCCGATTGGCTTTCGCTGAATTATTTTAGAATTAAGCTCGCCATTTACAGTAAGATAAACCTGGGCATTTTTTACCATTTCATTGGCCTGTAAGACCTTTTCCATAGTATTCAAAACTAATTTTTCTTTGGCGACATTCTGAAGTGTTCCGTATTTTTGTATTAACAATTTATTAACCGTTTCTTCCGTAATGTATAGATTTTCGTTTCCTTCGAAAGCAATCTTTATACCGTGCACTGTTTTTAGATTACTTCGGTGATTACTAAAGGAAAAAAGGCCAATTACGGTGATTAATAGTCCAAATAGTTTTATATAATTCCAGTTAAATTTCATATTCCAGTTCTTTTTTTAATTGTGCTATTTCCAGACCAATGTCGCCGGCACCCATAGTGACTAAGATTTCTGGTTGATGTGTTTTTATAGCCGTGCTTAGTGTTTGTTTTGAAACCAATTCCTTTTTAGGATTGGATATTTTTTGTAAAAGCCACTCAGAAGTAATACCGGGAATGGGTTTTTCCCTTGCCGGATAAATATCTAATAGAATAATGCGGTCGAAACAAGAAAGACTCTTAGCAAAATCTTCGGCAAAATCTTTTGTCCTTGAAAATAAATGGGGCTGAAATACTGCTGTGGCCTGCCTGCCGGGATACAACTCTCTAATGGCATCGTGTACCGCATTAATTTCTGTGGGATGGTGTGCATAATCGTCTATAAATACAAATGATTTTGTTTGTATTTGATACGAAAATCGCCGTTGTACTCCTTTAAAAGAGGCTAAGGCTTTTGCGAGTCTTTCTGGTGCAATACCCAACTGCATGGCCATGGCGAAGGCCACTAGTCCATTGAGTAAATTATGCCTTCCGGGTTTGTGGAATCGTAGGTCTTTAAGGGTTATTTCCGGTGTTTTTATATCAAAAATATAGGTTCCATTTTTAATGGTAATTCGCTGTATGCAATAGTCCGAATCATCTTCTATACCGTAGGTGATGCCCTCTAATGGAAGTCCGTTGCGAACAAAAAGCTTGCCTCCGGGTTTTAGTCGTTTTGTAAAATCCACAAAGCTTTCTACAAGGGCATCTCTACTGCCATAAATATCCAAATGATCCGCATCCATAGACGTAATGCAAGCAATATTTGGAGAAAGTCTTAAATAGGATCTATCGTATTCATCGGCTTCTACCACAGAATAGTCTGTTCCTTCTAGTAAAAAGTTGCTGTTAAAATCTTCGGAAATTCCTCCTAAAAATGCCATAATAGGTATTCCGGATTCCTTTAAAATATGAGCAAGAATACAGGAGGTCGTTGTTTTTCCATGTGTACCTGCAACAGCAAAGCAAAAGGAATTTTCTGTAATTAACCCTAATACTTCAGAGCGCTTCATTACGGAAAAACCATGATCTTTAAAGTAGTTTAACTCCGCATGATCTTTGGGTACAGCTGGCGTATAGACCACTAAGGTGTTGGTGGGATCTAATTGCTTGTTATGAACGACTACTACACTATCCTCATAATGAATATCTATACCCATGGCTTCTAATTCTCGGGTTAGGGGTACCTCGGTCTTATCGTATCCTAATACTCTTTTTTCCATGAAAAGAAAATAGCGAGCCAAAGCCGACATGCCGATGCCGCCAATACCTATAAAATACACATTATGTAGGTTCTTTAAATTCATGTAGCTCCGGCATTTGCTTGGTTAACTAGCAATTTTTCTATTTCGTTTACAATGGCATTAGTAGCATTCGGCAAGGCCAATTTTTTGATATTTTCTCCTAAGGTTTTTTGTCGTTCCTTAGAGGTTACTAAGGCAGAAAATGTAGCTTCAAATTGGGTAGTTACGTCTTTTTCTCGCAGTAATAATGCCGCATCTTTTTCAACTAAGGTCAATGCGTTTTTTGTTTGATGGTCTTCGGCTACATTGGGCGAGGGAATAAAAAGTACGGGTTTGCCTACCACACATAATTCGGATACCGAACTTGCACCCGCTCTGGATATAATAATTTCGGCTGCCGCATAGGCCATATCCATTCGGTTAAGAAAATCATATACTTTTACCGTAGATGAAGCAAAGATTTTGTACGTGTCGTAGTATAAGCTGCCACATTGCCAAATAAGCTGTATGCCAAGTGTTTTAAAAAAAACTAGGTTGTCTTTTATAAGCTCATTAATTTTTTTGGCACCTAAACTCCCTCCCAAAATAAGTACCGTTTTTTTGTTGGGATCCAAACCTAAAAATTGGAACGCTTCATTGGAGTTCTTGCTTTCCAGAAGTAATTCGCTGCGGATGGGGTTTCCGGTTTTTACAATTTTTGTTTTTGGAAAAAATTGTTCCATGCCATCGTAAGCCACGCATATCGTATGGGCTTTTTTAGCCAATAGTTTATTGGTAATTCCGGCGTAGGAGTTTTGTTCCTGCAATAATACCGGAATATTGCGCGTTGATGCCATAGCGACCAAGGGTCCACTGGCAAAGCCACCGGTGCCGATAACCACATCCGGTTTAAAATGTGCAAGTATATTTCTGGCCTTAATCAAACTATCTACTATTTTAATTGGAAACAATACATTTTTTACACTTAGTTTACGTTGTAAGCCACTAATCCATAATCCTTTTATGGCATAGCCTGCTTGGGGTACTTTTTCCATTTCCATCCGATCTTTTGCGCCCACAAAGAGAAATTCGGCATTGGGAAATTTTTGTTTCAAGGCATTGGCGATGGCGATGGCCGGATAAATATGGCCGCCTGTGCCTCCACCGGATACTATAAATTTATAATTGCCCACTTAGTACTTCTAAAGGGTTCGATTCATCTATTTTTACGGCCTTGCGTTCCTTACTGTTTTGATGGCTTGCACTTAAGATAATACCTATAGCCAAACAGGTCATCCAACTAGAGGTTCCTCCACTACTTATTAAGGGTAGAGTTTGGCCCGTAACGGGAAATAATTCTACCGCTACCGCCATATTTAATAGCGCCTGGAACACTATGGGCAGCCCTACACCGAGCACCACCAATTTTCCGAAAGTGGTTCTATTTCCATTAGCTACTACAACAATTCTGAAGAGGAGTAGCAAGTAAAAAAATACGAGCGCAAAGCCACCAATAAGACCATACTCTTCTATAATTATGGCATATATAAAGTCTGATGAGCTTTGAGGTAAAAAATTCTTCATAACACTTTTTCCGGCACCATTGCCTACAATTCCTCCGGTTGCTATTGCTATTTTCGCTCTTTCTATTTGGTAATCCGCTTCAGAATCGGTGCCGTTTGTAAAATTTTCAATTCTACTGATCCAGGTATCCACTCTATTGGGAAATAAGTCGGGTGCCGCCTTGGCAATACCTATAAAGAGCGTTAATACTACCAGTCCTGTGAGCAGAATGCTCATAATATACTTTAAAGGGTAACCCCCCAAGAAACACAGCAACAGAACCATACAGAAAATGATAGCTGCGGTAGAGAAATTGGCAGGTAAAATAAGCATGACTACCAAGAAAACCGGCAACCATAAGGGCAGTATACTTTCTGAAAATGTAATGGTTTTTTCCTTGATTTTACTGAGGTATCTTGCTACATAAATCATAAGGACAACCATGGCAAGGCCGGACGCTTGAAAGGTAAAGCCCACCACTGGAACACGAATCCATCGGCTGGCATTGGCGCCATCAATAGTAGTACCTTGTGCTAAAGTATACACCAAGAGTAACAGCACTATGGGCATCGCAATTATAGAGAGCCCTTTAAAATAGTGGGTGGGAATGTTGTGTATCCCATAAATAATTCCAAAACCCAAAAACAATAATAGGGCATGTTTTAGCAAGTGTCCAAATGTAGTTCCGTTGCCTACTACGTACACTAAATTGCTACTGGCACTGTACACCGGTAAAAACGAAAACAGCGCCAATAGAGCCACTACAGCCCAAATTGCCTTATCTCCCTTAATATTTTTATACAATTGCAGCACCGTTTACAAATTTTTTACCGCTTTTTTAAATTGATTTCCGCGATCTTCATAATTTTCAAAAAGATCGAAACTTGCACAGGCGGGCGATAAAAGCACCGTATCCCCACGTTCCGCAATTTTGTAGGCTACCTTTACGGCTTCTTCCATGGCGTAGGTTTCTACCAGCAGATCTACCACATTTCCGAAAGCTTCTTTAATTTTGGTAGTGTCTAACCCTAAGCAGACAATAGCCTTTACTTTTTCGCGCACCAGCGACATCAATTCTTTGTATTCATTGCCCTTATCTACCCCGCCAACAATCCATACAATGGGTGTTTTTACACTATCTAAGGCATAATAGGTAGAATTTACATTGGTCGCCTTGGAGTCGTTAATGTAGTGTACATGGTGTATTTTCAATACTTTTTCCAAGCGATGTGGTGCACCTTGAAAATTGGCAATACTCTCTCGAATGGTCTCCTTTCTAATGCCCACTAATTTAGCAACGGTGCTGGCTGCCATGGTGTTCTTTAAGTTGTGTTTTCCTTCTAAAGCAAGTGTGTCTGTACTCATTTCGATACTTTCATTTTGTGTGTTCACCATTATTTTATTGTCCTTTATGTAGGCACCTTCACCATTTTTTTCGAAGAGTGAAAAAGGCACTTTTTTAGATGCTGTAGGATGCTTCAGTAGCCAATTTGATACTACATTGTCATCTGCTTCGTAAATGAAATAATCTTCTTCATTTTGGTTTTCTATAATTCTAAATTTAGAGGCGATATAGTTTTCAAATCTATGGTCGTATCGATCTAAATGATCCGGGGTAATATTGGTAAGAACAGCGATATGAGGTTTAAAATCTTTAATTCCGTCTAATTGAAAGCTGCTTATTTCCAGCACATAGTAGTCATAGTCGTTTTCTGCTACCATTTTGGCAAAGCTGTCTCCAATATTCCCGGCCATTCCTACGTGTAAGGCCCCATTTTTTAAGATATGGTAGGTAAGCATGGTAGTGGTGGTTTTGCCGTTGCTGCCGGTAATGCCCACTATGGTAGCATCGGTATATTTTGAAGCAAATTCTATTTCGGAGATTACCGGAATACCTTTTGCGTTTAGCTGAAGCACTAAAGGTGCCTTATCGGGTATGCCCGGACTTTTCATGACGAGATCGGCATTCAAAATTTTTTCTGCCGTATGTTGTTCTTCTTCCCAATCTATCCCAAGATGTATAAGAACTTCTTTGTATTTCGCTTTTATTTTACCCTTATCCGACAAAAAAACGTCATAGCCTTTTTTATGTCCCAAAATAGCTGTGCCTACACCGCTTTCTCCTCCGCCTAAGATGACCAACCGTTTCATTTAGCGTATTTTTAGGGTTACTACGGTTATTATGGCGAGTAGGATACCAATGATCCAAAAGCGGGTAACAATCTTACTTTCATGATATCCTTTCTTTTGAAAGTGATGGTGAATAGGTGCCATAAGGAAAATACGTTGGCCTTCGCCTAATTTTTTTTTGGTGTATTTAAAATAGCCTACTTGGGCAATTACGGAAAGTGACTCGGCAAAGAAAATACCGCACAATACAGGAATCAATAATTCTTTACGGGTTATAATGGCTATAACTGCAATAACCCCTCCAATGGTAAGGCTTCCGGTATCGCCCATAAACACTTGTGCAGGATAGGCGTTATACCACAAAAAACCTACCAATGCCCCTACAAATGCAGTGATAAAAACCACGAGTTCCCCAACCTTAGGGATAAACATAATGTCTAAGTATTCAGAGAAGATGATATTTCCGGAAATCCAGGTGAATATACCGAGAGTAAGCACAATAATAGCGGATGTTCCCGCTGCCAATCCGTCGATGCCATCGGTAAGATTAGCGCCGTTAGAAACTGCTGTAACAATGATAATTACAATAGGAATAAAAATGAGCCAAGCGTATGTAGCTAAACCATCTCCGGCCCAGGTGAGAAAGGCGGTATAATCTAACTCATTATTTTTAAAAAATGGCACCGTGGTTTTGGTCGATTTAATCTCTGCTCCGGCTACTTTTTCTACCGTAAAATTGGCGGTAATTTGCGTTTTACTGCGTTCTTTCATAGTCACTTCCGGATGAAAGTATAGGGTGGCACCTACAATGAGTCCCAGTACAATTTGCCCTAAAACCTTAAACCTCCCTTTAAGACCTGCTTTGTCTTTTTTGAAAATTTTAATATAATCATCTAAGAACCCTATTACGCCCATCCAAACAGTTGTAAAAATGAGTAAGACGATGTAAATATTTTTTAAATCGGCAAAAAGAAGTACCGGAATTAGGGTGGCCAAAATGATTATTAAGCCTCCCATGGTAGGCGTACCCGATTTTTGTTGTTGTCCTTCTAAACCCAAATCGCGGATCGTTTCTCCAATTTGTTTGTGTTGCAGAAAGAGTATAATCTTTTTGCCATAGGTCGTCGCTATAATTAAGGACACTAATACCGCCATAGCCGCCCTAAAAGTCAGGAATTGAAATAATCCCGCCCCGGGCAGATCATATTGTTTGTCTAAATAGTCGAACAAATAGTATAGCATAATTCCTAAGGCGTGTTTAAAAAGCCTTTATTTTTTTCATTTATTTAAGTCCAATAGAATTTCTTTCACCATTTTAAAGTCGTCAAAATCGATTCGGACACCCTTAGTTTCCTGATAGGTTTCATGCCCTTTACCGGCCACCAAGATGATATCATTGGAGTGAGCGAGTTGACAGGCAGTTTTTATAGCCTGTGCCCTGTTTTCTATGGCTAGTATTTTACGAGCGTGTTGTGGTTCTACACCACCTTGCATTTCATCAATAATGGAAGTAGCCGATTCGTTTCGGGGATTGTCTGCGGTAAAGATGACCGTATTGCTCAGTGCTGAAGCGATATGACCCATAACCGGACGCTTTGACCTGTCTCTGTCACCACCACACCCCACGACGGTGATGACATTTTCATTTCCAGTTCTCAATGTATTGATTGTATCAAGTACATTTTTTAGCGCATCCGGTGTATGGGCATAATCAACTATCGCTGTAATTCTTTCTTTTGATATAAAGTATTGAAATCGGCCATCTACGTTGTCTAGTTCGCTGAGCAACCTTAGGGTTTCTATTTTTTCTAATCCTAGTAAATCGGCAGTGGCGTAAATAGCGACTAGGTTATAGGCGTTAAAATTTCCGATTAGCTTGGACCATAATTCTTGGCCGTCTATCTTTAGAAGTTGTCCGTTAAATTGATTCTCCAAGATTTGGGCACGATAGTCTGCATAGGTTTTTAGCGCATAGGTAAATTTTCTGGCTTTGGTATTTTGCAACATGAACAACCCATTCTTATCGTCGATATTGGTAAGGGCAAATGCCTTTTTAGATAGTTGGTCGAACAAGATTTTTTTGGTATCTCGGTATTCGGCAAAGGAGTTGTGATAATCCAGATGGTCATGCGTTAGATTGGTAAAAACAGCACCTTCAAAAACCAGTCCTTCGGTTCTTTTTTGATGAATACCATGCGAACTAACCTCCATAAAACAAAACTCAACGCCCGAATTTACCATGTAACTTAGATGTCTGTTGATGCTAAGGGCATCTGGTGTGGTAAGGCTTGTTGGGTATTCTGTTTCATCGACCATAATTTTAATAGTAGAAAGAAGCCCCACTTTATAACCGGCGTTTTTAAATAATCGATACAAAAGCGTGCATACGGTGGTTTTTCCATTTGTTCCGGTAACACCGATCAGTTTTAGATTTTTAGACGGGGTATCGTAAAAATTGGACGCCATAATGGCCAACGCCTTGTGGGCATTATCTACGGCTATATAAGTTACTCCATTGACCATCGCATCGGGTAGATGCTCGCAAACGATCGCTTTGGCTCCCGAGGAAATGGCTTTGGGTATATACGTATGGCCATCTACTGCAGTACCTTTTATGGCTACAAATACATCATCTAAACCCACTTTTCGCGAATCGAAATAAATGTTATTGATGTGCAGGGATGTCGTTCCGCTTACCGCAGAAAGACCAACACCGTATAATATGTCTTTAAGCACCTTCATTAGAGTTCCAATACTATTTTTTGTACCTTTTTAAGATCCGTACCTTGGGTTATTGATTGTTTTCTAACCTTTCCGTTTCCTCTTGTTTCTACTTCTAACCCCAAATTTTCCAGAATAGCCACCGCATCCATACCACTAAGACCTTCTACATTGGGCACGGTGTTATATTTTTTCTGAGCTTCTGTATAATAGGCTTCGTATGCTTCATTTAAGGCAGTTGTTTCCGGTTGAAGGGAATGTAACTCATCTGTGATAGGGGAGGAGCTGAATATTTTTTGGGCAATAGATTTGAACACCGGTCCAGACACGTCGGCACCGTAATATCCTACGCTTTTATCGGGTTCATGTATGACCACAATACAGGAATATTTCGGGTCATCGACTGGAAAATACCCTGCAAACGAAGAGATGTATTTTAGTTTGTCGGGATCTTTAGAGACATAATCTTTTTGACAGGTGCCGGTTTTTCCTGCCATTGAAAAATTGGGAGAATAAAGACTATGTCCTGTACCGTATTTTTTGTCTACCACATCTTGTAGTAACTTTCTTGCTATCTTGGCGGTTTCCTTAGAGCAGATAGAAGGGTTTATTATTTCTTTATTAAAGCTGTAAATGGTTTTATTCCACTCGCGGACTTCTTTAATGAGTCTGGGCTTTAGCATTTCTCCGTCGTTCGCAATGGCATTGTAGAAGGTTAGAATTTGTAAAGGGGTCATAGAGACCTCATAGCCATGAGACATCCAGGCCAATGAAATACCGGACCATCCTTTGTCGCCGGGATAGCGAATTACCGGTGTACCTTCACCATTAACTGGCAAACCCAACTCTTGGTGTAACCCCATGTTCATAAGGCGTGTTACAAATTTTTCTGGATTTTGTTTGTATCCGTTATGAATCATTTTGGCAAACGCAGTATTGGAAGAAACCTCAAAGGCTTTGGCTGCCGAAATTTTACCATACCCTCCGTGCTTAGCATCGCGCACTGTTCTGTCGAATACCTTCCAACGACCATTTTCGGTATCGAATACGGTACTGGTATCTATAACTTTATCTTCTAAGGCCGCTACTATAGACATTAATTTAAAGGTAGAACCCGGTTCGTGCGATTCGCCAATGGCGTAATTTAAGCGTTCGTAGTACTTGCCTTCTTGGGTGCGCCCTAAATTTGAAATGGCTTTAATCTCTCCGGTTTTGGTTTCCATCACGATAACGCTGCCATGATCTGCCTTGTACTTTTCAAGCTGAAAGAGTAAGGCATGATGTGCTATATCTTGAATATTTATGTCTATGGTAGAAACCACATCATAGCCGTCTTTGGGTTCAATAATATTATCAAAACCAATAGGTTTCCACTGTCCTTTGGCTATTTTTTGTTTTAACCTTTTCCCTTCGGCACCCCTTAAATACTGCCCAAAAGCACCTTCTAACCCAACACGGGTATAGTAACCGTTCTCATCTACGCGCTCGTAGCCCACGCTGCGTTCCGCAATCTTGCCTAGCGGATGTTCGCGCAAGGTACGCTGCTCCACAATAAGACCTCCCTTATAAGGGCCTTTGTTAAATAAGGGCATTTCTTTTACCTGTACATAATCGGCATAATCTATATCGCGTGCAATAAGGGCATACCGGCTTTGATTTGCTTTCGCCTTTCGTAACAATTGCTGGTAGTGTGCAGCGGGTTTTTTAAGTAGTGCAGAAAGTTCCTTAGATAAGTGGGTTACATGCGTTTCAAAATCTTTATCAGAAACTGTTTTGGCATCGAAGCGTATAGTATATTTAGAAACAGATGTAGCAAGCAAACTTCCGTCATCGGAATATAAATTACCGCGATTGGGCGCTATAGTAAACATTTTTTCGGTTCTATCCATAGCCAGCTTTCGATACTTTTCTCCGTCTACCATTTGGATACTCACCAATTTCACCATAATGGTAATAGCCAGGACAAACAGAAATCCTGCTACGACATACATACGCGTTAAGATGTGCTTTTCTTTGTTTGGCATTATTTTGATAGATTAACCCTGATTTTTTTTGGTGGCACTTCTGATGGATAAAGGCCTTCGTGCTGTACGGTTTGTGTTATGGTAGACTCCAGTTTTAAGCGTTGTACATTTGAGCGTACTTCTACAAATTGGCTTCGCAATTCTTTTACTTCGTTATTTAGGGATGCAATGCGATGTACTTTACCATCTGCACTGTGCGAGCTTGCAATCATTACAGTAGCTAAAAAGGAAGCGAAAATGATAAAAAGCCAATTCTTTGGAGCATCGCCACTCACTAAGAATTTTCCCTTTAAAATGTCTAAAAATCCGTTTCTCATTGTTATGTATTATAATCGGTTACTTTATTTATAAGGACAAATTTTAAGAGTCCTCTTTTATTCTTTCTGCAATTCTCAATTTGGCACTGCGTGCCCTATTGTTTAATTTTAGTTCTTCTCTTGTCGGAACTTGCAACCCGTTTACCTTTTTAAAAGGAATATGGCTTTTTCCGTAAAAATCTTTGTCCGGTTCGCCTTCAAACTTACCTGTTGTAATGAAGCGTTTCACTAACCGGTCTTCCAGCGAGTGGTAGCTAATTAGACTTAGTCTGCCGCCTACTTTCACCAAATCGGGCGTCTGCAATAAAAATTCCGATATGGCCGATAGTTCCTGATTCACCTCAATTCTAATAGCCTGATATACTTGCGCCAGTATTTTATGCTCTCGGTGCTTGGGCAAAAAGGGCTTTAGCACTTCTTTTAATTGTTCCGACGTTTTTATGGCTCTTAATTCTCTTGCTGCTAGTATGGCATTTGCAATGGCCTTTGCTTGGCGTAATTCTCCGTACTGAAACAATATTCGGTTAAGGGCTTCGAACGTATAATCGTTTACCACCTCTAGAGCCGAAAGCGTGTCTCGTTGACTCATCCGCATATCCAAATTGGCATCAAAGCGTGTAGAAAATCCACGTGCTGCGTTGTCGAATTGATGGGACGACACTCCAAAATCGGCCAAAACACCATCTACTTGCTGTATGCCATAGAACTTGAGGAACTGGGATATATATCTAAAATTCTCCGTGATCAGCAAAAAGCGTTCATCTGGGATCGTGTTTTTTACAGCCTCTTCATCCTGATCAAAAGCAAACAATTTTCCGGCAGGCCCCAGTCTTTTCAATATTTCTCTTGAATGTCCTCCGCCTCCAAAAGTGACATCCACATAAATGCCGTCTTCCTTTATATGAAGACCATCTACAGCTTCCTGCAATAACACAGGGTTATGATAATTCATCGCCGTCATCCCCCATTACTTCTTCTGCCAAATCGCCAAAATTCTCGGCAGTTTCTTCCAATACTTTTTCATACTTATCTTTATCCCAGATTTCAACAATATTAATGGCCGAACTCAACACTACATCTTTAGAAATGTGGGCTACATCTATCAAGTTTTTCGGAATCAAAAGTCTTCCCGTGCCATCTATCTCTACCACTTTAACTCCGGCAGAAAAACGCCGTATAAAATCGTTGTTCTTCTTTTTAAATCTATTTTTTTTGTTCATCTTCTCCATGAGCAGATTCCATTCGTCCATGGGGTACAACTCTAGACACGGATGAAATACCGATCGTTTAATCACAAAACCTTTGCTTAAAGCGGGCGCCATCTGACTTTTAAGTGCCACAGGAAGCATTACCCGACCCTTACTGTCTGCTTTACAATCGTATGTGCCTATGAAATTGATCACTGGATTGGTTGGCTTTTGTTATTTAAACTCAAATATATAGAATTTATTACCACAAATTACCACAAATTACCACTTTGTTGATAAATTTTATCCTTTTACCTTCTTAAAATGGAGTTCTAAATAGATTCCAATGCTTTAGGTTAGCGGAATTTAATCGGTTTTCAAAAATGGTAACGACAATTTAAAGTTGAGTTTCGCAATAAAATTCGGTTGTACTTGGAAATGTCTATATTTGCCTTTAGAGATAAGTTGTTATGCTGCATGAAAGGAACAATTATTAAAGACGGTAAATATCGATATATAGAGGTGGGCGAGGGTACCCCAATGATTATTTTGCATGGTCTTATGGGTGGCTTAAGTAATTTTGAGGGAGTCTTAGAGCACTTTCCCAAAAAGGGATATCAAGTTTTGGTTCCGGAACTTCCTATTTATGACATGCCTTTGCTAAAAACCAATGTAAAGAGCTTTGCTAAATTTTTGGAACGTTTTATTGCCTATAAAAAGTTAGAAAATGTCATTCTTTTAGGAAATTCTTTAGGGGGGCATATTGGACTTTTGCATACAAAACTATACCCAAAATTGGTTAAAGCCTTGGTAATCACGGGAAGCTCAGGGTTGTATGAGAGCGCCATGGGCGATGGTTATCCCAAGCGTGGGGATTACGAGTTTATAAAGAAAAAGGCAGAGGGCGTATTTTATGATCCTGAGGTTGCCACTAAAGAAATCGTAGACGAAGTATTTGCTACGGTAAACGATAGAATGAAGCTGGTAAAAACCTTGGCTATTGCCAAAAGTGCCATTCGCCATAATATGTCTAAAGATTTGCCCAAGATGCAGACGCCAACCTGTATCATTTGGGGTAAAAATGACTCGGTAACGCCACCCAGTGTGGCCGAAGAATTTTATAAACTTTTACCCGATGCCGACCTGTTTTGGATAAAAAAATGTGGTCATGCACCTATGATGGAACATCCTAAAAAGTTTAATAAGATTTTGGACGCCTGGTTAACGGCGCGCAACCTTTAAAATCCACTTTTAATGAAAATAAAGTCGGCCGACTTTATCATGAGCAACTCCAAAGTGGTACATTGTCCCAATGAGCCATTGCCGGAATATGCGTTTATTGGGCGATCTAATGTGGGCAAATCCTCTTTAATCAATATGCTTACCGATCGTAAGAACTTGGCTAAAACATCGGGAAGACCCGGAAAAACACAACTTATAAACCACTTTAAAATCAATGAAAACTGGTTTTTGGTAGATTTGCCGGGCTATGGCTATGCCAGAGTTTCCAAAAAAAGTAAAAAGACATTTCAAAAATACATTACGGATTATTTTTTAAAACGGGAACAACTTATTTGTGCCTTTGTATTGCTAGACCTAAGACATGAACCCCAAAAAATAGATTTGGAATTTATGGAATGGATGGGGATAAACAGTATCCCTTTTTGCATGGTGTTTACCAAAGCCGACAAATTGAAACCAAAAGCTATAGAAAACCACCTGCGCACGTATATCGAAATTTTGGTATCCGGAATTTGGGAAGAAGCACCTCCTTATTTTGTTACATCTGCGACCCATAGTACCGGCAGGGACGAACTTTTAGAGTATATACAGGGATTAAATGACGGGTTTTTTCAGCAAGCCCAAAAGGCATGATGGCAGCATAGTCTTGTTATTTTAGGATGATACCACCTCGTTTTGCAACAACGCAATTAAAGCTTCGGCATTTTCAAGACCATTGAGCTTTTCTGTGTCTACAAGGATTTCCAAGTCGTTTTGGGTTTCGGCCAAGATGATAGGATACTTAAATTTGGCCGAAAATTTAGAGGCATATTGTGCTAAAAATTCGTCCTTATGTAAAAAAACAAAGGGCAAAGCACTATTTTCCCGAAACTGCCGCCACACTTTATTTTCTGTAAACACCCCAAAGGTGATATCACAAAGGTTGCAGTCATAGGTGTCCGGGCTAAATATTTTGTGGGCACTATCTAAAAGAGCATTTCGCTTGCCCGAATTCGCATTATAAATAAATAGGACTTTTTTTAGTGTGTTTTTCTTCATACCACTGCTAATATATTGCGACCTTATAAAGATACGCAACCTTCAGAATTAAACACCATTATCTTTAGGTTTCCCTTTTTAAAAACTAGTCTGCGCTCATAAAAATGTCTTTGTCGTTTCCGTCGATGGTGTGCTTCATTTTTTGTCCCATTATCGAGTAGGTTCTTTATAAATTCTAATCCACGCTGAACGGTCATGATTGCGTCTTGCCTTTTCTAAAGCTTCTGATCTTATTTTGTAAAGTTCCTTGTAATAGTTCATGTTTTCAGCATTCACAGCAGACAAAACCACACACTATCACGCCTTTAAATCCAACTTTTCTGCAAAATAACTACAGAAATCTTTCATGGTGGCGGTCATTTTTTCATCTTGGGTAGCTTTCATAAAGGTATCTGACAAGGCCAAAAGGGTTTGATGAAAGAAAATCTTCATTTCATCTACCGGCATATCTTTAGTCCATAGATCTATTTTTAAGGATTCCTTGTTCTTGCTATCCCAAACCGATAGCAGCATCGCTTTGGCCTCTTCGTTTACAATGCCTCCATCTTCGGCAGACCATGAAAGTTCTTCCGGGACTCTGTTTTCATCTAAACCAACCGTTAATCGTATTTCTGAAGTATGTAGTGTTGCCATGTTATTTTTTGGGTTTGTAGTTTGCCTTTTCAAAAATTTCAGTGGCCGGTAGCGATAGCATTTGTGTTAGGCTAAGCGTGTTGTTTTGTGCCATAAATGCCCTCACTATTTGCCAACCCATATAGCGGCCTATTCTGCCGGGCGACTCATTATCGAACGCTAATTGAAATTTAGAAAACGGTGCCGGATCTAAAAAGCGGGCACTTAATTTGGTATCTGTGCTGTAAAGCAATTCTCGTTCTACAAAATACCGCCAAATTTGCGCTTCATTGGCTTCTGCCCATCCTAATTGGTCATCGGTATAGCCTATTTTTTGTGCGTCTGTTTTATTGGGTATTAGCAGTTCTTTTAGGTACAACTCTTTTCCGTAATAGATGCAGTTTGCAAGAAACGTACGATCGCTAGGCGGTGGCACTACACTTTTGGCAAACGCCTGAGCTATATCTCCGACCAGGTATTGTCTATCTAAATCGGCACGTATGTATTTGGATAAGCCCGCATAAAATTTGTGATCGGCTCCCAAATAATTATCCAAACCAATAAGCAAAAGAGAATCTGCCCAAATAATTCTGTTTTGATAGTCCACATCGGATATAAGGGTAATTGCCTGCGGCTCTTTAAAGCTTGGGAAATAGTATTTAATGTGCTGAAATAAAGATGCAATTTCCAGTTCTTCTTGCGGCATACGGCTAAATGAGACTTGTACTTCGTCTCGTAGCTCGTGTTGCAAGGTGTCTTGTAGTTTCGCTATCCAAATACTATCTGCAAATTGTTGCGGAAATAGGAAGGGATATTTTTTTTTTAGATTGGGAATATCCTGAGGAATAGCTTGGGCAAATTCTTGGTCGAATCGCGAAATTTTTAGATCGATAGGAATCTTAGCAATGGTATCTTCCGTCCTATCTTTAGGAGCACAACTAAAAAAACACCACAAAATTGGCAAAATGATAAAAAAAGCTTTTCTCATACAAAGTAATGGGGTTAAAATTTTTGTGTTAACCCCTCAGGGATTATTTTTACGTAACAAAGTTAATCCTTTTAAAAGAAAATTACCTTTTCATGCAGACCGAAAAAATTATAGCACACATTGTGAGTTGGTTACAAGACTATGCACATAATGCCAAGGCTAAAGGCTTTGTAATCGGAATTTCTGGGGGCATAGATTCTGCGGTTACGTCTACCCTTTGTGCCAAAACGGGTCTGGATCTTTTATGTCTGGAAATGCCTATTCATCAGGCAATGAATCAGGTAGATCGTGCAGCAAACCATATTCAATGGCTTCAAGAAGTATACCCCAACACCCATAAGCAAGGTGTTAATCTTACCCCTGTTTTTGATAGTTTGGTGGCCCAACTGCCAGAGGTGGCGCATGAGGCAGATCGATTTATGTCCTTAGCAAATACGAGAGCGAGACTGCGAATGACTACCCTTTATTATTTTGCGGCGCTACATGGGTATCTCGTGGCCGGAACAGGTAATAAGGTTGAAGATTTTGGCGTTGGTTTTTATACAAAATATGGCGACGGTGGGGTCGATTTAAGTCCTATTGCCGATCTTTTAAAAACGGAGGTGTACCAACTGGCCAAGGTATTGGGCATTCATCAAGATATTTTAAATGCGCCACCTACAGACGGACTTTGGGGTGATGACAGAACCGATGAAGATCAAATTGGCGCTACCTACCCAGAATTGGAATGGGCAATGGCCATGACGGCATTAGAAAAAAAAGAAACCGATTTTAGTGGAAGGGAAAAAGAGGTCTTTCAAATCTACCAAAGATTCCATAATGCCAATAAACACAAAATGATTCCCATACCTGTTTGTAACATCCCTATGGCCTTAAAATTACCGCTTAACTTAAAATCAGGTACTTAAAACGAATTTGTTTTTAAAAACTTGATTCTGTGTAAAAAATAATTCAGTTTTGTATTGACTAAATACAATTTTAAACTTACATTGCATGTCAGTATTTTTTGGCTAAATACGAGTTTAAAATTACGAAAAACCCTCTAAAATGATCAAAATTTTAATTGCCGACAACCACCCTATTGTTAGAATGGGGGTAAAAAATGTGCTTGATGCGGTTTCCGATTTTCACGTTGTGAGCGATGTTGCTTCTACTTCCGAACTTTTTGCGAAACTCGAAGAAAGCATTCCGGATGTTATAATTCTAGAAATGGATATTCCGGAAATTAATGGAATCGCCGCGTTGCGAAAAATAAAAAAGGAATATCCGGATGTGAAAGTATTGATTTACAGCGGACAATCTGAAGATGTGTATGCACTAAGCACTATTAGAGCCGGTGCTTTTGGGTATCTTTCTAAAGCTGCTGAGGTAGATTACATTATTAGTGCTGTACGTAAGGTAAGTCAGGGAAATATGTTTATCACCAATGAACTGGCCCAGCGTCTTGCTTTTGATGAAGGCACTCAGAAACCTCGAAGGTTTTTCAGAAAACTTTCAACAAGAGAGGTGGAAGTACTTAAATTATTGGCGAGCGGAAAACGAAATAAGGATGTGGCCGACGGTCTTAACCTTAACGAAAAAACAGTGAGCACCTATAAAGCACGCTTAATGCGGAAGTTAAATGTGGATAATTTGGTAGATTTATTACAACAGGCCAAAGCATTGGAATTGTATTAAGCATACGCCATTACAGTATATAAACCCGGTAACCACCGGGTTTTTTAGTTTTACCTAAAAGGAAAGTACCCTTCCCAGTTTGTTATGTAATAGTTCTTTAAGTTTGTTATAATCGTTTACTTCTTCTAAAATTGGAGCGGTATCTGTGCTCTCAGTTACGGATTCTAACAAGTTGGCAATCAATTTCTTAATTAAAAAGCACCTTAAAGTCATTATGGTTTCACTTACCAATTGCAGAATGCCTTGGCTTTTTTCTTTCGGATAAATATCTTTACGTGTCCATTGATGCAGTTGGTATTTTTCTTCCTCCATTAAGATGGACGAAACAATACTGCCGGTTTCGGAATCTAGTACTGACATAAATTGTGAGACTTCAAAATCATCCCCTTGAGTAAGGACTTCTATAAGTTTAAAGTAGATATCTCTGAACTGCGCATTAGTAAATTCAATTTCATCTTCTTGCAAGTTCAGGTATATTTTTTCATACACTTTTTGCGGTACTACTTCCTTTTCTTGCACTAAGTTCCCTTCTTGATTTTCTTTGAGCACCACATCTTCAAAATTCTCCGTAACATGACCGTATAACAATAGGATTTCAATGATTTTTCGTTCTAGAACATACTGTACATCTACCTGCTCTACTTCAGGTTCATTTCGCACCACTTCAAAGTTTTTCTGCTCTTGCCGTACCTTTTGCGAAGCTTCACGCACTTCTTGTTTCCCTATTTGCGCTAATGTGCTAAAGAGTACAGCCTCAGAAATATTCATGATCTGAGCGCACTCTTGTATGTAGATCTCTTTTTTAATCCGATCCGGAATTTTAGAAATGCTGTGTACAATGTCGCGCACCGTTTCGGCTCTTTTTATGGGGTCGTTGGCTGCTTCGGTAACTAATAAAGAAGCCTTGAATTGTATAAAATCTTTTGCATTTTCTTGAAGATAAAGAAGTACATCTTCAACATCGTTGTTTTTTGCAAAGCTATCGGGATCTTCATTTTCGGGAAAGGTACAGACTTTTACATTCATTCCTTGTTCCAAAATTAAATCGATACCCCGTAGCGACGCACGTAAACCGGCGGCATCGCCATCGAACAAAACGGTGATGTTTTTGGTTAATCGGTTAATTAACCGAATCTGATCCGGTGTTAAGGCCGTACCACTAGAGGCTACTACATTCTGAATTCCTCTTTGATGAAACTGAATAACATCGGTATAGCCTTCTACCAAATAACAATTATCTTCTTTGGCAATGGCTTGCTTTGCATGAAAAATACCATAAAGCACCTTACTTTTATGATAAATATCGCTTTCAGGAGAATTTAGGTATTTGGCTGCTTTTTTGTCATTTACCAAAATACGTCCGCCAAAACCCAATACACGCCCACTCATAGAATGAATAGGGAACATGACGCGCCCTTTAAACCGATCGAATTTTTTAGTAGTGGCCGTATCGGAGGTGTCTTCCTTGACGATGGTAAGTCCCGTTTTTTCTAAATAATGTAACTGATAGCCTTTAGAAAGGGCTACATTGGTAAAAGCATCCCATTGATCCAGATTATAACCAAGACCAAACTTCTTTATGGTTTCATCGGTAAACCCACGTTCTTTAAAATAACTGAGCCCTATGGCCTTACCTAATTCGTGCTCCCATAATGTTTCTTCATAATACTTTTGCGCAAATTCGGACACGAGGTACATGCTTTCCCGTTCATTAGCCTCCTCCTTTTGTTCACTACTTTGTTCGGTCTCTTCTACCTCAATATTATATTTTTTTGCCAGGTATTTTATAGCTTCCGGATACGTAAAATGTTCGTGCTCCATTAAAAAAGCCACCACATTGCCGCCTTTGCCGCTACTAAAATCTTTCCATATTTGCTTTACGGGCGATACCATAAAACTTGGCGAACGTTCGTCGGTAAACGGGCTTAATCCCTTAAAGTTAGATCCAGATTTTTTTAATTGTACAAAATCGCCAATAACCTCCTCTAGGCGGGCGGTTTCATATACTTGATCTATGGTGAGTTTTGAAATCAATTTGCACGATGTATTGCAGTGAAAAAATAATTCGTAAATATACCAAAATTATATCCGAAAGCTTCCTAATCTTGCAGGCGGTAAAAATAAGATTGTTTATTTTTAAGCCTTTAAACGTGAACGCATAGCATGATTTTATTTTTTGGTACCAGACAGGGGCCGAGGGAACATATAGTGCTAAAAAATGTAAAATGCCCTTATTGTGCTCAAAAGGGTACCCTAACTTTGTTTAAAATTTCTAACTATGTGCACCTTTTCTGGATCAGAATATTTAAAATTAACACACAGCTATTTGCCGAATGTTCGCATTGCAAACGATATTATGATGCCACTGAATTTACCGATGAGATAAAAGAAGCATCTAAGAGATGGACTGATTAAACGGCCTATACAATCGGTTTCACTACCTCTAAAGGTTAAATTAATGTTTCGCGGACTAGTTTAAAGGGAATTTTCATTTTGCATTCGGGATGATGTTGCGGCTTTAAAATCTGAATAACCAAAGCTTACAAATCAAAACGCAACCCCAAAGATATAGTACGTTGTTCTACAAGCGCATTTCTAAAAATGGGATTTAAATCGTACTTTAGGTAAAGCAGTACGTTCTCTATACCGGCATAGGCACTTAGGCCATATATAAAATTACTTGTCTGTAACCCTCCGTTAAATTTTTCCTTAACCCGTTCGCCATCTCTGTTAAATTTTAGTTTTTGACGTGTTCCTAGGTTAACCCCACCATAAGCCCCTAAGCCTATACGAAACTGATTATCTAGAGAATAGCGCATGCTTTTTTCGGTAGTTCGTAATTTTGAGGGACCAAATTCAAAATGCACCGGAAATACCAAATTGTCCATTCGGAGTTTCGATTTTCTTAAATCGAACTCAAATTCCTGTAATTCCGTCTGTCCGTTGTTGTTCACAAAAAACTGATTTTCCTTGGGCTTTAAACCGTTGAATTGGAAAGAGAATCCGTAATTAATACGCATAAAATTGGTGTTTTGAAATACCCTTGTGCGCCACGCCCAGCCCATTTCAAAAAAACGGCTTCCTCCAATTTTATATGGCGAGTCTTCTAAAGACTGCCCATCTATTAGAGCATTGTTTAGCCCAAATGCCAAAACAAAATCGGAATAGGTGCGCCTATCGTATTTTACGGCTTTCTTTTTTACATCAAAAAAGAACTCTTCCAAAGGTTCCCCATTAACATCAATGCGCAATCCTATACCTTTTATCGCTGTAGTGTCAAGATTCCGAAGCAGTAATTCCTTCCCCTCATTTCGTTGAAGAAGTTCAATTCTATTGGTTATAATCGCGGTCCTGTTATCAATGTTTAAGGCTCTTTTTTTTGCAGCCGCTTCTTTTAAAGCAATGGCTTCTTCAGTGCTTATTTCTTTGTTTTCCAAGCGCTTGTTGATGTCCGCTACCTCCTTTTTTAGTGCCTCACGTTCTTGTGTCGCTATAGGCTCTTTTTGCGCTTCTAGAAGTTCAATTTTTTTGTGATACGGTTCTTGGCCTACGACGTTTTCCATAATGAATGACATGATTAGTGTCAAAAAATAAAGTACAATTATTCTCATGATGATTTGATTTTAATTTTGATTGATGAATAAACTCCGTCTTACCCCATTAAAATGCTATGGAGAAATTTGAAAGTAATTAAGGTGTCGCGATTATTTATTTCGGTCTGCTACTGCAGTTCGTACTTTTAAAAAGCCATTTTTCAAGGTTTCAAACAGGTGATCTCGGAAAGACTGCTCTAACTCATCTTCCACATCTATGAGTAGTGCAGTAGCATCTACCGAATTACTTTCTTTCATGTATTTCTCTACTAGAATTTCCTGTTGCGCTTTTCGCAGCATAGCATCTATGTCACTTTCAGTAACCGTATAATTTTCTTGTTGCATTTCGTCAACCTCCGCTACCACGGCAGCAATTTTTGCTTCTACGACTTCTTCGGAAGTCTTCCATAATACATTTTTTAAGTATTGCTTACTCGAATCTAGTATGGCAATTTGCTGTATTTTCTCATTATTCAGAATCTTTGTACGATATTCATTTGAGGAATCTTTTAGTTCTGTGGGCTCCTTTTTCGTAGTGGTCATGACCTCATTTTTTATAGGCTCTCTCTTAATATCTGGAGTTAGTTGTACTTCCTTTATCGTTTTGTCTGTATCAACAACCGTATTTTTTATTCCTCCAATGTCGTTAGCATCAGCTAAAAATATCCAATTAAGGACAATTAAGCCCGCAACGCTTGCCGCTACACCATACCAAAGGAAGTTGTTCCGATGCCTTTTGGCGCGTGTGGACAATTGAGATGAGATGTGCTCCCAAGCCCGGGCAGATGGTTGTATTTCTCGCTTGTCTAATTTATCCTTTATATGTTCTTCAAATTTAAGGGGTGCCATAATCTAGGGTGTTTTGTTCTTTTAATTTTTCTTGCAACATTTTCCGCGCTTTGAATAATTGAGATTTCGAAGTGCTTTCGGATATTTGGAGCATTTTGGAGATTTCTTTATGCGAAAAACCCTCTACAGCATATAAAATAAATACCATTTTATATCCTTCAGGCAGATTATCAATCAACAATTGTATATACTCCACATCCATTTCAGAAGGAACTGCCAAAGTTGCCCCCGCATGATTTTCATAAAGATCATTATCAAAAACAACAAACTGCTTCTTTCTAAGAAATGTAATGGACTCCCGTACCATTATTTTACGAATCCAACCTTCAAAACTTCCTTCATTTTTAAATGAATTTAAGTGAGTAAATACCTTTATGAAACCAGAAATCATTACATCTTCTGCAAAATGAATATCTTTTATATATTGCCGACAAACACTTAACATCTTGGCGGCATATTTATCGTAAATCCATCGTTGTGCCTCCGGGTTAGCGTCTGCAGCCTTTTTAATAAGTAACTTCTCGTTGGTATAAAATGAAATGATTTTCAATTGGTTTTGTATTTCCTTCTATTAAGGTAGACGCAGAAAGTTGTAAATACGTTGCCTGAAGCACTTAAAATAATAAAAAAAGTGTAAAAATTTAATTTAGAGTAATTTGTAATTTACTTCTTTCTACCCACCACATAGTTTACCATAAGCTCCAAGGCACTTTTATAGGGTGAATCGGGATAAGTGTTCAAAAGGCTTAAGGCTTCTTCCTGATAGGCGATCATTTTATTGTGGGCATAATGTAGTCCGCCATTTTCTTTCACAAAATGAATTACCTCTTTTACTCTTTTTTTGTCCTTGTTATGATTTTTGATGGAATTGATAAGCCATCGACGGTCTTCTTTACTGCTTTTATTGAGCACATGAATAAAAGGTAAGGTCATTTTTTGCTCTTTAATATCGATGCCGGTGGGTTTTCCTATTTGGGCGTCGCCATAATCAAATAAATCATCCTTAATTTGAAATGCCATACCAATGAGTTCGCCAAATTTCCGGAATGTTTCTACATCCTCCGATTCGGGACGCACCGAACAAGCTCCTAAACTACAGCAGGCCGCAATGAGAGTTGCTGTTTTTTGTCGTATTATTTCGTAGTATACCTCCTCCGTAATATCTAAAAGTCTGGCTTTTTCAATTTGTAGCAGTTCGCCTTCGCTCATTTCCCGTACGGCAACCGATATAATTCTGAGCAGGTCAAAATCGCCATGGTCAATAGATAGTAGCAATCCTTTAGACAACAAATAATCGCCTACTAAAACGGCAATTTTATTTTTCCAAAGCGCATTTACCGAAAAAAAACCACGTCGTTTATAGCTTTCGTCTACCACATCATCGTGTACTAAAGTAGCTGTATGTATAAGCTCTATCACCGAGGCTCCGCGATATGTTCGCTCGTTAACCTCTCCATTATTCAATAATTTTGCGGTTAAGAAAACAAACATGGGGCGCATTTGTTTGCCTTTTCTATTTACAATGTAGTATGTAATGCGGTTAAGTAGCGCCACTTTTGATTGCATGGATTTATGGAATTTTTTTTCAAAAAATTCCATTTCCATGAGGATTGGCTCTTTTATCTGGGATACGATTTTCACAAATGGATACCCATTAAAGGGCTCTTTTACGTTTGGCTTTGTAAAAATAATTAAAATATTGGGGAAAAAGGGTTAAAATCGTTGATGGTAGGTACTTGTCTGTTATTGGTACGGCTTTGACCTATTACGATTTGTTGGCCAACTGTCCGCAGGCCGCATCAATATCCTTGCCTCGCGATCGGCGTACAGTTACCGGTATGCCAAAACGTTCTAAAGTATTTACATATAAAGCTATTGCTATTTGCGAAGCTTGTTGAAATTCGCCATCATCAATGGGGTTGTATTCTATCAGGTTTACTTTGGAAGGTGCAAATTTGCAGAACTGCACCAAGGCATCTACATCTTTTTGTGTGTCGTTTATGCCTTCCCATACCACATATTCGTAGGTAATTCGGCTTTTGGTCTTGGCGTACCAATAGACTAAGGACTCGCGTAAATCTGCTAAGGAAAAAGTAGCATTAAAAGGCATTATTGAAGTACGAATTTCATCTATGGCAGAATGTAGTGAAACCGCAAGCTTAAACTTTACCCCATCATCTGCCATTTTTCGGATCATTTTGGGCACGCCTGAGGTAGAAAGGGTGATGCGTTTTGGAGACATACCCAAACCTTCGGCGGAAGTGATTTTTTCTATGGCTTTCAGTACATTATTATAATTCATCAAAGGTTCTCCCATGCCCATGAAAACAATATTGCTCAATGGTCTGTCAAAATAAAGTCGACTCTCATTATCGATGGCCACCACCTGATCGTATATTTCATCCGGATTAAGATTGCGCATCCGTTTTAATCTTGCCGTTGCACAAAACAGACAGTCTAGGCTACAACCTACTTGACTGGATACACAGGCAGTAGTTCTAGTCTTAGTAGGTATAAGGACTGACTCTACTACCAAGTTGTCGTGGAGGCGCACTGCATTTTTGATGGTGCCATCCGCGCTCCGCTGCATTACATCTACTTTAATATGGTTAATAACGAAATGGTCTTCTAACAATTGTCTGGTTGCCTTGGATAGGTTCGTCATTGCTTCGAAGGAATGGCAGCCTTTTCGCCATATCCACTCATAGACCTGATTGCCCCTAAAGGATTCATCGCCATTGGTTACAAAAAATTCTCGTAACTGGTCTTTGGTAAGTGCCCGAATGTCTTTTTTTTGTATCACAAGTAGCCGTTACTAAAAAAATCCCGCTTTTCACAAGACGGATGTAGCGGGATTTTTGTTCGTTTTTATTTTGTCCCGAATGTTTGCGGGGACCTAATCATTATTGTAAAATGAGCATGGCATCACCATAAGAATAAAATTTGTATCCCTCTAAAATGGCCTCTTTATACGCCTTTTTCATTAAGTCGTGCCCCATAAAAGCAGAGACCATCATTAATAAAGTAGACTTGGGTAAATGAAAGTTGGTTACCATACAGTTGGCAATACTAAAATCGTGCGGCGGAAAAACGAACTTGTTCGTCCAACCTTCAAAGGTGTTTAGTGTGTGTTGCGAAGACACTGCACTTTCTAAAGCGCGCATGGCGGTAGTACCTACAGCACAAACTCTTTTCTTTTTTATTTTGGCATTGTTCACAATCTCAGTGGCTTTTTCATCGATAATCAACTCTTCACTATCCATTTTATGTTTAGATAGATCTTCTACTTCAACGGGGCTAAAAGTACCCAGACCTACGTGTAAGGTCACCTCAGCAAAATCTACCCCTTTAATTTCCATTCGCTTTAAAAGGTGTTTAGAAAAATGCAATCCGGCAGTTGGTGCTGCAACGGCTCCTTCGTGTTTTGCATAAATGGTTTGGTACCGATCTTCATCTTCGGGTTCTACGCTACGACTTATATATTTGGGTAATGGGGTTTCACCTAATGACCGTAATTTTCTTCTAAAATCAGAATACGAGCCGTCATAAAGAAAACGCAATGTTCTTCCTCTAGAGGTGGTGTTATCAATTACTTCTGCCACCAGATCGTCATCATCACCAAAATAAAGCTTGTTGCCTATTCTTATTTTTCGAGCGGGATCTACTAATACATCCCAAAGGCGTTGTTCTTCATTAAGTTCGCGCAACAGAAACACTTCAATTCTGGCTCCTGTTTTTTCTTTATTTCCATAAAGTCGCGCAGGAAATACTTTGGTATTGTTTATAACCATAACATCGCCTTCATCAAAATAATCGATAAGGTCTTTGAACATTTTGTGTTCAATTTTACCTGTTTTTTTATGAATTACCATAAGTCTCGATTCATCTCTATTTTCGGCGGGATATTCGGCTAAGAGTTCTTTAGGTAGCTCAAAATGAAAGTGCGATAATTTCATAGATATTGTTCGTTTATTTTTATAAGGATTCTTACTAAAGGCACTTGAGTAACCGTGCTGTAACAGATCATAGTGCGGCAATGAAATAGGCTTATTTAAGCGGCTGCAAATATACGACCGATGGATAGGGGATGTCAAGTAAAAGCACCATTATTACATAGGCCTCCTATAAATGGATTGTATGTAATTGTAGGTCAATCGTATAGATATCATTAAAAAGCAATGGTTACCTCTTATAATTAGGAGTTTTGGCTGCAATCTATTCATTGCAATCAAATAATTCAGTGCTATTCGGTTCTTTTTTATTGGAATTATAATGCGATGCCTCTACTCATTTTATTGGCTGGAATTATATATGGGGATGCTGTTCATATAAGAAAGTATGGTATCGGGATTCATATACCGCTGACGTTCTGATTCGTTTTGGTCTAAAGAAGTGCTAAGCGAGGCACCTCGCCACTCTGTAATTTGCAGCGCCTCTCGTACGTAAGAGCTCCAATCATACAATTGATGCCCTAAGCCGTGTTCAATACAAACAAGATCGGTCCTAAACTCGAAGGAGTCGGTGAACTTTTTGTTTAGCATTTTTAAAGGTAATTGTACTAATTGCGAACTGCGCATTGTTTCGTAGGTTACCACATGAGCCAATTCGTGTCCCAAAACACCTATTTGCGCATTGTAAGGCAAGTTGGCAAGGAGGATGGGGCGTAGCTTTTTATTAGTTTTAGTACTTATGGTAATGATATACGTTCTATTGCCCATACCTTTAAAAGCACTAATTACTTGGGGTCGCGAGGATAAGGGTGTATTTTTTTTTCGTAACCTGAAAATAATCCGAGTATCTTGCAGTTCAGGGTAATACGATAAGGCAGTAAGTACCTGTGTTTTAATCTGGTTGGGAATTTTTTTATGAACACCAAACGCTTCGTATTGCCCGGAATCTTTAACTTTACTATGCATTGCACGCACAGGTACTTGGGCTTTGGCTACCATTGTTGTTGCCATAACCAGCATGATGACGCTATACACAGAGCGTGCCCACTGCATTTTGGAGTTATTTTATTTGGTGAGCGAAAATTGATAATGTACCATAATACTGGCAATCCAATCTTGAGCGACATCATCGCCACTGGTAATAACATTTATTTCCCGACCAAAGCCGGCTGTGATGCCAAGCTTGGACTTCGAATTTTTTAGATCAAAATAATATCCACCTTCTAACCAAGGCTGTAATACAAAAATATAGGTGTCGCCCACGTTGCCATTATCTTTCCAATCGATCCATAGATTCCAGGCATCCAAATGAATGCCGGCAACTATTTTTCCTTTTTTCTGTGGATAGTATTTTCTGAAACCAACAGACCCTCCAAAACCTTCGCCTTCTTCTTCATCGTTCTCATCGCTAAAGTCTTGCCGATCGGTGATATTGGCACCTAATCGAAATAAGAGCGAAGTGTTTTCAGTTAAGTAGGGTTCAAAAGTCAGCGTAGGGATAAACCCTGCCGGGTACGCTTGTAACGATGCCCCAAGGTACATTTCCTTGCGACCCGTATCCGTATCCGCATTTTGTGCATAAAGGTTTCCGGCCAGACCAAGGTACACTGTTACGAGTAGAAGTAAGATAATTTTTTTCATGCTATTTACGGTTAAGTGTTATACTTTTTTAGTACTAAAACGAAGGCTTAGCGTACTGTTAAATTTTTAATAGCCAAGCCATATTCATACAGGCGCCATTTATGAAACCCCATTCGGAAAGTTTTTTTTTGCATAATGTGCATTACTCAAAAAAATCACATCAATTTTAATTGTGCTTCCAATAGGCTATTGGCACGGAGCATAGCGGTACCATCTTTATAACTTAAGTACGTATGCCCGTTTTGTTTATTGGCCACACTTATTTGATATAATAATCGCCAGTGCTTATAAATTTCACGCCAAGCATAGAAAAGAGAATGTTTGGGATCGTATATATGTGTTGCTTCGCTACCTGCGCCATTAATTTCGATAATTTTGAAATTTTTGCCTTCGGCTAAATCCTCAAAATTGGTGTATAATATATCTAATCTTCCGTAAAAAAATCCCGGAATTTGCGTGCAAATTTTATTTATGGTGTGCACGAGTTTGTCATTTACCCTGTGGGTGTCATCTATAAATTTGGCACCTCTTGTATGACTGCCGTAGGGGACTAACACAAACTTTTGACCTACCGGCAAAATGGTTTCTAGGGTGGCACCAAATTTTACTCGTAATGCAGGGAGCTGCAGATGGCTTCGCGGATTTTGTTTTATTAAATGGGTGATGGTGTCTTTACCATTACCGGTTACCGATAAGAATTCTTTAGATACGATACCGGTGATACTGCCCCTTTTTTCATGCGGTTGCCGTACATAAAAGAGACCCACTTCATTGGGATACTCAATAAGTTCCTGAACTAAAAAATCATGAGATATTTTTTCTTGATACTTCTGGAGGGATTCCAAACTCGCTAATTTTTCTACTCCAAAGGCTTTCATTCCAATATCCGGTTTTGCGATTATAGGAAAAGTAAGACTGCTTTGTTGCAGAAGGTTAGATAGTGTCTCAAATGAAGTTTGTTTTTGCACCAACAGGGTTTTTGGGATATAGGCATTGGGAATTAGGTCGTAAATCTCCATTTTAGATTCCATAGCCATACCGCCATTTTTTATGGACGGATTGGCCGCATTGAAAAAAAAGAAGGATCTTGCCTTAATGGCTAAGTACAACCACAACGGAAAA
The DNA here is from genome assembly GCF_034651555.1 of Aurantibrevibacter litoralis. Taxonomy (NCBI): domain Bacteria; kingdom Pseudomonadati; phylum Bacteroidota; class Flavobacteriia; order Flavobacteriales; family Flavobacteriaceae; genus Aurantibrevibacter; species Aurantibrevibacter litoralis. The sequence goes on along the minus strand of NZ_JAYEEQ010000013.1, from coordinate 73,691 downwards.
ATAGGATAATATACCGCCTCCATAGGCCAGTATTCCCAATGTGTTATTTTATGCCATTTTAATTTCCAAGAGGTCATTTATGGTGTTATAAGGGTTACCTTAGGGCGTAATGAAAGGGAATGTTTTGTAGCGTTTAACAAATCTACGTGATGTAATTTTATGGCATCGCTACCTACAATGGCTTGCGTTACACTAAATGTCTTTAGCCCGGTGCTTCGATCAATAACAAAGCCATTCTCATAATCTTCATGATTTGTAGCATGAAATTCTAAAATGTCCTCGCCCTTTATCGTTTGTTTTTTTTGTTGAAAAAGGTGAAACAAGTCTTCTCGGTGCGCCATTGCCTCACTGCTATATAAGGTAGCAGAAGACCAGATGTGGTTTTTAGACAATGGCAAGGATTTAAAATGTTTCTGAATTCCATCCCATCGAAATTCTACCAATTCACCCCCACCAAACAAAATGACTGTAAAAGGTTCTATACAGGATACATCTATTTCGTGCAATTTGGAAAGCGGCTGTGGACTGCTAATAATATCTAACAGCACCAAGCCCCTACTTTTTTCATAATTCCCTTTCACTATATGTTTTTGAAAAGCGCCATTGAGCAACACAGCGACATCACCGTTCTCATTTACAGCAAACCAAGTACCCCCTGCTTTAGGATCTTTTGGGTATACCACCTTACAGTTATTGATCCATTCTTCCTTGGGTACCAAAGCAGCAGGTCTGGCCCGATGTTCATCTCGGTTAGAAGTTAGGTAATAACGGTTGCCCGATGCCACAAAACTTACTGTACACATGCCTTTCTAAATTGAAGGGTTGACGGTGCCACTCCAAAAGATGCGGGCACTGCTATATTTGTTAATTGAAGAATAGCTACTTTTATTAAAGCCTCATGGTGAATGGTATGCTCCAAATTATACATCACCTCTCTAAAATAATTAGATTGAAATGTTACCTCGCGACCGTCTAACTCATAGGTCACCACTAGATTTTTATCGGGTTGTTCAAGGCATTGCTGAATCTGCTGTAGCGCATTGACTGCAAAAGCAATATCTTGCTCTATACGCTTGTCTCTTTTGCGATTGTCGTAACAAACCTCGGAAGTGTCATAACCACTTAGCAGGCATTGATACAATTCTATAATGTGCCTTGTATGCTGGCCTATAGAGGCACCGGATAATGTGGGGCACGCTTGATCATAGCAATTTTCAGGGAGTTGCAAGAGCACTTCCTTAAATTGCTCTAGGGTTAAATCGGATGACTTGAACATTTCACTGTATATTAAGTTTTACATGGTTTTTATAAAGCAAATAAAGCAGATAAAATGAAAAGCCTAAATATAAACATCCCATTATAAATGCCAATAAATAATTGTACTGCTGGTAATTCTGAAATATATGTTTTCCGGCAAAAATAAATATAAATAATGCCGTTATAGATCCTACACCAATGCCTGTAATATACATGGCATACATGCTTAGTCTTTTTTCTAAGGTTTTCCTTTCAAATAAAATACTGTTCCAGCTCATCCAAAACGGAAGATGCATCGGATTTAGAATACTGAGCAGTATACCCAATATAAAAGTAGACTTTACAAAGGGGAATAAAGTGGTGCCCGCATCTAACTCTTGCGCATTGCCAGAAGTTATAAAACTTGAGATAGCCAAGTACATTAACAGGAGTGCAGCAATAGGAAAAACATACGCAAAGAACTTATCACTAAAATCTATTTTATGCGCAATAACTAAGGTAATTCGCACCACTACCAATTCAACTACAACTACAGCTATGGCGAACCAAAGTGCATCTGGTACATTCTGCATAGCTGCTATTTGAAACGCAGTAATGTTTAAGGTGCCCAGCGGAAGGGCACCTAAAAAACTTATCAGCAATCCGGCCAACAATATGTTTATGTGTTTTATCAAACTATGTTAAGGTTAAAAACTGTAGCCTCTAATTTATAGACTAGTATTATTTTGATATACCGCTTTTAAAGTCACTTCAACATCTTTGGCGATATTGGTCGATGGTTTTCCTTTGGTAAAGGTAATTCCAAAATCGCCAAGTGTCACCTTCATTTTAGAATCTAACGAAACTTTATTTCCGGTAACCGTAATCGTTGCTTTTTCGGTCATCGGTTTAGTATCTTCTTTAATAGTGAGGTTTCCTTTTATGGTTACCGCATAAGTTCCGTCTTTTTTGAAATTAACGTCCGTTAAGTTAGTGATTTTTCCCGTAAATTTTGATTTTGGAAAATTTTTGGTGTCCAAAAAATCAGCACTGTTATAATGCTTTTGCATCAATGCTTTTTCAAATTCGAAACTCTGCATAGGTACCGAAAAAACCACATCGCCGGAGGTTGTATTAATGGTGCTCACTACTTTGTAATTGTTTGCTACAATGTCTTCTACAGGAGTGTGCGAATAAAAACTGATATGCGCATCCTTGGTTACTAATTTATCCTCTAGAGCGGAAAACGCAGAGATTACAAACACACTAAAGGCTAGGGCAATAATTGAAACTTTTTTCATGATATTTAATTTTAATATTATTGATTTTGGGGTTTTACTATTTTCTTATGTTGTATCTGTTTTAGATACAGTTCTTTTTTATTTTTTAACGATATCGCACTTTTCTAAAATAACATCTTCGTACATTTCCAAATCCTCATCAAATCCGGCACCGGAACGAATTACGCCTTTTACTGTAATGGTTTGGCCAACTTTTAAATCAGTGGTGTTGGCATTGGTTTCTGTAGTAAAGGTGCAACTCACACCTGCCTTTTCAGCATTGTCTTTAAGTAAGATCACTATTTGATTGTTTTGATCCTCTGTAATGGAAGCAATAACGCCCGAAACGGCAAGTATTTTAGAATCTCCTTCAGCCTCAAGATATTTGTTGTTTGCCATAGAAGCGTCTGCCAAATATTCATGTACTAAAGCTGCCGCTGAAATGGCTACATCTGTTTTGGCCGACTGAACATCTCTGTGCGGCATATTCATCATTCTATAAACGATAATGGCGCCGACGAGTAGGGAAAATAGGCCTAAGCCAACAATTATTTTTATAGTTTTTTTCTTCATGGTATTTTTGCTTTTTATGCCTATATAGTCGATCAATACTTTTTTCCTGACATATTAAAAAAAAGATGCGAGCGATGCGGGTCTCTATTGGTCTAGCTCCTTCTACAGCACTGTATTGTTTTAAACCTGCTAAAATATTCAAAAAACGTAGTCGAACTTCGGATTGAGGTTTTATACTAGAACCATCCATCTAAAAAATAAGGAACACGACTGTGTTGGACACGGATAAAATACAAGAACACCAATCTGTAGTTTCATGTGTTTATATCTATTTTATTAAATGGGTCATTCTTAGACTGCCCACAGCCCAAGAATGTAATTCGCCTATACGCATTCTCCTATGTGTTATGCTTTTTGGCATGGCTTCTGCCAGGTATAGTCATTGGGTATTCCTTGTTTACATAGGCTGGGATTGCTCTATTTTGTAAGGACGTATCCGCCTTTTCCATTAGGATAGGCTATGGGTTTTGGTAATTCAAAGTTGCAAATTAAGTATTCCAAATTGGTAAAGGGGTAATCTGGAAATTGAAGAAAAATAAATCCTGTAAAACGAAATGCGCACAGCCTAAGAAGCTCATTTCGTTTAAGCGAATACTAAGACTTTTATTTGCTGGTTTTATGAAAGATTTTGGTGATTTTATCGACCATAGCAATGTCTATGTGGTTAACTGCCCGATTTATCAGCTTATGTCACAAATGCATGAAATAATAGAAAATTGGTTTCACGAATATGCAGATGATCTTTTTTCTTGGGCGTATCACAAAACATCATCTAAGGAAACATCAGAAGATTTAGTTCAGGAGACCTTTTTATCGGCTGCAAAGGGTTTCAAAAACTTTAAGAATAACAGCAATCCTAAAACATGGTTGTTTGCTATTTTGAATAATAAAATAATCGATTTTTATCGCTCAAGAGCCAAATCGCTTCAAGTAGATAACCAAAATTCGGAATCTTCAACGCAGAACCTTACCGCTTCGTATTTTGATGCTGATGGCAATTGGAAACTTAAAGATGACTCGGTACTTTGGGAGGAGGAGGTTCATATTTTAGACAATGCTAATTTTAGAAAGATTATGACAAACTGCATGCACGAGCTGCCGGAAAATTGGCGGTTAGCCATTATGTGGAAATACCTATTAAATAAAAGTGCAGATCAAATTTGTCAGGAAATAAAAGTGACCCAGTCTAATTATTGGCAAATCATACACCGAGCTAAACTAACGCTTAAAAGTTGTATTGATCAGAAGTGGAAGTTTTAAATTTTTAACCTTGAGTACATGATACCTAGAATTATGAATATGTTGTTTCTTTCTTGCAAGCAAGCTACTGCTTTGGTCGAAAAAAAACAAGTAACAACCTTGTCCCTCTTAGAAAGAATACAGCTTAAAATGCATATTTGGATGTGTAGTGCATGCCGATCGTATGAAAAGCAGTCGCTACTCATGAATAGCTTAATGCAACGCATGGTTTCCAGATCTAAAGAAGAACTGAACCACATGGACGAGGCGGCCAAAAAGAAAGTGCTTCAACAAATTAAGGATTGTGCTTAACCTCCTTTTCTTTTGAAAAAAGCACATTCCAATAATAAATACCCACGCTATTAGTACTTTGTATAGGTAAGAATCTGTTTCTGGCAGTTCTTAGGATACTGTTTTTGGGAACTAAACTCGATATTGCTTTGAGCGTATTCCGGGAAAGCGAACCTATCCTAATACGACGTTTCTGTTAGAAGTTTTGGAGATGAAAACGTAGAAAATAATTGTACGGATCACAAATAATACTTATACTATACGCACCATGCACAGTCACGATCACTATAACCAACCACTTTGTATACCAGAAAACAGCTACCCAAAAGTAGTAGTAATTGGTGCCGGATTTGCCGGAATTAATCTCATCAAAAAGCTACAAAACCAAAAGGTACAGGTTATTCTCATAGATCAAAATAATTACCATCAATTTCAACCGCTGCTCTACCAAGTTGCCATAAGTGGTTTGGAGCCAGATGCTATTGTTTCGCCCTATCGCAAGCTCTTTAAATCGAGCGATAATTTTATTTATCGAATGGCCAAGGTAGCACATATAGACACTCATCAAAATAAAGTACAAACCAATATCGGCTATGTGTTTTATGATTATTTGGTAATTGCTACGGGCAGTGCTACCAATTTTTATGGTTCGGCAAATATTGAAAAATACAGTATAGGTCTAAAGAATATAAACGACGCTATAAATATTAGAAGTTGGATGTTGCAGAACTTGGAAGCTGCGGTAGAAGGATGCAATAATCTTGAAAAAGACATCCTAACCAATTTTGTAATTGTAGGTGGTGGCCCTGCAGGGGTAGAAATGGCAGGTGCCTTGGCGGAGTTTAAAAAATATTTGTTGGGTAGCGATTATCCCGAGATAGAAATAGACAGTATGAAAATAACACTTATTCAGGCTGCCGATCGACTATTGCCTGCCATGTCTCAAAAAGCATCTGCTCATGCCCTAAAAATTATGAAAAAGCTAGGGGTAGAAATTTTGCTTAATAGCCGTGTTCGGGATTACGATGGTGAGAACATCCGCCTATTGACAGAAAATAGGGAGATCATCATACAGTCCAATACCCTTATTTGGACCGCCGGTGTTACAGGGAATATCATTGACGGTTTAGACAAAAACAGCATCTTGCCCGGAAATAGATTAAAAGTAAATGCATATAGTCAAATTGAAGGTCTAGAGAATGTCTTTGCCATTGGTGATATTGCGGCCATGGTTTCCGAGGCACTTCCCAAAGGCCATCCCATGGTGGCGCAAGCCGCTATACAACAAGGAAAAACGTTGGCTAAAAATCTAATACATTATGTTGAAAAGGGCACATTTAAGGCGCCATTTCAATATAGCAATAAAGGATCGATGGCCACTATTGGAAAAAAAGATGCCGTGGCCGACTTAAAAATCGCCTTTTTAGATGGCCGTATTGGGTGGCTGTTATGGTCCTTTATACATTTAGTAGCCATTACTGGTTTTAAAAATAAATTTAGTGTGGCTCTAAATTGGATTACAAAATACTTTTCGTACGAGAAAGCGAATCAGCTTATCATCAGGAAATACCAAAGAGAATGATAAAGTACTAGAAGTGAAATTCTGGCTGTAATTAGCAGTTACTTTAAACGACTACTGTAGGGCCATGCATATTGATCACAACATACAACCGACCTTATTTTTTATTCCAGATATTTCGGGATATACAAAATTTATCAACGAAGTAGCTATTGACCACAGCACACATATTATCACTGAATTATTGGAAATTATTATTGCTTCAAATACCTTAGACCTCAAGGTGGCCGAAATAGAAGGTGACGCAATTTTCTTTTATCACATTGGGAAAAAGCCGACGATAAAGGAACTATTGGCGCAAGCGGAACAAATGTTTTTCAAATTCCATCAGCATTTAAAAACCTATGAGCACAGTAGAATATGCCAATGTGGTGCCTGTGCCTCAGCCCATGAACTTACCTTAAAAATTGTGTGTCATTTTGGGGAAACCACCCTTAGAAAGGTGGGGAAACATACCAAACTTTTTGGCCCAGATGTTACCTTGGCGCATCGTTTGTTAAAGAACAATGTGCTAACTTCCGAATATTTATTGTACACCTCATCCTTAGAATTTTCTGAAGACGAAAAATTACCCGGTTGGGTATCTTTAAAGCGAAGTGCCAATAATTATAAAGAAATTGGCACGGTTACCTATAATTACATTCCGTTAGAACCACTAAAAGGAACCATACCCGAGTTTGTGTCACGAACCAAATTTTTAAAGTTTAGAAGACCTGTTACCGGATCTATGGTCATGAAAGTGCCGTTGCGAAAACTCCATGGCGTGGTTACCGATTTTTCTTTACGACCCAGATGGATATTGGGATTGCGTTATATTAAAGCCCACGATTACCTTAATACGATAGGATCGAAACACCTTTGTGTAATGCCTACAACAACGATGGAGTTTCAGGTTACCGCTCAAAATATTAATAAAGGGTTGGTAGAGTATGTGGAACAAAGTAACAGTATTAGCTGGCTTTCTCCATTAAATGTCATCTTTATACTAAAGCGGATTGCAACCGATACTACCAAAATGAGCATTGAGATTCATTACAAAAAGAATCTGATTTCCAAATTGTATTTAGACTTCCCCTTGCGGATGATGATGTTTATGATTGCACAGATTTCTCTGATGAAGCTAAAGTATTACGTTAGAAAATCACCGGCTTAAAACGGTATTTAACCGAGCCATTAAAACCAGTCATACGTTAAATTTTTTGGTGCGATGTCAGGATTGACACCTATGGTCGTCTACTTAAAAGGTTTTTAATTGTGCGGTATGAAAAAATTGCTTTTGGCAATCCTTATGGTGTTCTTTTCGTTAAAAATAGTGGCTCAAACGTGTTGTTCAGGAGGGGTTCCCTTGGCTAGTAATTTGGGTTTACCCAACGAAGGGAAGGGTATTGTGGTAGCAGGGATTACGTATGACTACAACAATCTGAATACGTTAAATGCAGGAACCCGAGAATTAGATGACGATTCTAGACAACGGATTACACATTCTGTTTTGTTTAATATGGGGTATGCGTTTACAGACAAACTTTCTGTAGAAACCTTGTTTACATGGGTAAACCAATCGCGAACGATCACGCAGTTTGGCAATGAAAATTTCACGGAAACCTCGGGTATAGGAGATGCCATACTATTGCTAAAATATTCTATACCCGATATTCTCGGCAATCGCACTTCCTTAAATTTGGGTATTGGAGGTAAAGCACCATTCGGAAAATCGGATATTTTAACCGATCAAGGGATACAACTTACAGCAGATCTACAACCCGGAAGCGGAGCCTGGGACGGTGTAGGATGGGTTTCCGTATCAAAAGGTGTAAATTTTAGACCTTCGGCAACCATTTCTGGTAGTTTTACCTACAGGCTTACAGGGGTTAATAATGATTATCTAAATGGTACAGCCACCTACGAATTTGGAGACGAAGTGCAAACTATTGTGGGTTATACCGATCAATTTCTACTATTTAATACCATTTTCAATCCCGGGCTTATTTTTAAATATAGAAGGGCTTTTGAAGACAAGATAGACGACATAGGGATTCCTAATACGGGAGGGGAATGGGTTTTTATACGTCCGGAAGTAGCTGTTAAAATTACACAAGACATCACTTTTATATCCCGATTAGAGCTGCCATTGTATAGTTTTGTGGTGGGTACTCAGGTGACCCCAACTTCCCGATTTTCTACCGGCTTGTCGTATCGATTTAATACAAGGAAAACCAATCTAATAAATATAGAACCGTAATGCAGGCCGTAACTCCATGTTCAAAGGGGAAAAGAAGCATACACAGTGCCGATTTAAGTGCTTGGACAAAGGCCAAAATCAGTGAAACAATAAAAAAATGGAATATATGAAAAAGGTAATTTTACTCTTGTTTTTTAGTACGCTCTTTATTGGGTGTAGTACCTCTAGCAGTTCGGAAAGCGGAACAAACCCTATTACAGGTGCTCCCAATCCACCCACCTCCGGGGCATCAGAATGGAGCATTCCAATTAATGAGGTTTTAGATGGCGGACCCGGAAGAGATGGAATACCGGCTCTGGAGAATCCTAGTTTTACCCTAGTGGCGAACATTAATTACATGAGGGACGACGATCTAATTTTAGGGTTTAAAAAAGGAGATGATGTACGAGGCTATCCTCATGCCATTTTGGATTGGCACGAAATTATAAATGACGATATCGATGATGTATCCGTAGCCATAAATTATTGCCCGCTTACAGGAACCGGTATTGGATGGAATAGGATCCTTAACGGTAGCAAAACCACTTTTGGGGTTTCCGGTTTATTGTTTAATACCAATTTAATACCCTTTGACAGGGCAACCAGAAGCAATTGGGCTCAAATTTTAAATGAAGCCGTTAATGGCCCACTTTTGGGCCAGAAAGCAGATTTAATTATGTTGTTCGAGACCAACTGGAAGACCTGGAAAGAATTATATCCTAATTCTCAAGTTATTGGTCTCAATACCGGTTTTTCAAGAACATACGGCACTTCGCCTTATGGCGACTACAATACGAACAACGATAGGTTTCTTTTTCCGGTTCCCAAGGATGAACGATTACCATCCAAAGAAAAAGTATTGGCAATCTTGGATGGCTCTGATGCCAAAGCCTATAGATTTGCAAGTTTTCCTATAGGAGATAATGTTAAAACTGATACCTTTAAAGGAAAGAACTATATGATTGTGGGCAATGCCAATTTTATCGTTGCCTTCGAAATTACGCCTGAAACCAGTGATTTAGATTTTGAGTACATCCACGACGGTACCGAAATTATTTTAGGTGATAATGAAGGCAATGAATGGAACGTGTTTGGCGAGGCCATTACCGGGCCGCGACAAGGACAGTTTTTAAAACATGCAGAGTATATGATGGGGATGTGGTTTTCTATACCGGCATTTTACAACACCGAAATATTTCAAAACTAGATAGATGCCTTCCGTCCATAAAAGAAGGCTTCGTTAAAGGCAAAAAAAAGGGATCATGATTTTTACTAAAATCATGATCCCTTTTTTACTAAAGGCCAAACGTCCCATACGGAAATGGGACGCAAGCGATGGAACGAAATGTACCTCCTAGTGCCAGTTTGAAATTGGTATCCTACCAGAACAATCCTTAAAATTTTTACCGCTAGCTCAGAGGTGTAAGTTTAAGAAAATTTGTGCGCTAGTTTAAAAGGAAATGGTACATTCGTTTAACACGCTCCGGTGTTGGCAATAAAAGCGAGCTATATCGTCATGAAATACATCAAAAAAATTTGGGAGGAATGTAAGGCACTTTTTAAACAAGGTCTTTCGCCCAAACAACTGTCGGCAAGTATTACCGTTTCAGTGGCTATTTCTTTTTTCCCTATTTTCGGAATTACCACCATTATTTTAACGCTCCTTGCGTTTAAATTTAAGTTGAATCTGCCCATAATGATTGCCTTAAGTTATGTGGTAGAACCCATTAAACTGCTGTTGTTACTCCCTTTTATTTATATCGGTGCCAATTTGTGGAACACCGAACATACGTTATTAACCGTTGCGGCAATTAAGGAAAGCTATGAAGAAAGTTTTTTTAATACGGTAACTGCACTATCCTATGAGCTGTTATGCGGATTTACAGGCTGGTTTGTTGTTGTCATTCCTTTATCGATAGGCTTTTACTTCGGATTGAAAGTTTTGTTAACATTTTTCGTCAAACTTCGAAACTAACCCATGCAGTCAATCCACACCATAAAAATTTTAGGTTATTTGGGTATTTTAGGCGCCATACTCGTGGGTATGGGAGAATACTTACTGCACTATTCGCCTCAGATTTTGGGTAATGCCGATGATTATGAGTTCTTTAGATATGTTTCACTTTCCAACTTATCCCGAGGTCATTTTTTAGCCGTAAGCGGTATTCCTTTTTATTTTGCAGGCTATTTACACCTTTATTTCATGTTAAAATCGGGGAGTGAAAATTGGGCTAGGGCAGTGCTGTTATTAGGATTTATAGCGTTTGCCGTTGGCGGTGTTTGGATTGGCTCCAGAGTCTCCATAGGTCAGATTGTACATCTTAAAAGTAGCATAGCGCCCATCACGTATACACAGTTGCTCTCGCATTACACCGCACATGTAGAGATTTTAGTTCAAGTGCTGCGTGTAGTGATCACGGCATTGTCTATTTGTTTTTGTGTGGCTATTCTTAAAGGAGGCACTTATTACGCGAAATGGATGGCCATCTTTAGCCCTATAGTGATTTTAATTGGGCTAGTCATCATCGGAAATATCTTACCTTTGGTAGGGCAGCATGTGTTGCCAATTTTAATGAACTTTACGCATTTTATCCTATTTACCTTGTCCTTATATCAACTAAACCACTTTTTAAAACCATTACATCATGCTTAAGAAAATTCTGTATTCCTTAGCAGCCTTAATTCTAATTGCATTGACATTAGTCCTAGCCCGATTTTGGTGGGATGCTGTCTCCGATAAATATGACGTGACGATAGCTTCCGAAAAAATCCCCTTGTTTTCTCAAGTAACCTTAGATTTTAATCACGAGTACAACGGAGATAAATCGTTGCCACTAGCGCCGTCTGCCTTAATTGATATTGATAACGATCTTGTGGATGAAGTGTTTTTTGGTGGAGGTTACGGTCAAGATGATGCCCTTTTTGCATTTAGAAATAATGCCTTTGTAAACATTACTGAAGAGGTTGGCTTGGCAACAAAGCAAACCCTATCTACAACTATAGGCGCCGTTTCGGCGGATATGGACAATAATGGGTTTTCCGATATACTTATTGGGCGCGAGGATGGCCTTTACATCTATTATAATTCCGAAGGAAAATTTAACCTTCAAAAAATAAATACGCCTCTCAATGAAAAATCTACGCCGGCAGGGATTACTGTGGGTGATATTAATAAAGACGGATTTTTAGATATTTTTCTGGCCACGTATATTAAAAAAGGATTAATGGAAGGCCAGACTATTTTTGAACGAGACGATTATGGATCTACAAGCGAATTACTTCTGAATAATGGAGATCATACATTTACCAGTATTACCCAAAAAGCCGGGTTAAATTATGTGCATAATACCTTTCAAGGCGTTTTGGTAGATATTGATAACGATTCTTGGCTAGACTTGGTTGTAGCCTATGATACCGGTGAAGTAAGAACCTATAAAAATAATGGCGATCTTACCTTTAGCATGAAAGATAATCCCCTGACCAACAAATTTGCATATCCAATGGGTATTGCGGTAGGCGATTACAATAATGACGGATGGGTAGATTTTATGTTTTCTAATGTAGGCACTACTACACCTCCTATAATGGCTATGGGCGATATCACGGATAAATCCAAGTATAACGACAAATGGATTTTATTTAGAAATGAAGGAAATTTCAGGTTTACCGATACGGCTGAAGCCGCTAAAATAGCGGGCTATGAATTTTCTTGGGGATGCACTTTTGCCGATATGAATAATGATGGCTTACAAGATCTTATGGTGGCCGAGAATTATGTTGATTTTCCATTTAGTAAAATTTTTAAATTACCCGGTCGACTTTTGCTTCAAAAGGAGGATCATACATTTGTCCCCACCGAAAAAGAAAGCGGAGTCGTAAATAAGAACTATGGAATTGCCCCTTTGGTAAGCGATTTTAATTTGGATGGGCATTTAGATTTAATTTGGACGAATATCAGCGGTTCGCCTTTAGCCTACTTAAATAACGGAAATGGGAACAACTCCGTACAAGTAAAATTAAAGGATAATGCCGAAGGTATTGGCTGCAAGGTAACCGTTGAAACACCATCATTTACCTTAACAGATTGGGTTATTACCGGCGAAGGTCTCGTGAGCGATCAAACCAAATTATTACATTTTGGACTGGGACAAGAACAGGAAATTTCAAAAATAACCATAACCTACATGAACGGAAATACGGAAATCATTTTAAACCCAAAAGTAAATTCGGTGGTTGATGTTCATTTAGAAGCGCAAAAACGATTATTAACACTAGAGCAACAAGACGAAATACCAGAAGAAATATAACGTGGTGCAATCCTATTAATGCTCCTAACTAGTACCTCCAATGATTATGAACACTTTCTTGCCAAAATTTCTTAAAAAAGCCGTATACCTAATACTTATTTTTGTGTTGGGCGTTAATTGTAAACAAAATCAAGAAAAAAAAACGATACACTTAGATGCTAAGGAAGGATTAACACTACTCATGGAAGGCAACACAAGATTCCTAGAAAACCACCCATTGCACCCCGATCAGACCTTAGAACGTATTCGGGATTTAAAAAAGGGGCAGCATCCTTATGCCGTAGTGGTCTCCTGTTCAGATTCTAGAGTACCTCCGGAATTGGTTTTCGATCAAGGTCTCGGCGATCTTTTTGTAATCAGAAATGCCGGTAATATTATTGGCGACTATGAACTGGGTAGTGTGGAGTATGCCGTGGAACATTTAAAGGCTCCCTTGGTCATTGTTCTTGGTCATTCGCAATGCGGTGCCATTGGTGCTTTCATAGATCATAAAAACGATGCTGTACCCAATCATATCCAAAACATAATAGATTACATAAAACTGGAGCCGGAAGAAATGGAATTAAATGAGAGTGCCGATAATTATTATGAGATGGCTATTGAGGCCAATGTGCGCCACGGGGTGCATACCCTACAAAGCTCAGAGCCCGTATTGGCAAAACGTGCGGAAGAAGGCGAAGTAAGGATAGTTGGAGCATTATTTCATTTAGATACGGGACGTATCACGATCTTGGAGTGATGAAAGGTCCTATTTGGATCGTTTTAAAAGGGATACTACATACTCTAAAGCGTAAGGAAAAGGGTAATGCAATTCGCATTTTACTCATGGTTTGTTCTTATTTGTATCCTTAACTAAAAGAAGAAACCCCAAAAGTACAGGGGGGGAGAAGAACACAATCAGAACTAGTATATTTAAGGCAGGTAATGGTTACCTGTTTACAACACACATCAACATATGTATTGCCATGATAGTAAAGTTTAGGTTTATAAACATTGCCCAATTTTTGAGCCTATTGGGGGTTCTGTTTTTAGGTATAAGCAGCGGTGCCAACGCACAAGAGGTGGAAACCTCTATATTTATTACGGCCAATACGGGCGAAGCCAAAAACCAAAGCGTATTAGCGCAAATTGGTGAAGACGCTATGGCAAAAGAAACATCAACCTTGTTGATCGTAGGAAACGGACTTCCCAAAAACGGGTTTTTAAATCCCGTCGCAGAAGCTATTTTAAATGAGCAGCTTACCATTCTAACTGCTTTTCCGGGAACCACCATATTTACGCCGGGAGAAAACGGATGGGATCCCGAGACCTCTAATGGCATCAAGAATCTCGAAAAGTTTATTCAGAAAAACAGTAAAGCCAAATTTAAACCAGATGACGTATGCGCCATTTCAAAGACGGATATTTCCGATAACGTTACCCTTATTACCTTAGACTCCCAATGGTTTTTAGAAGATTGGGATAACTATTCATATCTCAATGATAATTGTGATATAAAAAATAGAAATCAGTTTTTTATAGCCTTTGAAGAACTGGTAAAAAAGAATAGAGACAAGCTCATTTTAGTAGCGGTACATCATCCGGTGTACACACGCAGCAAACAGGGTTTATTGACGAAAACAGGCGGTTTCCGTACCGAAGATTTCGAGAATAAACAGTATCGCTCGTTACGAAATCGCTTAAGCACCATTGCGCGACAAGCCGACAATGTCATTTTTATATCGGGTCATGACAGAAACCTACAGTACCTAAATCCATTTGGGGTACCGCAAATTATAAGTGGCGCATCGGGTGCCACACAGGCCACCGCCAAAGCTAAAAAGGAGGAGTTTACATCAGACATTACAGGATATGCCCGCTTAGACGTTTCAACACAAGGCAAGATCACGGTGAATTTTATAGAAACTGTAAATGGCCAAGCGCATCCAATTTTTACAAAGACCATCGCCCTAGGAGATACCGAGGATGTCGTAACCAATTTTAAACCCGAAGAAACGTATCCACAGACTGTGAAGGCCTCTATATATACCGCCGAAGAAGCCACAAAAAAAGGATTGTACGAGCGTTTATGGGGAAAACACTACAGGGAATTATATGGGGCCGAGGTAGCGGCACCGGTCGTTTTTCTAGATACTCTTATGGGCGGTTTACAGCCTATAAAAAAAGGAGGAGGACAGCAATCCAAGTCGCTTCGACTTAAAGATGAAGCAGGTAGAGAATTTGTAATGAGAGCCTTACGAAAAAGCACCACACAGTTTTTACAGGCCAATGCGTTTCAGGATGTGTATTTGGGAGATGCGCTAGACGGCACGTTTATTGATGCCTTTTTGTTAGATTTTTATACCACATCCAATCCGTATACGCCTTTTGTAATTGGGAAACTATCTGATCCCGTGGGGGTGTACCACACGAATCCTACATTGTATTTTGTTCCCAAACAGGAAACTCTGGGGCGTTATAATAACGAATTTGGGGATGAGCTATACCTCATAGAAGAGCATGTAGGCGATACACAAACCGAAGTGGAGAGTTTTGGTAATCCAAAGAAGATATTGAGTACGGCCGAGGTATTAGAGGTGGTTCATAAAAATGGGAAGTCGGTGGTAGACGAACCGTCCTATATTCGTGCCAGACTTTTTGATATGCTTATTGGAGATTGGGATAGGCACGAAGATCAATGGCGATGGGCTCTTTTTGAGTCTGAAAACGGCACTCAATTGTGCAAACCCATTCCCCGAGATAGGGATCAGGCATTTTCGAAGTTTGATGGTGCTATGATCGAGTTTTTAACAAGAGCCATTCCGGGTTTGCGCAAAATGCAAAGTTTTGATGAAACACTGCGCAGTCCAAAGTGGTTTGCCACATCGCCCTATCACCTAGATATTAATCTTTTAGATAGCTCGGACTGGTCCGAATGGGAAAAGCAAGCCCTATTTATTCAAGAAAGCCTAACCGATGCAGATATTGAATTGGCTTTTGAGGGCGTTCCCGATGCGGTAAAAGGCAAAACCATTGACGATATCAAACAAAAACTAAGAGGACGGAAGGCCAATCTTTTGCAAATCGCTAAAAAATACTACGACTATGTGAGCCGTTTTGAGATTATAATTGGTACCGAAAAGAGCGATATTTTTACCATAACACGTTCAAATAACGGCAAGACAACAATAGAAATACAACGGAAAGATTTAGAACTTTTGAATCGTACTTTTCACCAAGACGTAACCAAAGAAATATGGATTTATGGCTTAGATGGGGAAGATACCTTTATCGTAGATGGCGAAAGCAAGAACCCTATTGATATTAAAATAGTAGGGGGTCGTAAAAATGACGTTTACGATTTTAGAAACACCAAAAGAGTGAAGCTGTACGACTACAAATCGAAACCAAACACCATCGTTCAAAAGGGATCCAAAAAATGGCTGGTCGATGATTATGAAATTAATGATTTTGACCATACTAAAATGAAACATAGTACCAATCAGATACTTCCGCTTATTGCCTTTAATCCGGATGACGGCGTGCGCTTGGGAGTTTTAGATAATTATACCTTTAATGGCATACAAGGAAATCCATTCACGCAGAAGCATAGCTTTAGTGCTTCCTATTACACCGCTACTTCAGGATATGATTTTAGTTACAGGGGCGAATTTTCTAACATTTTTCACAACTGGAACTTTGCCGTTGAAGGGCTGTATACCAGTCCCAATTTTTCGATTAACTTTTTCGGAATTGGAAATGAAACGCCCTATGACAGGGATGCCGTAGAATTAGATTTTAATAGAACTCGAATACGACAATGGAAGGTCGCCACCAGTCTTATCTACAGAGGCAAAAATGGAGGCTCCTTTCATATTAAACCCCTAATAGAATCTTTTGAATTGGAAAACACGAACGGACGCTTTGTAAATACGCTAGCACCAAATAGCACCGTTTTTGAAAAACAAGTCTATGGCGGAGGTGAAATTTCGTATCAATTTTTAAATGAAGACAACGCTTCATATCCCACCCTTGCCTTAGATATAGAACTCACTGCCGGTTACAAAACCAATATCGATAATACCAATGCGGATAATAGTTTTGCGTACATACAACCCTCCTTTGGTATTACCCATAGGATCACGCAAAGTGGCGCGGTGGTTTTTGCCACCAAAATGGCGGGAGAACTCATATTGGGGGATGATTTTGAATTTTATCACGGGGCTCAGATTGGAGGAAATAATGGCCTAAGAGGCTTTCGAAATGAACGTTTCGTCGGAAAATATGCATTTTATCAAAACACAGATATCCGTTTTGTATTGGGAAAAATTAGAACAAACTTGATACCCTTGCGCTATGGAATTTCGTTAGGGTTTGATCATGGCCGTGTGTGGACAGAAAATGACGACTCTAAAAAATGGCATACGAGTCCGGGCACCTCTTTTTGGGTTAATGGTTTGGGTGCCATTTCGGCCAATTTCGGTTATTTTAACGGATCCGATGGCGGGAGATTTGTTTTTGGATTGGGGGTTTCCTTGTAAGCAATACCACGATTAACGAACCAATACAGTATACTTCTTTTAAGGAAGCCTAAGGGACAAAAGAATGATAGCGTACAAATGCAGATCGATTTTAACCAAACCTAATTCATGAAATTGGATGATTCCGCACAATCACTTTAACCCGTCTGAAACCTTGTCTTTGGAAGCCTTTAAAGAAATGGATTACCTTGCTGTAACCCATTACGGACTTCACATTGAACTTATGATGGAAAATGCGGGACTTCAGTTGGCTCGTTTAATTGCAGAAAAAGCATCATTTTCTACAAAAATTCGTATCGGCGTAGGCAATGGCAATAATGGGGGTGGAGGTCTTGTGGCTGCTCGTAGATTGAGCGCTTGGGGATTTAAGGTATATCTGGATCTTGCGGTTACTATCACTAAGGCATTGCCTTTGGCACAGTTAAAAAGGGCATTGGCGTTTGGTGCTACCAAAAAAAAAATTAAAAACCCTGATATATGGGTAGATGCCTATTTGGGTTTCTCGCAACGATTGCCTTTAGCACCCGCGTTTTTAAAAGGTATTGATGAAGCTAATGCATGCAAGGCATATCGAATAGCCTTGGATCTTCCAACCGGTATTTCTGAAAATGGCGAGGGGACCTATTTTAAGGCCCATCAAATTTTAACCTTGGCTGCACCAAAAGCCATTCTTAATACGTTACCCTTATCTACTGACATTAGAATTGCCGATCTTGGTATTCCAAAACCCATCTATGATAAATTTCACATAAATATGCCACATTTTTACACGCATCAAATTGTTTCCGGCAATAAAACCAAGCAAAATCCGATTTACATGCAGGGGGATACAATTTAAACGCAAATTATAATTCAGTCAACCTTTTCTTTTATGATAGTTCTATGAAAGATTCAAAAAAATAAAATGGGCAAAAAACTCCTTGGGGCAACCATAATCTGCATTTTATTAGCACAACAAAATTGTGCTCAATTTTCGGATTTGGCAGCCATAAATTTTACGGGGCTCCCCCAAGGAAATTCGGAAGTGGGCTATACACGTCTTAGGGGTCTTTTTAATTATCCTATTCGTCTCAGTAAAGGAAAATATCTTTTTGTGGGTTTAGATTATAGTAAAATAGAACTCTCTTTTAATGAGAATATTACCACCTTTGATATTGATGTATTAGAAGATTTTCAATTACTCGATCTCAGTATTGGGTATTCTTTTAAGTTAAATGAAGATTGGCGTTTTGCAGCCCGCTTTTCTCCTGGTGTGAGTTCTAACTTAGTAAAGCAATTAAATTTAGAAGATGTGGTATTTTCCGGTGATGTCGTTTTTATTAACGATAAAAGAAACGATAATACCATTGCGAGACCTTTTCGGCTTATTCTTGGAGCCTCTTATTCGGGCAATAGAGGGTTTCCATTTCCGTTGCCTTTTATAAGTTACTATCGCAAATTTAGACCCGATTGGTCTTTTAATCTTGGGGTGCCTAAAGCGAACCTACAATACCATTTTTCCAAAAAAAACCGTTTAAAATGGGTCGCTGAATTGGATGGATTTACGTCTAACATTCAAGATAATATACAAATTTCTGATGGCCGAACGGCAGATAAAATTAACATGGCCGTATTAATTTCCGGGCTGCAGTATGAGTACCATTACAACCAACATTTGGAATTTTTCATGAATACCTCGTTCATTTTAAGTAGTAATGCCAGCTTACGAAATAATAGAAATAGAACAGTAGCATCTTTAAGTGACAGCAATAGTGCGTATTTTAGGACAGGAGTCCGATTTAAATTGTAATATCATGTCTCTTTATTCCAAGACCTTTTATAATCGTGATCTTTCTTGGCTCCGGTTTAACCACAGAGTGTTGCAAGAAGCAGCGGATAAAAGGAATCCTTTGTTAGAACGCATCCGTTTTTTGGCCATCTTTTCTTCCAATTTAGACGAGTTTTACAAGGTACGTGTATCGGAAATACGGCAAATTAAGCAGCTGAAAAAGCCATTAAGAAAACGATTGATTTCCAAACCTAAAAAACTATTAAAGGAAATTAAGAAACAAGTAGACCGGCAGCAGCAGTATTTTGGGCGTATTTATAGAAAGGAAATTATACCCGAATTAAAATCTATAGGGATACAAATTATAGGTCATTCAAAATTTAATAAGGCTCAAAAAGCCGAAGCCTTGCAACTTGTAGATCAGTTAGAACGTACCGAATTGAAGTTTAATATAATGCCTATACACAACCCTAAAGTCACCTATGCTCCAGAGAATGAATGCCTTTATTTAACGGCACTTTCTAAGGATCAAAAATTGATTTTGGTAAAAATTCCACACCATATTCCCCGATTTTATACATTTTCAAAAACGTCAGGCAAGCATTGTATTACGTTTATAGACGATATCTTCAAGTATTACCTCACTAAAAAGTTTCAATCTACGCTTTATGCCCTAAAAATTTCTAGAGATGCAGCATTGTACATCGATGATGAATATTCTGGCGATTTAGTTGAGAAAATAAAGGCGGCTTTACCACATCGGGATACCGGACAGATTACCCGAGCGTTGGTGGACAATAAAATGCCCGAGGACCTTTTAAATGCCCTGCAAGAAGTATTGAATATTGATAAAATTGATATCATAAAGGGAGGGCGCTATCATAATTTTAAAGACTTTTTTAAGTTTCCCAACCCCGAGGCCATAGTGCCCGAATATGAAGCATTTACACCACAATTGAAATCGGAATTTACGTCTTTTTCATCCCGATTTAATGCCATAAAAGCCAAAGATCGGTTGTCTTATTTTCCCTATGATGCTTTTGATGATCTACTTTTGATGCTTCATGAAGCGGCCCATGACCCGGCCGTTACTGAAATAAAAATAACACTGTATAGAATTTCTGAGGAATCTGAAGTAGCTAAGACATTGATAACAGCACTGGAAAACGGGAAGAAAGTGTATGCTTTTATGGAGTGCAAAGCACGGTTTGATGAAGAAAATAATTTGAAGTGGGGTACGCTTTTAGAACGTAATGGCGCTACCGTTCAGTATAGCCAGCCCGGCATTAAAGTACATTCCAAAATAATGTACATCCTGCGTAAGGAAAGTAAACAAACCAAGGCCTATGGCTATGTAGGTACAGGGAATTTTAACGAAAAGACGGCTAAAGTGTATACCGATTTTGGACTCTATACTGCCCATAACGGGATTACCTCAGAAATCGATCAGGTTTTTCAGGTGTTACAGGGGAGGCTTCGACACCCCAGCTTGCATCATCTCATTGTCTCTCCGTTTAGTACACGTTCTTCTTTTAGCGCACTCATAAACACCGAGATTAACAATGCGTTAAAAGGAAAGAAGGCCTATATCATTTTAAAATTGAATAGCCTACAAGACGAAAAAATGATACATTTACTCTATAAAGCCAACAATGCCGGTGTAAAAATACGTTTAATTGTTAGGGGAATTTGTTGCTTGGTGCCCGGAATAATCCATCAAAGCGAGCATATAAGGGTAACCAGTATTGTGCATCGGTATTTAGAACACGGGCGTGTCTACGTTTTTGGTAACGGAGGTGATGAAAAAATGTATATGGGATCTGCCGATTTTATGACCCGCAATTTAGATCACCGCATAGAGGTTATAGTACCAATTTTAGACAAAGAGGTGCAATTGCAACTTAAGAAAGCCTTAATGCTTCAAATTAATGAAAAGGTAAAGGCACGTATTATAGACGAGGCGCAAAAAAACACCTATATTGGTCAGGTGCCAAAAGAAGTACCAAACACCTATTTTATGTAAAGAAACCTATTATGAGCGAACAGCGTAATGAAACATTGGGTAGTTCCGATGTAAAAGGAGTTTTAGATCTAGATAAACAGGGATTAAAACTATTGAAGAAGAAACTTAAAAGTATTGATCCCAGATCTGAACGAGGTGTAGAAACTTTTTTTAGATTGGTTTCTAAGAATCAGTATACGCTAAATACAATGATTGATCGGAAATCACATATTTTAATATCGATTAATGCGATTATTCTGTCCATAATTATTGGTACAGTTATGAATCAGCTGGACAAAGATCCGCATCTCATTATACCAGCGGTAATGATTTTAACAACCAATTTAATTTCCATCACCTATGCCATTTTCGCCACCCGACCCGAGTGTAAACACGGAGCCCGAGAAGTAAATAATTTAATGTTCTACGGTAATTTTAACGAACTTTCCGAAGGCGAATACGTAAAGAATATTACCGAACTTATGGATCAAGGCGATGAATTATACAGAACAATAGCCAAGGATACCTATTACTTAGGAAAAACTATAGATGCAAAGTTTCGATTATTGCGCAAATCCTTTACTGTTTTTCTGGTAGGGATAATTTTATCGGTCATTGGTTTTATTGCGTGTCACTTGTTTTTTGGAGGATTGTTTTAGCTAAAACCTGCGCTCTGGGTAAGGTGATTTCAAAATAATATTCTTTGGTAAAAGTGTTGAAAGCCATATTATTGAGTGATAAAAAAGCGGCACTTACGTCCAATTTTTTTAGACCTTGCTTTTGGCTAATATGGAATTTATTATCGTAGGCGCATGAATTCGAGAATTTTCTATGAACCATTTATGCGTTTCCATACCCCCACAAATGACCCCGGCCAGGTAAATGCCCGGAATATTTGTCTCCATAGTATCTGGGTTGTACTGTGGAAGTCGTTTTTCATCCTCAGATAAGGCAATTCCTAAATGCTGTAAAAATTCGAAATTGGGTTTATAACCTGTTAATGCCAAAACAAAATCATTTTGTATAACCACGATACCCTCGGGCGTATTTAGTTTTAGCGTCTGTGGATGTATTTCTTTCACTGTAGCGTTATAATAGGCTTTTATACTGCCTTCCTCAATTCTATTTACAATATCCGGGCGAACCCAATATTTTACCCGTTGCCCTACTTCATTCCCACGAATTACTAGGGTTACTTCGGCGCCTTTTCGCCAACATTCCAAGGCTGCATCTATGGCAGAATTGCTGGCACCAACAACAGCTACTTTTTGATTGGCGTAAAAATGAGGGTTGTCATAATAGTGCGATACTTTGGGAAGGTCTTCACCGGGCACGTTCAATAGATTAGGGATATCATAAAATCCTGTCGCAATAATGATATGAAAAGCCTTATAGTTTTGTTTATCTGTAACGACTTCAAAATGGTCCTGAGACTTGTATATGGAAGTTACCGTTTCAAATAAGTTTATTTGGAGTTTGTTGCCGGTAACAATACGCCTATAGTACTCCAAAGCCTCATCTCGTTTTGGTTTCGCTTCTTTGCTTATAAAGGGGATCTCATCTATTTCTAGTCGTTCCGACGAAGAAAAAAACTGCATATTCGCCGGATAATGGAACAAAGAATTAACAATGGGGCCTTTTTCAATAATCAGATAGCTTAACCCTTTCTTTTTAGCTTCTAGTCCACAAGCAATGCCTATGGGACCTCCGCCCACAATAATTATATCAAATAACTGCATTAGGAAGTAATTTCTGTTAAAGAAGCAATCGTTTGTATGGGGTCTACACTGTTAAAAATAAAACTTCCGGCCACCAATACGTCCGCTCCGGCATCAACCAAAGCTTTGGCATTGGTCTGGGTAACCCCGCCATCTACTTCTATTAAGGTTGTCGTTTTTTGTTGCAAGATCATACTTTTTAAACGCTCAATTTTGCGATAGGTGTTTTCGATAAACGTTTGTCCGCCAAATCCCGGATTAACACTCATAATGAGCACCAAATCGATATCTTTTAGCGTGTCTTGAAGCAGTGTAACAGGCGTATGTGGATTTAGTGCCACGCCCGCTTTCATACCGGCGGCTTTTATGGCTTGGATACTGCGGTGCAGATGGGTACAGGCTTCGTAGTGCACCGTTAAAATGGCCGCTCCGAGAGCCGCAAAAGTGGCAATATATCTATCGGGATCTACAATCATCAAATGTACATCCAACGGTTTGGTGGCATAGGAGTTTATAGCTTTTACCACCGGCATCCCATAGGATATATTAGGCACAAAAACCCCATCCATGATATCAATGTGATGCCAATGGGCCGCGCTTTGGTTCACCATTTCGACATCGCGCTGCAAGTTGCCAAAATCGGCTGCTAAAAGCGAGGGTGCTATTTTAACTTTGTTCATGATTTTCTGCCACGGTTCATTGCTTGCAAAAATAGCAAATTGTCATGGGATAAAAGGGTCAAAAGCGGATTAATACCTGTCGCAATATGGGTTAACTTCGTTAATTGGCGCTTTTTTCCTTGGTGTAAATCTCATGGCTACCATCGCCACCCGATTGCAAATACGCAAAAAGATCGATAATTTCTTGTTCATTGAGTCGATTCAGCAATCCGGGAGGCATAGGGGATACCGGAGAAAGTTCGCGTTTCTCTATGGCATTTTTCGCTAGTTTTACGGCATAACTTTCGTTAAATGGATTGGGCAGCAAGGTGATAGAGTCGCCCACCTCAGATAAAATTCGACCCGCTATTTTAGTGCCGTCTTTTTGATGGAATAGGGTAAATGCATATTGATCCGAAATTTCATCATTGGGGCTATAAATTGCAAACAACAAATCATAACTTCCAAACTTGGTATGGGCTTGGGTTAGATCCGGTCCCGTGGCACCTCCTTCGCCACGTATTCTATGGCATACCACACATAATGCGGCTTGATAAGCCCTTTCTCCATCTGCCACAGTACCTTTATAGGTGTTAAGTTGGCCACCCCAAAGTAGTTTACCCATATCTTCACCACTGTAGTTTTTACCTGGCCCTATGGGTTGCGGCAAATCGGTCAATGAGGTGTTTGGCGCATATACTCCGGACAGTTCCTCAAAATAGGCTCTTTCTTTTTCCGGCACATACGCTATGGACTGCTGCCTCACATTTTCCATAAAAGGTTTAAAGCTTCGACCGCCTTTGGCACCAAGCACATCAAAAAACCAACTAAAGTAAGTTTCTCGTAAGGATTGGGTCCAACCTTTGTCGGCGTGACTCAATAAAACCCCATAAAAAATAGCCTCACTGGGTGGCATTTTGTCTAATACATCGCGTATGGTTTGGCCGTATTGTTCGCTTCTCAACGTAACTTCTTCCGATAAATACTGGTCTTTGTTAGCGGTATTGGCTTTGGTGTGGGCGTCCAATAAGCCCACCAAAATTTCAGTAGTACCTTCGGCTTTAAGAAATTGCATGAGCTGCGCCAGTTCTCTGGTTAATGGAAGCTGGTCGCTCGGAAAATGCGGTTTTAGTTTTTGAATAATAGCAATGCGCTCGGCATTTTGGGGTGCACCCATTCGTATAAAGAGCAGTTGATACGCTCTTGTTAACCCGATTTGTTGCGATGACGAAAGCGATTTCCAATCGAGGGCATTAAGTTTTTTTATGATGGTTGATTGAAGTGCTTTATCCCCTTGGTGGGCAAGGCCAATGGCGGCCTGTATGATCTTTTCGGACTTGGTTTCCTTCAAAAAAAGCGGAAGCCATTCGGCCACCGGTTGATGCTCTAAGGCCACGCGGGAGGCATACTGAATATGTCGATCTTCATGATCCAAATGCTTAAAAGCGAGTGTTACGCCCTCGGGAGAAACCCTACTGTGATATTGCTCAATAGATTTCCGTAGGGCTCGCAAATTTTCGGCTTCTGGGTCAGATGGCGTTTCGGTGGCAGTTGCCGGATCCCCAATATAACGAAGGCGATAAAGATGCGAGTCTAGTCCGCGCCCACCGGTGGCAAAATACAAATGACCATCTGTACCGGCAATCATATCGGTTAGGGGTAGTGGCACGCCAGATAAAAATTCTTCTTTCTTTCCTGTATAGCTACTTCCGGAAGGTTTTAAGTGAATATAATACACGGTTCCAAAACTCCAATCCATTACAAAAAGGCCGTTTTTATACGAACTTGGAAAATTGAGCCGAGCACCCGACAAGACGGCAGTGGGCGATCCTTGCGCCATATTCTGTACCGCCGGAAGATTATCCGGATAGTAATCTGGCCATTTCCCCGATCCCGTGCGCCAGCCAAACTCACCACCACTGCTCACGTGGCAAATACGAGTAGGGCGGTACCATGGCATCCCAATATCCCATTCCATATCCGAATCGTAGGTAAACAATTCTCCGTCTTGATTAAAAGCCAAATCAAAAGGATTTCTAAACCCGGCAGCGATTAACTCCCACTTAGAACCGTCTGGACTAAATTTGCTAATCCAACCTCCCGGTGCTTTAATATCATTGGCATGCCCTCTAGCATCCAAATAAGGCGTAAATAAATTGTCTTCGCCCCAGTTTTTGGGTAATCTGCTGTTGTTTTTTACCTCATCAGGAATCAAGGTATGGTTGCCGGCAATAAAATAAATTTCCGTCCCGTCCGGACTAAGTACAAAACTATGAGGGCCGTGTTCGCCATCGCCTTCCAGTTTCAGAAGCCGTTCAACCTTATCTAACTCCCCATCTTTAGTAGTGTCTGTTAGCCTGTAAATGCCACTGCCATTTTGGTTCTCCAGAGGTTCTTCTGTATCCCAACGTTTGTTTACGGCGACGTATAAACTGTTAAACGCCCATAGCAATCCATGGGCTTCACCGATTTCTAACGCTAAGGGTTTTACCTCTTTTTGGGTAAGCAAAGCTCCTATTTCCTGTATTTTTATGTGATAAATTTTTCCACGCTGATCGCAGGCAAAAATGGTGTTGTCAGGTCCTTCAGCCAATGCTACCCAGGAACCTTGCTCATGTGCACTGGGATGGTACAAATCTTCCAAAATAAAGTTTTCAGGAATTTGGAATGCCACATCGGTTGGTGGCTCTGCAAGTGCCATCTTAGGGTTGTTATTACAGGAACTAACGAGTAGACCGAGTACTAATGCGAAAGGGATAATTTTGATCGTATTCATTATTGCGTTTTGGATTACGCCTAAAGATACTAAAATAGACTATTGCATACGCACACGGTAACAGAGATATTGTTGTATCTTTTACCTAGGGAGCCGATTAAGGATTCCTTTGTACATAACGAAGCCCTTCATACACCACAATAGCCACGGCATTTGCTAAATTTAAACTCCGAATATGTGGGCTGTACAAGGGTATTTTATACAAATTCTCCTTGTTTTGCGTTGTGATTTTGGGTGTTAGCCCTATCGATTCTTTTCCGAATACGAAAAACTGTTCATCTTTAAAATCGATAGACCAATGTGTTTTTTCGGCGCGACTGGAAAAGTAGATCATTTCTTTATCTTGATGGGTGCTAAGAAACTCGTCCAAATTCTCATAAATAAAGAGGCTTAGGTGTGGCCAATAATCTAAACCTGCTCTTTTAAGTCGCCTATCATCCAATTCAAAACCGAAGGGTTTTACCAAATGCAAATGGGAGCCCGATGCCAAACTCAATCTTCCAATATTTCCCGTATTCATTGGTATTTCAGGTTCTACGAGCACAATATTAAAAGCCATATTACGGTTATTTTTTAAATGAAAGAAGGTACAATTGTGTCACTTTTTCTCTAGCCCATTCATTTTTTCGCAAGAATGTGAGACTGGATTTTATAGAAGGATTTGTTTTAAAACAATTGATATTGATCTTTTGGGCAAGTTCCTCCCATGTATATAATGCTACTAAATGCTCTAAAATATGTAAAAGGGTAACGCCATGTAAAGGGTTGTTGGCTTGTTCATCCTGAGGCTTAGGTGCAGTAGTCATACTATTTCGGAAGATACAAATTAATTATAAAACAAGGTAGCAATCATTTTTTTTGAAGTAGTTTTTGTATCGCCATAAAAAAATAATACTCCGACGATGAGTCGGAGTTTATTCGGTAATTTAAGCTTTCACAAAATTTTTTAGTACTTCCAGTTTCTGTTGTCCATGTACGGCTGTTATCACATCCATCCCAAACTGATTTTTAAGTTTTGGCCAGCATATTACAAATCTAACAGAAAAAACGTTCCTAGAAAATGGACATACATTCACCAATAGTGGCAATAGTTTTAACCCTGCACCGCTGCTTTTATTCTGGCCATAGCTTCCCTTAGTTCTTTCTCAGAGGCAGCATACGAAATACGGATACAATTATCGCTTCCAAAGGCCTCTCCTGTTACTGTGGCTACGTTGGCGTGTTCCAGTAAATAAATAGAGAAATCGGATGCATTGTTTATACGAACGCCATTTATCATCTTTCCAAAGAAACTGGAAATATCCGGAAACACGTAAAAAGCGCCTTCCGGAACATTGAGTTTAAACCCATCAATTTCTCCCAATAATTGTAATACAATATCCCGTCTTTTATGAAATTCATCAATCATAAATTTTATGGAAGAAACAGGTGCTTCTAAGGCGGTAATAGTGGCTCTTTGCGCAATGGCATTGGCTCCACTCGTTATTTGTCCCTGAAATTTAGTACAGGCGTCTGCAATCCATTTGGGCGCTCCTATATACCCAATACGCCAACCGGTCATGGCAAAGGCTTTAGATACCCCATTTACGGTAATTGTCCTATCGTACATACCATCAATTTCTGCAATGCTTACATGCCCACCTACAAAATTAATATGCTCGTATATTTCGTCGGAAACGACAAAAATCTGCGGATGTTTTTTTAGAACAGCGGCCAAGGCTTCTAATTCTGTTCGACTGTAGACCGATCCCGTAGGGTTGCAGGGGGAACTAAACCAAATCATTTTGGTTTTTGGGGTAATTGCTTGCTCCAGTTGTTCCGGGGTCATTTTAAAATCGGCCTCAATGCTTGTCGGTACCTCTACGGGCACGCCATCGGCCAGTTTTACAATATCGCTGTAGCTTACCCAGTAAGGTGCAGGTAAAATTACTTCATCGCCATGGTTTAGCATCACCATAGCTACATTGGCCAGTGATTGTTTGGCTCCCGTAGAAACCACAATCTGATTTAAGGCATAGGTAAGGTTATTATCTCTCTTAAATTTATGGGCTA
The DNA here is from genome assembly GCF_034651555.1 of Aurantibrevibacter litoralis. NCBI lineage: Bacteria > Pseudomonadati > Bacteroidota > Flavobacteriia > Flavobacteriales > Flavobacteriaceae > Aurantibrevibacter > Aurantibrevibacter litoralis. The sequence goes on along the minus strand of NZ_JAYEEQ010000013.1, from coordinate 45,473 downwards.
TCGCTTGTTTTAAATCGCCATAGCCATCTACGGGTGAGTAGCTGCTGTAGTTGTCGTCTATAGCTTGCTTTGCGGCGGTTTTAATGAATTCGGGAATGTTAAAATCGGGCTCGCCTAAGCTTAGCCCAATGATATCTTTTCCTTGACTTTTTAATTCTCTTGTTTTTGCGGCCATAGCTAAGGTGGCCGATGTAGACATGGTGTTAATTCTATCGGATAAATATTCCTTCATGAGTTGCGTATAATTTACTGTAACTGGAGATTGGGCTTTTGTCCCAATGCTTTTAAATGTTTAAAGTGCGAAATTATAGCTTTTCTTGTAGTTTTATATTCATTGTAGGGCAAATTAAATTCTTTTGCCGTCTCTTTCACAATTTTGGAAATTTTTGTGTAATGTATATGGCTTATGTTGGGAAAGATATGATGCTCTACCTGATGGTTTAATCCTCCAGTAAACCAATTAACAATGCGGTTTTTAGTTCCAAAGTTAACCGTAGTAAACAATTGGTGAATGGCCCAGGTATTTTTCATGGAACCATGTTGATCAGGGAGAGGCGTTTCGGCTGCATCAACAATATGCGCCAATTGAAAAACAACGCTTAAAATAACGCCTGCTACATAGTGCATAATAAAAAAGCCAAGGAGTACTTTCCACCAAGCAATTTCTACAAGAAGCAGCGGAAGCACAATCCAAATGGTGATGTAGAGTAATTTGGTGATGACCAGCGTACTCCAATTTATTGCCGGGCTGGGCAATTTTCCGTAGCTCAGCTTACGTTTCATGTAGCGATACATCTGCTGAAAATCCGTTGTAATAGCCCAATTGAATGTTAAAAGCCCATATAGAAATACAGAATAAAAATGTTGAAACTTATGGTATTTTTTCCACTCGGCATGCTTTGAAAAACGTAGTATTCTACCTGCTTCCATATCCTCGTCATGATCGTGTATATTGGTGTAAGTATGGTGCAGTACATTGTGTTGCACTTGCCAGTTGTACACGTTTCCCGCCAAAATATAGATGCTTCCACCCATAATTTTGTTCAACCATTTTTTGTTGGAATACGAACCGTGATTGCCATCGTGCATTACATTCATCCCTACACCGGCCATACCCACACCCATAATAATGGTCAATAACAAATTAGCCCAATTGGGAAGGTTTAGTGTAAGAATTAAAAAGTAGGGCGTTAAAAAAAGCGCAAACATGACAATGGTTTTTAAATGCAAGCGCCAGTTGCCTGTTTTTTTTAAATTATTCTCTTTAAAATAGTCATTTACTCTATTGTTAAGAGTTTTGAAGAATTCTCCGGAATCTTTTCTGGAAAATCGAATTAACATTTTGTTCATAATAACTAAATCTTTACGTAAAGATAACGGATTTTTTAAAGTTTTAGGTATAATATCTTCATAAAACAGGATATTTGTGTTCTCGTTTTAATCCTTTTTTATATGGATAGCCAAATTATTTTTAAGTATTTTCCACATCTAACAGATCTTCAAAAACAACAATTTGATCAATTAAAATACGTATATCAAGATTGGAATCTAAAGATTAATGTAGTCTCTAGGAAGGATATTGATGAACTCTATTTGCGGCATGTGCTGCATTCTCTGGGTATTGCAAAAGTGATTCAATTTGAAGCAGGTTCTTCGGTACTCGATGTGGGTACCGGTGGTGGATTTCCCGGTATTCCTTTGGCCATTCTATTTCCCGACGTATCGTTTACGCTAATTGATGCGGTTGGAAAAAAAATAAAAGTAGTTCAGGAGGTGGTGTCCGGTCTAGGACTTACCAATGTGGAATGCCACAATGTGAGGGTAGAAACCATGACCACGCAATACGATTTTGTGGTGAGTAGGGCAGTGGCTGCCATGCCTACTTTTGTGCATTGGGTGAAAGATCGCATAAAAAAGAAATCTATGCACGAACAGCGAAATGGTATTTTTTACCTTAAGGGAGGCGATTTGGAAGAAGAACTCAAAGAATATAAAACGGTTCAGATTTATAATCTTTCTGATTTTTTTGAAGAGGAATTTTTTGAAACTAAAAAAGTAGTCTATCTGCCCCTAAAGTATAGAGGGTAACCTACAGACTTAACATGGAGTAGTATGATTCTCTACACCTTTTGGCGTAATTTTTTACAAAATTGGCTACCTTGGTGAAAATTGAAAATATATTTTTTTCTCCCTGATTTTTGCTGGTGCGTTCGCTCATCATCTTCTCCTTAATTTTAAATTGATGCTAAAGGTAAAATAATTTACGGTTATTTTACAATTAATTAACGTAAACTTTACATTAAAATTGCGTTTGAGGGTCAATTAATCTCCTTTTTTTTTGTGGCAGGTATAATACGAACGCTTCGCCCCATGCCACGGATTTTGCTTACCGTTTTTCATTTAATGGGCTCGTCAGCTTGCTTCGATTTCGTTCGCTTTTACGGCGCTTTGGCTATATGGTAGATGAAAAGTTTATAATTACCCCCATCCGTAAGGCAATAAATGTTTAAACTAAGTTTAATGATGGTATGGAAATAGGGATAAAAAACAACTATTTTGGACTCAATAATCCATTCTCGCTACACGTTTATCCTTTTATTAGGGTAAGAAGATTAGGGTAATAAAAACGTTGGAATAGACCATTTCTAAGTGCGCATAAACATCGTTGAACTCCGAATAACGGCTAATTATTACATCGTTAAAACGATTTAGGTACCTTGTAATTTATATATAGCCCGTGGTGTAAATCATCTATAAATATGTAATTCCCTTTGTTTATTTTGACTTAATTCCTTCAATTTTTGCTCTGACTTAAAGGGTAAATCGAAGAAACCTTCATTACTTCCTTCAGGACCGAGGCAATTAATGAAGATTTTAGTATCAAATAAGTACTAAAAAATTAAAATTAATAACCGCTCGTATAAGCACAACTTCGGGCAATTACAAACTAAGCTTTCCGCTGTGTGGAAAGGTCGAAAATTGGCGTGAATTCCGATTAGGAATTCCACCGTAATCTCCGTTACACATTGTGGTGCTACGTTTTTATTTTATTTATATAATCCGCAAGTGTTTTCATTCCGATTGCGTAAGAGTTTGTCGTTCCGTTTGATTTCAGAATCCAGTCAAAATTGTCAATCCATTTTTTGCAAACATTCTCAAATGTTTTCCCTTTTGCCCAACTCGGATTGTAAGATGCTTTATTTTCACTTTTCCAGTCGCCAATTATGTTCTGAAGTTTTTTGTCCAACTGTCCGAAATAATTGTCAAATAAAATCCATAGAATTCCGCCAGCTTGAATCAAATATTCCCATTCGGTTTCACTAAAATCTAAATTCCGCTTTTTCCTCTTTTTAGCTTTATACCGCTCAAAGTCATTTTTGAGATTTTCCGACATTGAATTCAGATTTATACTCAAGTCATTCAGTTCGATATTTACATTCTTGATTCGGATCATTTTAAATGTTGAACAACCGGTTAGTAATGAATCGTTCTATGGAATAATTTCTTTAAATATGGGTTCCCTGACAAGATTTTAATGGTATTGCTTGTAATGGTCTAACTTGCCCAAACTAAAAGTACCACCCAAAATTATTGCCTTTTTTGGTCTTCTATATTTTGTTTACAACGCTTAATTACCCCAAAAACGGATATCGATAATCCTCTGGGGTAACAAAAGTTTCTTTGATTAGCCGAGGCGAAACCCATCGCAACAAATTTTGCATAGAACCTGCCTTGTCGTTGGTGCCCGATGCCCGAGCACCACCAAAGGGTTGCTGTCCAACCACGGCACCCGTAGGCTTGTCGTTGATATAAAAGTTGCCGGCGCAATTCTGAAGTGCCTTGGTGGCTTCTTCAATCGCATACCGATCTTGAGACAGTACTGCACCCGTAAGAGCATACTCCGACGTTTCGTCTATTAATTGTAAGGTTTCGGCCCATTGTACATCTTCGTACACGTAAACGGTAACCACGGGACCAAACAATTCGGTTACCATGGTGGTGTATTTCGGATTTGTGGTTAGGATTACCGTGGGTTCAATGAAATATCCTGTCGATTTGTCATAAGTACCACCGGCAATAATTTCTGCATCAGCATCGTTTTTCGCCTGATCGATATAGGCGGTCAATTTATCAAACGTGGCCTCATGGATCACCGCTGTGATGAAGTTGCGCATATCTTCGGGCGATCCCGGCTTGTTGAACGAAGCCAGATCGGTCTTCACAAAATTAAGAATAGGTTGTGCCAAAGATTTAGGAAGGTAAACTCTGGAAGCTGCGCTGCATTTTTGTCCTTGAAATTCGAAGGCACCCCTAACGATGGCTGTTGCCACCTGTTTACTGTTTGCTGTGGGGTGGGCTACGATAAAATCCTTTCCGCCGGTTTCTCCCACTATGCGGGGATAGGTCTTATAGCGGTTTATATTTTGGCCTATTTGCTTCCATAGTGTTTTAAATACATGAGTAGAGCCCGTAAAATGCAAACCGGAGAAATCGGGACTGTCTAGTATGATATCCGAAATCATTACAGGATCACCGTAAACGACATTGATTACGCCATCCGGAAGACCGGCTTCCTTAAATACATCGACAATCACTTTAGCGGAAAATATTTGACTGTCGCTGGGTTTCCACACCACTACATTTCCCATCATGGCTGCACTGGCAGGTAAATTTCCGGCAATCGCCGTAAAATTAAAGGGCGTAATGGCATAAACAAAACCTTCAAGGGGTCGGTATTCTACACGATTCCAAATACCCTCGGCAGATTCGGGTTGTTCACCGTAAATCTGTGCCATAAAAGTGACATTAAAGCGAAGAAAATCTATCAATTCGCAAGCCGCATCAATTTCCGCTTGGTGAATGGTTTTGGATTGGGCTAACATGGTCGCTGCATTTATTTTTGCCCGGTACGGTCCGGCAATCAGTGCAGCAGCCTTTAAAAAAATGGCAGCCCTTTGTTCCCAAGCCATGGCGGCCCAGGCTTTTCTAGCACCAAGGCTGTTGGCTATGGCCTGGCTAACGTGTACTTTATCTGCTAAGTGATATGTACCCAAACTATGTTGGTGGTCATGAGGAGGCGAAATGGTCTTCGTAGTTCCGGTACGTACTTCTTCGGAACCAATATAAAGTGGCACATCTACTGTTTCGGCATAATATTTTTTATATGCCTCAAGCACGGCCTTTCTTTCAGGTGAGCCCGGCGCATAATTTTTAATTGGTTCGTTGATTGCTTCAGGAACTTCGAAAAAACCTTTTCCCATGATAAACTATATTTAGAGTTCCTTCAAAGGTACTAAAAGCAATAGGGTTTAAAAAAAAATGGGTCGAAAAAGGGGTTAATTCAGTACAATAGGAGCACTAAAATGAAAGGCGGGCACAACGGCTCTAAATTTTTCGGTAGACGTTAAATTTACCATATTATAATGTCCTTTCATGGTGCCTAAAGGTGAAGCTAAAAGACAACCGGAACTATAGGTATGCGATTCGCCGGGGCGTATAACAGGCTTTTTTCCTATAACGCCGTCACCGTCCAGCAATTCTAAATCATTAAGTGCATCGTATATCTTCCAATGGCGAGAGGTAAGTTGCACCGGATTTTTACTTTGGTTTTCTATGGTAATAGTATAGCCAAAGGCGAAATGCATCTTATAGTTTTTGAAAAATGTGCCCTCAAAACTTGTAAGTACGGAAACCTTGATGCCCTTGGTGACTTGCGTTGTCATAGCACAATCGTAAATTTAAAATTAGAAAAGCCTCTAAAGATATAGAATTTTGAAAACGTGAGGCAAGATAATGAAACTATCCGGTAATTTGTACTGCGACTTTCATTTTTCGCTATAACTACCTTTTCGTCGGATGTACGTGCTTAGGAAATGGTACCTAAAGCATGCTATGGTGTATTGCTTTTAGTTGCTTATGGTTCTGGAATTTGCAGAACCCACCCCAATAATACTGTCGTAAATATCACCAAATTTTCTAAAATAAACCAGGATTAAGTAATTGTTTTCTGTAAAATGAAAATTGCCGCCAACCGTGTTTAAATCAATAGTGCCATCGTCTTCTTTTACCACATATTTGTAATTGTAGAAGCCTTGCTTTAGGGTAAGGGCAACTTCCATGTTACCGGTTTTTTCATTAAACCGCATTTTGTTGGTTTCATCGAGGGTGTAATTGTTAAATTTTCCAAATACATACACTTCATTCAGCCCTAATTCTGGGGTGTACGGAAGACTAAAATGTACTCTGGTGTATTCGGCTTCACGCACATTGTCTACTCCTTGCAGGGTTCTAATGACAAAATCACCATTGATATCCGGATAATAGGTATAGGGCCGGTCGTACCTGTACCTATCAGTGAACAGAAATTGATTGTAAATGTCGGTAAGTTCAATACGGCCAATCACCGAACTTGGTCCACGCAGATCCTTGGTATCGAAATACAAAAATTCGTTCCCTCCAAAAAAACTGGTTTCGCGATCATAGCGGTATACCAGTTCATTGCCTATGGTAAATTGGGGTGCAATATCGTGAATAGCCGTTGGCCAAAAATAATTTTGCAATAGGCTTACTTTTACCTCGGTTTTGGGGTTTATCAAGGGAAAACTGTTTGGATTTATAGTAAAATGAACTACTTGCTTATCGTTAATAAACTCAAAATCCCGGGATCGTCGTACCACACCGCCCACTTTTACAAAATCGTTATAGACAACAAACCGGCGCGAGAATATAAGTTCATCGTACGCATTGTAAATCTCTAATATATGATTGCCGCTAACCTTCAGGCGCACTTGATCATTGGGGATGGTTAATCTATAATTGCTAAAAGGTTGCAGGGTGTTGTAACTATTGATGTAATCTATGATGCGCTGGTTGTCTACCCCATCGAGAAATTGCGACTTTAATAGGGAAGATGGAGTCCAATCGTAATCGCAATGTTTTATTTTGTAATAATAATCCTGTTCGCTTGCGGTGAGATCATCAAATTCTAAGGTGATGGTTTCTCCTAATTGTACAATGGGAAATTGATCTTCAGTACCTCCACGGAAGACTATCGATTTTATGTAAGGAGGTTCGTTAACCTCCTCTTGTACCTGTGCAAATAGCGAAGGCATTACAAAAAGGAAAATAAAATGTTTAAAAGAAATGGGCATTTAAAATAAAATTAAGGGATAAAGATAAACAAAAAGAAAAGGTGCTAAATACACCCGAATGCAAACGCTAAATTTATGATCTTTTATTATGAAAACTTTCTTTTAAGTACTATTTTTGCTCAAATTTTGTTAACCTAAGGTCTACAATAATATGTCTAAAGACATTCGGATTAAAAAAGGCTTGAACATTAATCTTGTTGGAGCAGCAGAAGAAACTACCTCCAAAGCCGTATTAAGTAATGTTTATGCCATAAATCTTTCAGATTTTCATGGTATTTCCCCAAAAATGATAGTGAAGCAAGGTGCCGAAATTAAAGCCGGTGAACCGCTTTTTTACCATAAAGATAGGGAAGATGTGTTGTTTGTCTCTCCTGTGAGTGGCGAATTGGTGGAAGTGCAAAGAGGTGCCAGAAGAAAAATAGAACAATTGAAAATTCTTGCAGATAAGACCCAAGAATATGTTTCGCACCCTATCTTAAATATTGAAAAATCATCCGCGTCAGAGATCAAGGCGTATCTTTTAAAATCGGGTTGTTGGCCTTTTGTAAAGCAACGTCCATATGATGTTATTGCAGATGCAGACCGCACACCTAAGTCGATTTTTATTTCGGGTTATGCTACAGCTCCTTTGGCAGCCGATTTTAATTATATCTTACAAGGTCGGGAAGTGGAATTGCAAGCGGCAGTTACAGCACTCTCTAAATTAACAACTGGTAAAGTACATGTTTCTGTTGGTGATTCCGGTAATTCACCATTAGCTAAGTTGAAAGATATCGTCCTTCATAAAGTATCTGGCCCACATCCAGCAGGCTTGGTGGGGACGCAAATCAACAAAATTGACCCTATTAATAAGGGAGAAGTAGTTTGGACGGTAACCCCGCAAGATTTAATTATCATTGGTGAATTATTGTTGACCGGAAAATTCAATGCAGAACGCACCATTGCCTTGGTAGGTTCAGTAGTAAAAAAACCACACTATTACAAAACAAAAATAGGAACCGAAATCGCCACGTTTTTGTATGCCAGTGGCGTAAATGAAGAAAAATTCAGAGTGATTAATGGGGATGTACTTACAGGGCTCAAAACCAGTCAAGATGGGTATTTGGGGTATTATAACAACACCGTAAGTGCTATACCGGAAGGAGATGATTACGAGTTTTTTGGTTGGAATAAACCGGTATTTAATAAAATATCGACTACTAGAGCACTCACTTTCTCATGGTTGCAGCCCAAGAAGAAATACAATTTAGATACCAATACTAATGGCGAGCACCGCGCCTTTGTGGTTACCGGACTGTACGAGGAAGTATTCCCAATGGACATCTATCCCTTGCAGCTCCTAAAAGCGTGTATGGTGAAAGATTTGGATGAAATGGAACAATTGGGCTTGTACGAGGTAGCACCCGAAGATTTTGCACTTACAGAGTTTGTTTGTGTGTCCAAACAACCCCATCAGCAGATCATAAGGGAAGGATTGGATTTGTTACAGAAAGAAATAGGATAAAAATGAGCTTAAAAAGAAAATTACACGAAACCAAGGAGAAATTCAAGGGTAAAAAAATGGCTCCGGCGTTTAATGCCCTTCATACCTTTTTATATGCGCCTAACGAAACCACACATTCGGGTGCGCACATTCGTGGTGCCGATGATTTAAAGCGTACCATGAATACTGTAATTCTCGCCTTGGTTCCGGTACTGCTTTTTGGTATTTTCAATGCAGGATATCAGCACTATGCGGCTATTAATGGTTTTCCATCAAATTTCTCGGTTTGGGAACATTTTTTAACCTTCGATAACTTTTGGATTGGTGCAATAACGGTTTTGCCCTTAGTGGTGGTATCCTACGGAGTAGGTCTTGCGATAGAGTTTTTGTTTGCCGTAATCAAAGGACATGAAGTAGAAGAAGGGTATTTGGTAACGGGGATGTTGGTTCCGTTAATTATACCGGTAGATACGCCCTTGTGGATGTTGGCGGTCGCCGTGGCTTTCGGCGTGGTAATAGGCAAGGAAGTTTTTGGGGGCACCGGAATGAATATCCTTAATCCGGCCTTGACCATACGAGCCTTTTTGTTTTTTGCCTATCCTACTTGGATGAGTGGTGATAAGGTTTGGGTTCACGGAGCCGTCGAAAGAGCTGGTACTGCCGATGCCATTTCCGGTGAAACAATTTTAGGCTATTTAGCACAGGGCAACGGTAACGAATTTCCCTATTCGCTTTCGGATATGTTTTTTGGTTTTATTCCCGGATCCGTAGGAGAAACCTCAGCCTTTCTCATTCTTTTAGGTGGCTTGTTTCTGATTTTTAGCAAAATCGCAAGTTGGCGCATTATGCTTAGTGCCGTATTGGGTTCCTTACTTATGGGATTAATTTTTAACGGAGTCGTAGACGCAGGATGGATTACCAATACCAGTAAGTTCTATGGTCTCATGGAGTTCACCTTTTGGAAACATCTTATTGTAGGTGGTTTGGCATTCGGGATTGTTTTTATGGCTACCGATCCTGTTACCGGTTCGCAGACCAATAAAGGAAAATGGATTTACGGATTCTTAATAGGGTTTATCTCGGTAATGATCCGGGTATTTAATCCGGCCTATCCCGAAGGTGTTTTTCTGGCCATTTTGCTCATGAATGTATTTGCACCTACCATAGATCATTATGTAATTAGAGGCAATGTAAATAGACGTCTTAAGCGACTTAAAAGCGCAACTATCCTTCCTAAGGACGGCCTCGGTAAAGAAGAAAAATTAAAAGTAGAAACCGTTTAATTATGGCAGTAGATACAGAGAAAAATGGATACACGGTAATTTTTGCCGGTATTATGGTGGTAATTGTAGGTTCTGTTTTGGCATTTTTAGCATCTTCCCTAAGTCCAAGAATAAAACAAAATGAGAAGCTAGAAAAGCAGCAGAACATTTTATATGCAATGGGGGTTAACGAGAATGAGGGAGAAGGCAGTGTCAATTTTGTGCCTACCGACAGAGTAGCCGATGAATTTTCTAAATACATTACAGAACAGTTGGTGATTCAAGGAGACGAAATCATCAAAGACGATGAAGCGTATCTAATCGATTTAAAACAACAAGAAACCGCTGCGAAAAAAGGAAATGTTCGGAAACTTCCACTCTTTATAGGAGAGAAAGAAGGTAAAAAATACTATATCATTCCCATGCTGGGCAAAGGCCTTTGGGATGCCATCTGGGGTTTCGTTTCGTTAGATGAAAATTTAGTCGTTCAAGGGGTTTATTTTGATCATAAAGGGGAAACACCCGGATTGGGAGCCAATATAAAACAACGCTATTTTATGGATGATTTTTTAGGAGAATCCATTTTGGATGGTTCGGAATATGCCGGAATTAAAGTGGCGAAAGGGAATAATGATCCCTTAAATCAGGATAAAGAAGATAATGCGGTCGATGCCTTGGCGGGTGCTACCATTACAGGTGATGGCGTAACTGCGATGATAAAGCAGAGCCTCAACCTCTACAAGGATTATTTAGAAAATATTAGAATAAAAAAGTAACACATGGCACTATTAACAAAAAAAGACAAAGGATTATTGCTAGACCCCTTAGCGGATAATAATCCGATAACGATTCAAGTGTTAGGTATTTGTTCTGCATTGGCAATAACAGCCGAGTTAAAGGCCTCTATTGTAATGGCCATTTCAGTGGTATTTGTACTGGGCGTAGGGAACGTTGTTATTTCTCTTTTAAGAAACGTAATTCCCTCTAAAATTAGGATCATCGTACAATTAGTAGTGGTGGCCGCTTTGGTGATTATCGTAGATCAGGTTCTTAAGGCGTTTGCCTATGAGTTAAGCAAGACCCTTTCTGTTTTTGTTGGTCTTATTATTACCAACTGTATTATCATGGGTCGTTTTGAGGCTTTTGCTCTGGGAAATAAACCATGGCAATCCTTTTTAGACGGTATTGGTAATGCCGCGGGCTATGGGTTAATTTTAGTTATTGTAGGGTTTTTTAGAGAACTATTAGGTTCCGGAACACTCCTAGGTATTAAAGTGTTGGGAGATCCAATTGCTAAAACAGGATTGTACGCCATAGGCTATGAAAACAATGGTTTTATGTTACTATCGCCCATGGCACTTATTGTGGTTGGACTCATCATTTGGGTGCAGCGTTCCAAAAACAAGGCATTAATCGAAGAAAACTAGAAGTATGTTAGAGCATATAGAATTATTTTTTAAGTCCATATTTATAGATAATATGGTATTTGCTACATTCCTCGGAATGTGCTCCTATCTTGCAGTTTCTAAAAAAGTGACAACTGCGGTAGGATTGGGAGCCGCGGTTATTTTTGTATTGGCCGTAACAGTACCTCTAAATTGGCTGTTAGACCAATATTTGCTTCGAGACGGTGCCCTTTCTTGGTTGGGTCCAGAATATGCGGACTATAATCTCAGTTTCTTGTCGTTCATTTTGTTTATAGCTACAATTGCCACCATGGTTCAGTTGGTAGAAATTGTAGTAGAAAAATTTTCACCTGCACTGTACAATTCATTAGGTATCTTTCTCCCATTAATAGCAGTAAACTGTGCTATTTTAGGAGGTTCTTTGTTTATGCAATCTAGAGACATTCAGACTTTGGGATTGGCATTTAACTACGGATTTTCATCCGGAATAGGTTGGTTTTTGGCTATTTTGGCTATCGCTGCCATTCGAGAAAAAATACGGTATTCTAATGTACCTCCACCATTAAGAGGTTTGGGAATTACCTTTATCATCACCGGACTTATGGCTATAGGTTTTATGAGTTTTGGCGGCATGCTAACCGGTGGCGATGATGCAGCACCCAAAGAACCGGTTAACACGGTAATTAAAGAGGAAGAAAAGAAAGTAGAAACCGAAATTGAGGAGGTTTCCGTTTCATATACCAATGCCCAAAAAGAGTAAACATGATTTTAGCTACCAGTACTGTTGGAACAATTTTGATTACCGTAGTAGCCTTTATGGCACTATTACTGTTGTTAGTGGCATTATTGCTATTTACTAAGGAAAAGTTATCCCCTTCGGGACCTGTTACCATTACCATTAATGGTGAAAAAAAATTAGTGGTTTCCTCCGGAAATTCCTTATTGTCCACTTTAGGTAATCAAAAAGTATTTTTACCCTCCGCTTGTGGAGGTGGCGGAACGTGTATTCAATGCGAATGCCATGTAATTTCCGGTGGAGGTGAAGCTTTGCCTACGGAAACCCCGCATTTTTCAAAGCGCGAATTAAATGAAGGTGCCCGTTTGGCCTGTCAGGTAAAGGTGAAACAAGATATGGAAATTACCATTCCAGAGGCTGTTTTTGGCATAAAAAAATGGCAGGGAACGGTAGTTCGTAATTATAACGTGGCTTCTTTTATAAAGGAGTTTGTCGTAGAAATTCCGGAAGATATGGGCTATAAAGCCGGTGGCTATATCCAAATTGAAATACCTGCCTGCGAAATAAAATATGCGGATATCGATATTACAGCACACCCGGAAGAACATGAAGCACCCGATAAGTTTCAGGCAGAATGGGATAAGTTTAACCTGTGGCCCTTGGTAATGAAGAATCCGGAAACCGTGGAAAGAGCCTATTCCATGGCATCGTATCCGGCAGAAGGGCGCGAAATAATGTTGAACGTGCGTATTGCCACACCCCCGTGGGACAGGGCAAAAAATGGTTGGATGGATGTAAATCCGGGCGTCGCTTCTTCCTATATCTTTTCTTTGAAAAAAGGAGATCCGGTAACCATTTCGGGGCCTTATGGCGAATTTTTCATCAACGAATCCGATTCGGAGATGCTTTACGTGGGTGGCGGTGCCGGTATGGCACCTATGCGGTCTCATTTGTACCATCTCTTCAAAACATTAAAAACCAATCGAAAGGTAACCTATTGGTACGGAGGGCGTTCTAAGCGCGAATTATTCTATTTGGATCATTTTAGAAAACTGGAAAACGAATTTCCAAACTTTAAATTTTATTTAGCACTTTCAGAGCCTTTACCCGAAGATAATTGGAAAGTAAAGGAAAGTTTGGATGCTCCGGGTGATGGGTTTGTAGGGTTTATTCACAACTGTGTTATAGATCATTATCTTAGTAAACACGAAACCCCCGAAGATATTGAACTTTATTTCTGTGGTCCTCCGTTAATGAACAAAGCGGTACAGAAGATGGGTGAGGATTACGGTATTCCCGATGAACATATCCGTTTTGATGATTTTGGCGGATAGAAACGCATAATTAATTCAAAAAGAAGTAAAAACCGATATCGCAATATCGGTTTTTTTATAATACATATTCATTGAGGGCATTAACACTACAAGAACTTCATAATTTGGCTATGAATATCGTTGGCAGAATGCTGGAGGCAGAGGGCTATGAATTCATGGGGGTCAATAGCGCCTTGCATAAAAATCCACAATTTGTGTGTCTCAAAGACAAGCAGTTGCATTTTATAGTGGTTCGGCCGGTAATCCATCCCAACAATCCTAGAGAATGGGATCATCTGCTTTTGAATAAAATTAAAAAACATGCTAAGGCACAGCATGGTCGTACCTATTATGCGGGCGTGGGCCTATCCAATGCGGCCAATCAAGATTTGCCGGTGTATTTAAATGAACCCTATATTGTAGATTATGATGGACTTATCCAAGTATAGCGTCTGGTTGTATGCCTTTTTTGTGGTTGGTGCACTTATGGTTTCGTGCACCGGCACATTGCACAAACCTGTCAAAAATTTCTACACAGGAGCGGCACAAGGCACTACCTTTCACATCACTTTTTTTGCCGCAACAGAACTGGAGTTGCAAGAAGAAATAAATCAGGTTTTTCAGGCCGTAGATAAGTCCATGTCTACCTACAGGCCCGATTCCGATATCAGTAAAATCAATACCGGAGATACTACTGTGGTGGTGGATCATATGTTTAGAGAGGTTTTGGAGTTGTCCAAAGAGGTGCATAAAGCCACCAACGGGTATTTTGATCCTACCGTAGGCACCTTGGTGAATGCTTGGGGTTTTGGTCCCGGAAAGGAGGTGCAAATGGATTCTAGCAAAGTAGATAGCCTTTTGTCCTTTGTAGGCTTGGATAAAATAGGGATTACCCAAAAAAATAAGATCAAAAAAGAACATCCCCAAATGCAACTCGATTTTAATGCCATTGCCCAAGGATACACCGTAGATCAGCTGGGCTTGTTGTTAGATCAAAACAACATTTCAGATTATTTGATAGAAGTTGGTGGCGAAATACGAGCCAAGGGAGAGAACAAACAATCTCAAAAAGCGTGGACAGTAGGTATAGAAAATCCGAAGGATGAAGGAAGTGGTTCTCTAAAACATATCGTTGCACTAAAAAATGCGGCCTTGGCCACCTCAGGAAATTACAGAAAATTTAGAATAGACCCCATAACGGGCATAAAATATGTGCATACGGTAGATCCCATCACCGGATTCACCAAAAATTCTAATGTAGTAAGCGTCACAGTGATCGCCGATAATTGCGCACTGGCAGACGCCTACGCCACGGCATTTATGGCTATGAATTTAGACGATAGCCTTAAATTGGTCGCAGCGCAAACTGCATTAGAAGTGTATATCATTTACATAGATCAGCATGGGGAAGAACAGGAATTTATAAGCGATGGCTTCAAAAAGCGGATGCTGCCGTAGATGCACTAAGTAAAATGAAGCGCTTCTCTTTGGGCGTTTCCCGGAGGGTCAGGCTTTCCGTTGCAATCTTTTTTTGGAAATCGCCAAAAAAAGGATTTTCACTGCAATCCTTAACGCAAAAAAAGGTTTCGATTTCTAGGCTTTTTTAGTTACTACAGGGATAATTTCACCTTTGGCCAAGCGGTACGTTTCTAATTGCTGTGGTGAGAGCGCAGCGGTATAATCGACCTCTGTAACTGTAAAACCTACGTTTCGCAGCGTATCAAAATAATCGCGACCATAAATACGTACATGATCGTACTGCCCAAAAATCCGGGCGCGTTCCTTTTTATCGGTAATGCTATGGTCTTCAAAAGTAGTTTCCCTATTTAACTCTTGCGGCACCTGAAAAATTCCCCATCCATTAGGTTTCAGCACACGGTAGAGCTCTTTCATGGCCTTTTTATCATCGGGAATATGCTCCAAGACATGGTTGCACAGAATAACATCAAAACTGTGATCGGGAAAGGGCAAATCACATATATCCGCTTTTACATCGGCCAAAGGCGAGTTTAAATCTGTGGTGGTATACGTCAGATTTTTCAATTTTCTAAAACGACGGTAAAAAGCCTGTTCAGGTGCAAAATGCAACACCTTTAGCGCATCTGTAAAAAAATTCGTTTCGTTTTTTAAATAGAGCCACAAGAGGCGGTGGCGTTCCAATGATAATGTGGAAGGAGATAGCACGTTTTCTCGCGTACGCTCGTACCCATACGGTAAAAAAGACCGGAATTGTTTGCCGTCTATGGGGTCTGTAAATGCAGTTCCGCTATACCAAAGGGCTAACACGGGCCTAACCAAATAACTAAGCGATATTAAGATTGGTCTGGGAATATGGTTAAGTAGGTAGCGAAACAGATTTTTCATTCTAAAAACACCTTTGTACGGGTAGGTTAGAGGGTTACAATTACTATTAGAATTGTAATTTTTTCTGGCGAAATTCGGCCTCTTCCGTACTTTGTATGCCCAAGGCATCATAAATGTATTGAAAAGTGGAAAGCAGCTCCGGTTTGCCGTTTACAAGGGCTACGTTGTGTTCAAAATGCGCGCTGGGCTTTCCATCGGCTGTAAGAATGGTCCAACCGTCTTTTAATTGTTTAATCCGGTGTGTACCCATATTAATCATCGGTTCTATAGCCACAACCATGCCCTCTTGAAATTTTTTTCCGCGACCTCGTTTCCCATAATTTGGCATTTCTGGTCCTTCGTGCAATTTTTTACCCAATCCGTGTCCAACCAATTCCCTAACCACACCATAACCATGACTTTCACAATGGTTTTGTATGGCATAAGCCACATCGCCAACCCTATTCCCATAGCGAAATTCACGGATTCCCGCATACAATGATTCTTTAGTTACCCGAAGGAGCTTTAGGGTTTCCGGAGCAACTTCGCCCACTGCAAAGGTATAGGCATGGTCGCCGTAATAGCCGTTTTTTAACGCCCCACAATCTACTGAAATAATATCGCCTTCTTGCAGCGGATCGGCATTGGGTATGCCGTGTACTACCTGAGCGTTCGGACTCATATTTAAGGTATTCGGAAAGCCATACATACCCAAAAAACCGGGTTCTGCCTTTTGTTCCCGTATAAATTCTTCGGCCAATTTATCTAGATAAAGCGCATTAACGCCAGGCTTTATCTCGGCAGCCAACATGCCCAATGTTTTGGAAACTACCAAGGCACTTTCGCGCATCAGTTCTATTTCTTCAGGTGTTTTTAAAACGATCATAGCGGTAAAGGTACAAGAATCCTATAAATTGGTAAAAAGCCTTTAAGAACTATTAGTAATACATCCTTTTAAATCAAGGAACTACGGGTCATGGCCTCCGGTTGCGGTACCCCAATTAGATGTAAGATGGTAGGTGCAATGTCGCCCAAAACACCGTCTTTTATGACTTTTAATTCAGGATCTACCAGAATTAAGGGTACGGGATTGGTAGTATGCGCCGTATTAGGACTACCATCCGGGTTTATCATTGTTTCACAATTTCCATGATCTGCGATAACGAGTGTCGTGTAGCCATTTTCTAATGCTGCTGTAATAACAGCCTGAGCACATCGATCTACCGTTTCGCAGGCTTTTATGGCGGCATTCATATCGCCGGTATGTCCTACCATATCCGGATTGGCAAAATTGAGACATACAAAATCTACCTCGCCTTTACGAAGCTCGGGTATAATAGCATCCCGTATCTCAAAGGCACTCATTTCTGGTTTCAAATCATAGGTAGCCACCTTTGGTGATGGACAAAGTATGCGTTCCTCACCCTCAAAAGGGATTTCCCTGCCTCCGTTAAAGAAAAATGTCACGTGCGGGTACTTTTCTGTTTCTGCAATACGAATTTGTTTTTTTCCGGCGCGAGCCAATACTTCGCCTAGGGTTTCGCTTATGTTATCCTTATCGTAAACGACATGAACCCCTTTAAAGGAATCGTCATAATTGGTAAGCGTTACATAATAGAGCGGTAATTTATGCATGTTTTCTTCATGGAAATCCTTTTGATGCAGTACTTGGGTAAGTTCTCGACCACGATCGGTTCTGAAATTGAAAAAGATCACCACATCGTCTGGCTTTATATGTGCAAGAGGAACACCTTGTGCATCTGTAACTACGATGGGTTTAATAAATTCGTCGGTGATACCTTCATCGTAGTTTTTTTGTATGGCATCGGTTACATTTTGGGTTTTTTCTCCCAAACTGTGCACTAAGAGATCATAGGCCAACTTTACGCGCTCCCATCGTTTATCCCTATCCATGGCGTAATAACGACCTATTACGGTGGCTAATTTGGCCTTTTTCGTTTTCAAAAATGCATTTAAATCTTCCAAAAAGCCTTTGCCGCTTTTCGGATCTACATCCCTACCGTCCGTAAAGGCATGAATAAATACCTGATCAAGTTCGTAATTCTCAGCAGCTTCCACTAAGCCTTTTAAATGAGATACATGGCTGTGAACCCCTCCGTCGCTATAAAGTCCCAAAAAATGAACGGCCTTATGGTTTTCTTTGGCATGCAAAAAGGAGGCTTTAAGTACTTTTTCGTCTTTTAATGTATTTTCTTTTACTGCCAGATTTATTTTTGCCAAATCCTGATACACAATACGCCCGGCACCCAAATTCATGTGTCCAACTTCACTATTGCCCATTTGCCCTTCCGGCAATCCTACGTTCATCCCGTCGGTCAATAAATTGGCATTGGGGTAGTTTTGGTAAAGGGAATCAATAAAAGGGGTATTTGCCTTATCTACTGCGGAGACTTTAGGATCTGGGGATTTGCCCCAACCGTCTAAAATCATCAAGATCACTTTTTTGTTCATGGGTGTTGTTTTATAATCTACTGCAAAAATAATGCGATTATACAAGTATCGCTGTATCCTTTACCTTATTTTTTAGAGAACAAAATAGAAGCACAAGGTTTAAACCGTGAGCTAAAGATCATAAATGCATCTATTTTAATGAATTTATCCATTAATAAGGATCATTTTGACGCTATGCTTCCTAAACTTGTCGTATCCATTGATGTTCTTTTATCCATGGGCTATACTATTTGCTAAAGGGGACTTTTGACAGTTAATCCTATTGTGGTCTAAATTCATCTTTACCAAACCAACACAAAAGCCACTGGATTACCAATGGCTTTCAAAGTAAAAGTGGTATAGTTGGTAGTTTTCGAAAAAATACGATTAAAATCGTCTAGAAATTAAACCCGGTAAATGCCCGGTATAAGAAGGCATAAAGCGCCATAAAAAGCATTACCGCACAAAATACGGCATAAATTTTTAGAAAGACCACTACGATCTGCGGCTTGCAATCATCAAAAGCCTCTGCGTAAATATTTTTAAAGTGTAGTATTGAGCCCATATAGTTCTGTTTAAATACATATTTAAAAGCTATAAGGGGTTAAACTTTGGTAGATAAAGATACGAGGGAATACCAAACTTACAATTTTTTTTGGAAATACGGTATTATTTACGCCACTAAATTTAAAATTGCGCTTTATATTTTTTAATGGCCTCTTTTATTTTATCGATTCTGTTTTCCGGGTCGGGGTGGGTACTTTGAAATTCGGGAACACGATTGGGACCGGCAGCGGTCTTTAAAATTTTCATAACTTGGATGAGTTCCAGAGGGTCGTATCCTGATTGCATCATTAAAAGCACCCCCAGTTCGTCGCTTTCCAGCTCGTCTCCCCTACCATTTTTTAATAAGGTATTTTGGCCTATCTGCCCTACGATGTTTCCGGCATCGGCACCTACCGACGCTCCCATTGTTACGGTTTGCCAAAAGCTGCCCTCGGCAATGCGCTCCGCAGAATGCCGGCCAATTACGTGGCCTATTTCGTGACCCAAGACTCCGGCAAGTTGTGCTTCATTTAATTGTGCAAACAGAGCATAGGTTATAAATATTTGTCCACCGGGAAGGGCAAAGGCGTTTATGGTACGTTCATCGGCTAATAAATGAAAGTCGTACCGGTATGGAGTATCCTTGGCAATACTATTTTGAACTAGGGTATTGCCTATGGCGTCTACGTGCGCTTGTAAACGATCGTCCGGGTATAGGCCTCCGTGTTGTTGGGCAATTTCCGGAGTGCTTTGAAGTCCGATCGCAATTTCTTGCTCCGGCGTCATATTGATATTTTGTACCCGTTGGGTGTACGGATTGGTTTCGCTATTGCTACAGCGTTGCACAAAGGCGAAAGCCACGATAGCTAACCCAATGAAAATACGAATTTTCCAACTGCCTCTGTTCATAGAAGAAAAGGTTTTTTAACCGAAACAAAATACAAAATACTTATAAAAGATCGGGATTAATATCTAATATATTATCTGTAATATAGGTTCTTAAAAATCCTGAGGTAAAATGTTCGCTGCCGGCAAAATCTTCCTTCTGTATCAGTTGCATAATATTTCTTTTTCGGAACGCACTTAACATATCTATAGAAATAGGGGCATAGCTGTAGTGCCAAGGTTCGTATTTAAAGCCGCGTCTTTTTGGGTTGTTGGTGTATACCAAATAAAAATGGTGTTTTTTGGCATTTTCATCGAGCCATTTTTTAAAGTTCGCAAAAGGCCCACCCTCTTCAAATTTAGCGGGATCCAGCACATCGCCGTTAACTCTGGGGTAGGCATCGATGATATCAATATCGGTACCCCAATGATGCCGGCTGGTACCGGGAATGGTAGAATAAGCGATTATCTTGTCGATAGCTTTCATTGGCGTCATGCCATCTTCTGCGGTATATTGTTGGTATTTTCGCTCCCAAATAGCTTCCTGCCGCGCAAAATCACGATACCCACTGACGATTTTTATGTTGAAGCCATCACTGTAAGCAGCCTTTTTCATTTCTAAAAAGGAAAGGTGTGCAGACTCCCTGAGGTTAATGTCTTTTCCGAAAAGCGCTATTTTTTCTTTACCCATTAATTCTGCGGTAGAATAAAGATTGCCTTGAGGAAGCAACAAATTAGGGGCTAGGCTCAGTGCTAATCCTGAGGCACTACTTTTTTTTATAAAGGATCTTCGTTTCATGGGATAGCGTTTTACAAAATACAGCGTATTCGTTGGTTATGGCATTAAGTTCGGGAGGCGTTTTTCTATCTTTTTAGTATTCAAATTGGGTTTTTCGTTGTTTAGCCTATGGTTTTGTGCATGACATAATGTGGGCCAATTCCCGGTACATCAAAAACATTGCCAATAATAGCATACCCTAATTTGGTATAGAAAGGAACGGCAACCTCACGGGCGTTCATCCAAACGACTGATTTATGTTTTGTACGCAATTGCGCCTCTCCAAAGGTAAGAAGTATTTTTCCAATGCCTTTGCCTTGGTGTGTTTGTAGTACCGCCATACCTCGAAGTTGCCCCGCATTGATAAGATGATGTTCCGCATGGTCATTTTCTAAAAAGGAGGCCACACCAATAAGTTCATCCTCGTAAAAACAGCCCAAATGAAAGGTAGTATCGAGGTCGTCTCCAGCAAAAGCGCAAGTGTCTATGGGTTTTCCGGCACGCAATACCGGATGCCTTACAGCATAGGTATCTACCGCACGAATGGCTTTCACTTTCAACTGTTCTTTAAGTACTAATTCCATTAAAAAATGTGCTATTAAAAGAAACTAAAAGTACTTAAAATAGGCGAAAGTGAATTTTTTTTGGTGTTTTTATAGCGTTCCTTGTTGCTATTTTTTAGTTGAGTGTACTATCAGCTTTCATTTTTCGACCTCCTTTGGTCGTATAAAATGGTAATCCAAGTAGCTATGTCCTACTTTGTGCTTAAATACAAGAAACCCTGAAAATCCATGCCTAAATCGTCTAGGCTTACCAAGTAAAAATACACCCCTTGGGGCAGGCCTGCTTCTCTATTGATGACCAAACTTCCGGTGTTGGCAAAGCCGTTAAACTCATTGGTATAATTCTGCATCTCGAAGACTAACAGACCGTTGCGATCAAAAATACGGACGTTGTTATTTGGCGAAAGTTCCAGTTCGGGAATGATGAGCTCATCGTTGATGCCGTCTCCGTTGGGGGTTACAATGTAGTTGTCTAAGGTTAGGATGTCTTCCGGAGTAGCCAAACTGCCAAACGTAATAATTTCGTAACTGTCGGGTACAAAATTTTCTGAGGTGACAAAACCCTGACTAAGATCGCCACCGCGAGCGGTAACACCCAGCGAAACCCAAATATTGCCTGTTTTGCTCCAACCCACGGGGATAATCGTGTTTACATCGGCATTAAGGGCAGCAATGTTGCTTCGCTCATTCCAACTGATACTGATGCTGGCCGAAGTCTCGCCTTCTAACCGCCAAAATTCTACGGTACTCACCGGACCTAGTGTTCTGGGTCTACGTTCCGTATCGAAGGCCGGAAAGGTAGTGGGACTATTGGGGTTTTCAAAAAAATACGCTGCTTTGGCAAAGGGTGTAGTGCCGGTGGCATTTAGAATAAGGGGGCGTAAGAATACGGCATCGCCTACCGGAAAGCTAAAGTTTTGTTGCCCGCTCACCGCGGCATACCCATCAATTTTGGTGGCATTGCCCTCGCCTACAAAAAAGGCATCTTGTAAAAAGTGGTAAAAAACATCGGGCTGGTTGCGGGGCGTAACTACATCGCCCACAATAAAGTTGGTGTTGTTCTCGGATGCCAGCCCGGTGTTAAGAAACAGGCCGTTGGTCACGGCCACTTCTACATCAAAAAATTGGGGCACAAAGGCACCCGAAACGTTTAGGGCATTGGCGCCATAGAAGCCGGCCAACCCTTGGTTTTGGTCGAAGGTGTTGTCGTTGATCAGGTTGGTGTGGAAGCCCAATTGCCCATTGCTGTGAATACGCAGGTTGCCACTGTTGTACAGGGCGGTTTGGGCTTGGGAGAAAAAGCCAACAAGGAATACTGCGATGAGGGTTCTATTTTTCATTTAGTTGATTTGCTGCCAGTTCGTTCCATCACTTTGTAAATGAATTACCCCGGCGGGAATGTTTGTTGTTGGAACGCCAAGCGAATCTACATAAGAGTCAATCGTTGGTGAAGTACCGGTTGTGTTTTTAATAATATAAATTCTACCTACAAAAGTGGCAGCAGGAGGCAACGTTATGTCATGATTCCCGCCAAGAATTATAGTATGATGGGTGTCGTTTAAGCCTAAGTTTCCTGAAGTTGTAAAAATAGCTGTGGCAAAGGAACCAGTCACCTGCAATGTGCTATGAACGTTTGCACCGGAATAATTGCTGTTTTGAGGTAAATTGAAACCAATTCCTAATCTTTCTTGAATAAGCACTTGTGTGTTTCCCATTGAGTATTCATCAACACGTAAAGCTTCAACTCCACCGACTGAGAAACCGATTTCATCTGTTGCCGGACGATACATGCCCGTATTTGAATCGCCTCCAGTATGAAAACCATAACTTGGTTGACCTACAGACCCAGTATTTGCCGCAAAACCTTGTCTAGCTCTTATTTGACCATTTACATCCAATTTATCACTTGATAAAGCTGGATTAGCACCCCCAAAGTTTCCTATACCTACATTTCCTGCACCTGAAAAAACTAAACTTTGGGTTGCATTGGTAATTTCATAGGTTCTTACCAAATCACCGTTTTGACTAAGGTTGGTATCCGAAAGATTACCTCCCCCACCCGCAGGAGGTGGATTTATCCACGCGGTACCTGCTCCTGTAGAGGAAAGGATTTGCCCTAATGCTCCTTGATTCCCTGAAGCATCAAAGAAACCTTCTGTGAGCCGCATATCCCCGCCTACATAGAGTTTTTGAGGGGGTTGAGGGGTTAAATTTCGCGAATTTGGAGCAATAATGACATTGCCGTTGTTTTTGATGGTCATGACAGAGGTTGCCAAATTGGGATTTGCATTGTTGTTATCTGAATTTTGCAAAAAATGGAAATCACCTCTACCCTGTGTTTCCATTCTTTCATATACTAAGGCTCCTTTCCCGTGGGTTCCTGTCCGTTCTGTTGAAAATAAGATCCCAGCCGATGTGTTAAAATTAACATTGCTTTCATTTACCAATTTAAGGGGAAAGACTAATTGATTATTTAATCGTTCGGCAATAACGACTTTAGCAAAAGGCTCAGCTGGAAGGTTGGGAGTGGGGCTATCCGGCTTTAAACCAATAAAAAGAGCACCGCTTTCAAATCTGGATGTTGGATTCCAGAACAACGCTCTAAAATTTAAAGGGAATCCTGTAGCTTCTGCAGTTATTGCGGTGCCATCGGTGTCTGCAAAAAATAGGGATTGCGGTGTGCCTAAAACGGAACCTGGCGTTACGGCTGTCCATTCGACATCCCCGGCCAGATTGGTACTTAAGAATTGTCCTGAGTTGCCCGGCTCAAGTTTGGTAGGGGTTACATTGGCATCCAATATTTTGGTAGTGGTAACCGCATCATCGGCAATTTTTTGGGTAGTGATGCCGCCGTCTAAAACTTCTAAATTATCAGCACCATTGATTCCAATAGTAGCGTTATCTGTATTTACGTCGAATGTGCTCACGTTTAGGGTTAATCCATTACCTGCAAAAAAATTGTTCCCAAAATCATTGGCAGGCTCCCAAACGCCCGAGGTGTTGTTCCATTTAAGAACCTGACCGTCTGTTGCGCTCATCTGGTTGATGTCTTCCCCTAAGATAGTTGCGTTGGCGATTTGTGTTGTGGAGATTCCATCATCTGCCACGGTGTAAGGTGTAGCTATGGAACCGTCCCCTGCAATGGTTGCAGAATCAAACTCCAGTATAGCTCCTCCCGGAGGTAAGTCTTCCCAAACGGCAATGCCGCCAACTGTAGTCAGTACTTGGCCATTAGTTAAAGAGGGTTCAATTTTAGTTGGGGTTACATTGGCATCTAAAATTTTAGCGGTAGTAACGGCATCATTTTGGATTTTTATTTCTGATATCGCATTGTCGGCAACGGTGTATGGCGTAGCTATGGAGCCATCTCCGGAAAGGGTGGTGTTGTCAAATACCAATGGAGTGCTTCCTGCAGGAAGATCAATCCAATCAACCCCCGATGCCGTTGTGGAAAGTACTTGTCCTGGTGTTCCGGATTCGTCGTTTTCGTCAAAAAGCTGCGCTGTGAGTCTCATGGTGCCTTCCACATGTAACTTTTTGTTGGTCGCAATGGCTCTAGAATTTGGCCCTAAAACTAAGTTGCCATCATTTTTAAGGGTCAGTACGGAATGATTGGCCAGTTCAGGGTTGGTAGTATCGGCATCCGGATTCTGTAATAAATGAAAATCACCTCTGGAATTGGTCAACGTTCTTTCATAGACTAGGCCACCCTTTCCGTGTGTTGTGGTATTAATGTTTGTTGATGCTGAAAACAACATGCCCACGGCATCCCCTATGGCGTCACTTTCATTTACTAACTGAAGTGGATAGGCCAAACCAATAATGCGTTCGGCTACCACCATCTTGGCGTTATTACTCAAGGCACTGCTAGGGTTTAATCCTACAAATAAGGCACCGCTAGAAGATCTGGCAGCAGGATCCCAAAATAAAGCCCTTTCATTTGCGGGCAAACCCGTATCTTCAGCTGTGATAGGGAGCCCTGTGGCATTGGCAAAGAATAAAGAGTTTGGTGTTCCGGTTATGGTGTTTGGGATAACATTTGTCCAAACGGCATCCCCTGCGGCATTGGTGCTTAGAAAGTCACCCTCGTTACCACCGAGAATTTTGGCCGGAGTTACGCTGTTTACTAATATTTTATCGGTTGTTATGGCATCATTGGCAATTTGTTGGGCCGTAATACCGCCATCAGCAACCTGAAATTCATTGCCAATGGAACCGTCGCCCACAATGGTGTTTTGATCAGCCAATTCTGTACTGCCTGTGGTAACGGGCAAATCAACCCATTCTACAAGGGTTCCTGTAGCGTTCGTTCTTAAAATTTGGTCTGCTGCACCGGGTGCAATTTTAGCTTCGGTTACATTAGCATCTAGAATTTTGGCTGTGGTCACAGCATCATCCAGAATATCGAGCGTTACGTTTCCTAACAAGGCGTTGGCATCCCCGCCCACTATAAGGTCGGTAGAAGTGATGTTTCCGTTGCCCACAACAGCGGTAGGATCTATCTCCAAAGCTCCTGTGATGGCATTTTGAATTAATCCAGTTCCAGCCACATCGGGGTTTATTTTGGATGCGGTTACGGCATCATCCAGAATATCGAGTGTTACGTTTCCTAACAAGGCGTTGGTATCCCCACCCACTATAAGGTCGTTAGAAGTGATGTTTCCGTTGCCCACAACAGCCGTAGGATCTATCTCCAAGGCTCCTGTGATGGCATTTTGAATTAATCCAGTTCCAGCCACATCGGGGTTTATTTTGGTTGCGGTTACGGCATCATCCAGAATATCGAGCGTTACGTTTCCTAATAGGGCATTGACATCCCCACCCACTATAAGGTCGTTAGAGGTGATGTTTCCGTTGCCCACAACAGCGGTAGGATCTATCTCCAAAGCTCCTGTGATGGCATTTTGAATTAATCCAGTTCCAGCCACATCGGGGTTTATTTTGGATGCAGTTACGGCATCATCGGCAATATCTAGGGTTTGTACAGTACCATCCAAAAGTTGTGTGGTCGTTATTCCACCAAGAGGTACGGCCAAATCTGTCGCAACACCATCGCCAATAATCGTAGATCCATCTGACATTACCGCACCACCTGTACCTGTAGGAAGATCATCCCAGATAACATTTCCGGTTATCGGTTCTGTGCGCAAGAACTGACCAAGTATGGGAGAAGGTTCTATTTTGAATCCATCACCCGGTGCTCCACTCCCGGTTATGGTTATACCATCGGCTTCTTCCGTGCTTCCTGTACCTACCGTACCTAAAGCAGTGTCAATGGCAGCCAAATGGCTTTCCACATTAGGATCCGAAGGCGTATAGTTTAGGGGTGTTGCGGCAACAGGAACCTCGGTTGCTGTTTGGTCATCGGTATCCACTGTATGGTTAAGATCTGAAATTTGACTCTCGGAAATCGTTAAATTGGTCTCATTGACATCAATATCAATTTCGTTATTAACCATGTCCTCAGTAATAGTTACCAGATTGGATCCTGCATTGATGTTTCTAAACTCAAGATTGGTTCCTGTTTTTTGCACAAATACACCAACGCCAGCTGTACCTTCATTGCTCGCGGTATTGGTTTCTCCTGAGCCAGCGGCAAGCGTATTATCAACATAAGCTTTTGTAGCGGCATCTTGTGCGGCAACCGGATCTGCTAGATTGGATAGGATAAGAGCATTGGCATTCGCTCCTTCGGCAAGTACCTGCGCCAAGGTTTGAATTTCATTAGTTGCATCGTTATCCGGATCTGCGTATAATGCCCCACCATCGGTTCCTTGAATAATTGAGTTTGGAACATCATCACTTACTACCTTGGGCGTAGCTACGGTAATGGCACTGTCCACATAAAACTTGGTAGCTGCATCTTGGGGGTTTATCGGGTTAGTGAGGTTAGTAATTCCATTATTAGCGGCATTACCTTGTGTTAAAACTTGTTCTAAATTCTGAATTTCATTGTTAGCATCCAAATCCCCATCGGCCGTAATATGTAACGCTAATCCGGATGCATTGTCAGCTATATAGGTTGTGTTTGTTGTGATGTTGGCGACATTCGTAGCTATGGCCGTTGCATTTGTGGCAATAGCTGAGCTATTGTTGGTAATAGCGGTGGCATTGGCAGCTATAGCAGTCGTGTTTGTGTCAATGTTGGTGGCATTGGTACTAATTCCCCCTTGTAACAGACTATCGTCATAAAAGGCACCCAAATCTGTGCCTTCGGTAATCGCATTATTGGGATCGGTACTCACTACCGGACCGGTTATAAAACCGGCGTCATTGGTAAAGGTGTTTAAGGTAACCACCGATAGGTCTATTTCTGCCGGGGTCACGGCATTGTCTACCAATTGGTCGCGCCCCACCGAATTGAGTGCCAAGTTGTTCTGTGTTACCGATCCTGCTTGTATGTCGTTGGCACCATTAATGGTACCATCTACAATATTGGCACCTGTAATCTGGCCTACTTCAAAATTTAAGTTATCCGGATTTTCGGTAATCACAATGGTAGGAATAGGATTTACTTGTGCATTGGCCGTAAAGGTGCGCGATTGCCCAAGATCCTCGCATAGATTTAGCCATGCCCCCCCATTAAAATAATGCAAACATTGGGTGTCCGTATTATAAATAACAGCACCCTGCAACGGATTCATGGCATTCATTTGGGCGGTAGTGATGCGTGTAATCACCAGTGCCCTAGTGTTACTTTCTAATTCTAAGAGCGAAGAGGCATCTATATTTTGTGGATTGTCGCCAATTTTTACCTGACCGATGGCCGAGGTATAGCATATGAGACCAACGAACAGTAAAAGTAGTTTTGCTTTCATAAGATCGGAGTTATTTCATTGGATTTAGGTACAAACAAAAATAAAATTATCTACGGATATATTGTTATTAGAGGCGCAATTTATACTGTCTTTGCGTTGAAGTGAAACCAATTTCCGATAAAGTGATTTGTAAAAATAAGGCTACAGCCATTGGTCGACTTTTTCCCGAATTGTTTTTTTAACAGTTTCTACGATAAACGGCCAAAAGAATAGATGTACGCCAAAGTGATGTAGTCCAAGAATGCGAAGCATTCTCGCTTCTAATTGCCAAAAAGAGGCTACAGATACCGTATAAAATCGTTAATAATGCCTATCTTTAGTAGGGAAATTAACAAAAGTTTAATGAGGGCTTATTTTTTTATGATCTAAAGTTAGATTTACTTTATATTCGGGAAAGTTTAACCACAAAAGAAAGAAAAATGATCGTTTGCCGGCTGATTTAAGGAGGTAAAATTAAACGTTTGATGCAGCATGGTTGCGCTAACCTATACACAAGAGGAATATAATTTCCAAAAATCGTAAAAGAACGCTATGAACAAGAAATTACTTATACTACTTACATTATTGGGAAGCTTTGCTATTTCTGCACAGGATGACGACAGGCGTCCATTACGGGGTCAGGTACTGTACAGAAATATCTTTGTACCCAATGAAAATGTCATTAATACCACCTCAGAAAGGGCTACCATTACCAATGAGGATGGCGAATTTTTAATTGGGGTTAAATTAGGCGACGAATTGGTTTTTACCTCTGTAAATTACCAGTTGGAAGTGGTAAAGATTACGGAGGAAATATTAAAAAAGAATCGCTTGGTTGTAGAAGTGAATGAAAAGGTAACGCAGTTAGATGAGGTCGTTGTTAGCCCCGAAGATCAAGCGCGATTTTTAGTGCTTCAAAATGAAAGTTTTAAGCAATATGATTACGAAATAGACCGAGCCACAGAGGTAGAAAATGTGGCCATGCCGGCCTCGTCCAGAGGACTGCAATACGGCCTTAATTTTGTCAACCTTTTTAAAGCCTTAACCAAGGCTAAGAACCAGGAGGAAAGCGAGAAAACGCCTTTAAAATTAAGTGATGTGCTACGTCAGGTATATGACGATGAATTTTTTATAACCGATTTACATTTGCCCAAAGATCAAATCAATGATTTTTTGTTTTATTGTGATGCAAAATTACCCACGCAAGAACTCTTAAAAAAGAGCAATGAATTTGAACTGATTGAATTTTTGGTCAATCACAGCAAAATCTATTTAACGAATTTAAATGCTGAGAAATAGGGTAGTGTTGCTCTGTTTTTTTTTGATCTACACTGCCGTATCGGCACAATTATTTCAAAAAAAAAAATTAGAAGGTAAGGTGTATCATACAGATGGTGATATCGCTGCGGTACATGTGCTAAATACCACTACAAAAACAGCCACCATAACAGATATTGACGGCTATTTTGCTATAACCGTGAGCCTCGCCGATACGCTCGTGTTTTCAGCGGTGCAGTTCCAAAAAAAAATACTCGTCATTACCAGTGAAATTCTGAAAAGCAGTATGATTTTTGTCCCTTTGGAAGAAACGCTTACGCAATTGGATGAGGTGGTGGTACGGCCGTACAGCTTGTCGGGAGACTTGGGATTGGATGCCAAATCCCTGCGGATGGATCCTTTGGTGACCGCAGCTTCGGTTGGGTTGCCCAACGCTTATGTAAGTCCACTTTCCAAGTCGGAAAGAGCCTTGTTTGCAGCAACGGCCAACCCGATAATGAGTTTCGATCCGTTAATTAATGCCATTACCGGAAGAACTAAAATGCTAAAAAAACAAGTAAAAAGGGAAAAGGAATATGCCAGAACCGAGCGTGTTCGTGCCTTTTATGCCGATTCTCTTTTTGTTACTGATTTAAAAGTTCCGTTAGCGAAAATCGATGATTTTATGTACTTCTGCGAAATAGATATTCATTTCCAGAGGTTGGTAGACCGTGGCGATAAACTACAAATTTGGGAGTATATGCGAAAAAAAAGTGTGGTGTATCGACGAAACAATGGCTGGGAATAAGCCCTTACGTACCCTGATAAAATCTCCTAGAAAAATAGATCCATGTACCAGGCATACGAAGAGAATAAAGAACTACAGGCGATGCCATTTTAGGAACTTATAAAAAATTAGAACTATGCTACGAAAAGCGATGTTAATTTTAGTGTTGTCCTTGATGGCTTTTTCGCCATCTCATAAATTTTATGTCAGCGTTAGCCATGTTACGTATGCTGAAAAGGAAGACGCGTTGCAAATAACTACTCGGATTTTTACAGATGATCTGGATCAATTGCTGGAGGAGCGTTACGGACTAACGGCGCAATTGGGAACAGAACTGGAATCTACGGAGGCCGATGCGTATCTAGAAAAGTACCTTCGAAGCAAGTTTACAGTGCGTATTAACGGTAACACAAGGGATTTTGATTTCATCGGAAAAAAAGCGGATAATGATGTTATGGTTTGTTATATGGAGCTGCCTAATATTGGATTTCAACATCTAAATGCTATAGAAATACAAAACGAAGTCCTTCACGATTTGTTTGAGGATCAACAAAATGTAGTGCATATAACGGTGCAAGAACGAAAAAAGAGTTTTGTGCTGGTTCGAGGCAGCGCTAAAGGCCTGTTAAATTTGTAACATTAATGTGTATTTTACGTAAAAAAAACTTTAATTTAGGCGCACAAAATTCAGAAATCAGTTATGAAAAAGCTCAGCTATAATTTAGTTGCTATTTTAGGTCTTATGGTGGCCTTTGTAAGTGCTCAGGAGGAAACGCAAAAAGAACGGGAACCCGGGCACTACAGCCAAAGCAGGTTTAAGCAGTTGTATGAAGAATTTGCAACGCCCAATATGTTTAGAACAGCATCAGGTGCGCCCGGACCGGCCTATTATCAACAGCAGGCCGATTACAAGATGGATATTGAATTGGACGATAAAAATGCCAAAATTTATGGCGTAGAAACCATTACCTATACCAATAATTCTCCCGATCAATTGGAGTTTCTGTGGTTACAATTAGATCAAAATACGAGAACAAAGGATTCTAAAGCCTTGCTAAAGAACAGCGATGCAATTTCAGAGGCTATTCCGCCCCAAAGTTTTCTTAAAAATTATGTAGAGCCCTCATTTGATGGTGGTTTTAACATTGAGTATGTGCAAGATGCAGCTGGAAAGGCGCTGACCTACACCGTAAATTGGACCATGATGCGGATTGATCTGCCACAGCCCTTGAAAAGCAAGGAAAAAATTTCGTTCTCGGTGAAATGGTGGTATAATATTCCGGATCATACCACAGATAGGGCCAGATCTGGATACGAGTATTTTCCTAAAGACGGTAATCGTGCCTATGTTATTGCCCAGTTCTTTCCCAGAATGGCAGTGTATAGCGATGTTGAAGGCTGGCAAAACCACCAATTTTGGGGTAATGGCGAATTTGCGCTACCCTTTGGTAATTACGAAGTAAACATTACCGTTCCTGCCGATCATATTTTAGATGGTACCGGAGAGTTGCAGAACAGAAAAGAAGTATATACCAAAGAGATGTTGGCGCGCTATGAACAGGCAAAAAAATCGTACGACAAACCGGTTATCATTGTAACCCAAGCCGAGGTAGAAGCCCTGGAAAAAGGTTTTTCCGACAAAAAGAAAACGTGGAAACTAAAAGCAGAAAATGTACGGGATTTTGCATTTGCTACTTCTCGAAAATTTATTTGGGATATGCAGGCCGTAAAGTTAGGGAATCGCGATGTTATGGCCGTATCCATGTATCCAAAAGAAGGCAATCCCCTATGGGAAGCCTATTCCACAAAGGCGGTGGCTAGTACTTTAAAAACGTATTCTAAGCACACTTTTGATTATCCTTATCCCAAAGCCATATCGGTACATGCCAAAAACCAAGGCATGGAGTATCCCATGATTTGCTGGAATTACGGAAGACCCAATGAGGATGGCACGTATTCTGATCGGGTAAAATTTGGAATGCTTAGCGTAATTATCCATGAAGTAGGTCATAATTTTTTCCCGATGATTGTAAATTCAGATGAACGCCAATGGGGTTGGATGGATGAAGGGCTAGATACCTTTATGCAATACTTGGCCGAGCAAGAATTTGGAGAAACCTATCCGGAAGCTATAGCCCCGGAGTCTAAATATCCCTCTCGACGCGGTGATCCTTCTAAAATTGTGCCTTATATGAGTGGCGATCAGAGTACGATAGCACCCATCATGGAAAATCCCGAAAATGTTTTTCAATTGGGTCCTAATGCTTATGGCAAACCGGCGACAGCACTCAATATTTTAAGAGAAACGGTTATGGGCAGGGAACTTTTTGATCATGCTTTTAAAACCTATGCTAATCGCTGGAAATTTAAGCATCCTACTCCGGAAGATTTTTTCCGCACCATGGAAGATGCCTCTGCGGTAGATTTAGATTGGTTTTGGCGTGGCTGGTTCTATACAACGGATTACGTGGATATGGGCGTTAAGGAAGTAAAAACCTATCACGTGACCAATACGCCTACAACGAAATTGCAGGAGTATCTATCATCTAGAAATATAACTGAGGCGGACATTATGCCTCAGGTGTACCTTGCCGAGGTGGGCAGCACCGATGAAGATGCTAGTTTAGTTGGGAAAACCCCTTCAGAGGTATCTCAAAATTTAAAGGCGTTTATGATGGATAACCTAACCGCAGCAGAAAGAGCAGCCGTAAAAGAGCCTAAATATTTCTATGAGATCACTTATGAAAAAACGGGAGGATTGCCAATGCCGTTAATAGTGGAGTATACCTATGCGGATGGCAGCACCGAACAAATCACCTATCCGGCGGAAATATGGAGAAAAAGCGATGCCGATTTTAAACGGGTCATTGCCAGTCAAAAAGAACTGGTTGGTATTGTGGTAGACCCCAGGGCGGAAACAGCCGATATTGATGTCACCAATAATGCCTGGCCAAAAAAAGATACCAAGTCCGAATTTGATTCGTTCAAAGAACAAATTAGAGGTCAGTAAAGGCGATTTTGTGTAATTGGTTTTCTAAAATAAAATTCTTCCCCAACGAGCCCCATAAATTATGGGGCTTTTTTTATTCAACTGAAAAACTTCTCATTATATTTGTGGTATGGTTGCAATGACTTTTTTATTTATTAGTGGCGGAGAGATTTTCTTTATTCTCTTTATTGTGGTTATGGTTTTTGGGGCAGATAAGATACCGGAAATTGCCAAAGGTCTCGGAAAAGGGATGCGGCAATTAAAGGATGCGACAGAGGACATTAAACAAGAAATTCAGAAAAGTGCCGATAAGCAGGGTATAGACACCAGTTTTACAAAAGATATCAAAGAAGGAATAGATAAAGTAAAGAAAAACGTAGAAGATGTTACCGGTGTCATAAAGCGGAAATAACAAATGTTAGAAAAACTGTTAGAATGGGACAGAAACACCTTTGTATACCTTAACAGCCTCGGGATAGAAACCTATGATGCCTTTTGGACGATCATTACCCAAATTACGACTTGGATTCCGCTTTTTATTATATTCTTTCTCCTTTTAGTTCTAAAATTTCCCAAAAAAAAAGCCTTTCACATGTTTCTTACCGTGTTGGTTCTCGTTGGTTTTGTGTTGCTCTTTACTTTTATAACCAAGGAATATGTGGCCCGACTGCGCCCCAGTAATGATGTGGAATTAAATGCGTTAATTCGGATTCTGCATACCCCTACAGATTACAGTTTTTTTTCCGGACATGCAGCAAGTTCTTTTGCGATAACCACGCTGATAGTGCTGTTCTTGAGGCGTAAAATAAAATGGGTATGGCTTTTTTACCTTTGGCCTGTGTTATTCTCGGCAAGTCGCATTTATGTCGGCGTACATTTTCCGTTAGATATCCTTGTAGGAGTATTGGTAGGTACCCTTTCTGCCATTGCAATCTATACCATTCATGTGCGAATTACCGCACCCTCGAAAGGGTAAGTCCGTCGCGGATAGGCAATAGTACGGTTTCTACACGGGGGTCTTCCTTCAACTTTTTGTTGTAATCTACTAAAGATTTTGTTGCCTTGTCCGTGGCATCTAAAGGAGCTACCACCTTTCCTGACCACAACACATTATCCGACAAAATAATACTGCCCGGTCTCGTTTTAGGAAGCACACATTCAAAATAGGCGTCATAGCTTGTTTTCTCTGCATCAATAAAAACTAAATCGAAAATCAAATCCAATTTTGGGATAACAGTCAAGGCGTCGCCCGTATGTGGAATAATTTGAGTGCCAAATCCACTTTTCTTAAAATACTTACGTTGTATAGGAAATAACTCTGCGTTTGTAT
Organism: Aurantibrevibacter litoralis; assembly: GCF_034651555.1. Taxonomy (NCBI): domain Bacteria; kingdom Pseudomonadati; phylum Bacteroidota; class Flavobacteriia; order Flavobacteriales; family Flavobacteriaceae; genus Aurantibrevibacter; species Aurantibrevibacter litoralis. The sequence goes on along the minus strand of NZ_JAYEEQ010000013.1, from coordinate 11,396 downwards.
CTATGGTGTGCAGCACACCTCCTACTTGAAGACCCTCAGCCAAGCAAATAGCAGAATACCCGGTATAGGTGCCAATTTCCAACACTGTTTTTGGGCGTATCATTTTAGATAACATACTTAATACCCTACCCTGAAAATGCCCACTAATCATACGCGGTCGTAAAACCTTTAAATGGGTTTCCCGAGTTAATTCCCGTAAAACATCGGGTTCGGTTTGGGAGTTTTGGATAATGTAGTCTTCTAAATCTTCAGAGAGAAAGTGCATCTCGTATTTTTGGCTAAAATTATTGAAATTTGTGTTATTATAGCACAACATAAGATGGCGTTGTTCTTAAAAAACATGAGAAATGGACAAAAAAATTAGGATAAGAGAAGCGGTTTTATCCGATCTTAAGGCTTTATTGCACTTTGAACAAGGCGTGATCGCCGCCGAACGACCTTACGACCTTACCCTAAGAGATGGAACGATATCGTATTATAATCTAGCACAACTTATAGCCTCGGATAGGGCAGTCGTAGTTGTAGCAGAAGATGATGGGGTTTTGGTAGGATCGGGCCATGCCACCATTAAAAGGGCACGGCATTATCTAAATCATGAAGAATATGTGAATTTGGGGTTTATGTACACCGTTCCGGAACACCGTGGAAAGGGCATCAATAAAAAGATAATAGAAGCGCTAACAGCTTGGGCTGCGTCCAAAGGGCTATACGAAATAAGACTTACGGTGTACTGCGATAATGCGGCGGCGATAAAGGCCTATGAAAAGGCCGGATTTAGAAAGCATATACTACAAATGCGATTAGCGTAGGGCAGTGGTATCGGAAAAGAAAGATTTATCACCTTTGAAATTGTATTTTTGCTAAAAATAGAATGATGTCGTTCCAAAATACGCTTGCTTATGCTACTCAATTAGATGCGCAAGACCCACTAAGGGCTTACAAAGATGCTTTTCATTTTCCTCAATTGCACGGAAAAGATGTGATCTATTTTACAGGTAATTCACTGGGATTACAGCCCAAACGCACCCAACAGTTTGTAGATGAGGTAATGCATGATTGGAAGACATTGGGAGTGGAAGGCCATTTTCATGCCCAGAAACCATGGTGGGATTACCACGAACGATTGGCAAAGCCTTTGGCAAAGGTCGTGGGAGCCAAACCGGAAGAAATATCGGTAATGAATACGCTCACTGTTAATCTGCATTTGTTGATGGTTTCTTTTTACCGTCCGGAAAAAAAGCGCTTCAAAATTATTTGCGAAGAAAAGGCTTTTCCCTCGGATCAGTATATGTTGCAAAGTCAGGTCCGCTTTCATGGGCTGGATCCTGACGAGGCTATCGTAGAAGTTAAAAAAAGACCCGGAGAACATCATTGGCGTACCGAAGATTTCCTGACCACCATTAATGCGGTGGGAGACGAATTGGCATTGGTGCTCATAGGTGGTGTCAATTATTACAACGGACAGGTCTTCCGTATGGCAGAAATTACAAAAGCGGGGCATGCCGTGGGGGCGTTTGTGGGATGGGATTTGGCACATGCCGCAGGGAATGTGTCCTTAGCGCTTCACGATTGGGGGGTTGATTTTGCGGCCTGGTGCAGTTATAAATACATGAATAGCGGCCCCGGTAATGCCTCCGGCATTTTTATTCATGAAAGACATCATAAAAATTCCGAGATACAGCGATTTGAAGGCTGGTGGGGTACCAAAAAGGAAACCCGATTTCTGATGAAACCCCAATTTGAACCTATAGAAAATGCCGATGCTTGGCAATTGAGTAACCCTTCGGTATTATCTTTGGCGCCTTATTTGGCATCGTTAGAGCTTTTTGAAGAGGTCGGTATGGAGGCACTTATAAAAAAGCGCGATGTGCTGGTGGCGTATTTAGAATTTGTGCTGTTCGAAATTGGTGTTGAGACGCAGGGTTCTTTTGAAGTAATTACGCCAAAAGAAAGGGGTTGTCAATTATCCGTATTGTTACATGGTCAAGGAAAATCCTTATTTCAATACCTTATGCGCCATGGTGTTCTTGCCGATTGGCGGGAACCTAATGTAATTCGTTTGGCACCCGCACCGTTTTATTGCTCTTATGCCGATATGTTTCATTTTGGACAAATTCTTAAAGCGGGACTGTTGTCTATGCACTAAGGATATAAACATTCTTTTTTAGTAGTTTTACATCGAGCTTTATGCTAGTAACCAACCCTTACACTACACTATGAAATCACTTTTGGTCATTCTTTCTAACCCACGCTATTTTGGGCCGGCTTGGGTTTTTGCCAGCCTTAATATACTCTTTGGCACTTGGGCGATTTACATTCCTACGGTAAAGGAAAATTTAGGTATCGACAAGGCTAGTTTGGGTATTGCCATATTTTGTTTGGCATTGGGTTCTTTTACCTCGTTTCCGGTAGCTTCCAAGATTATCAATAAAATTGGGGTGGGCAAAGCCACTTCGGTAGGAGTAGTACTCATTGCAGTTTCGGGTATATTACCGTTATTGGCACCCAATCTGTATGGTTTAATGTTGGGTTTGTATCTCATGGGGGCAACCCATGGCTTCACGGATATTTCTATGAATACCTTGGTAACCGAAATAGAAAAGGAAGACAAGCAGCACTTTATGTCTGCCGCCCACGGGTTTTTTAGTTTGGGGGGTGTTTTGGCCGGTTTGGGTAGTTTTTTGATTCCTGTAATTGGGAATCCCTTGATTCACATGGTACTCGCCATAGCCTTGGTACTCTTGGTGAATCTTTTTTTTTATAAAAAATATCGCAATGTGGTGGCCGCACCTATAGAAAAGGAACCTTTTAATTTTTCACTTTTTAAACCCTTATTGGTTATTGGCATCATATCCTTTGTGATTATGGGAAGTGAGGGTGCCATTGTAGATTGGAGTGGGCTTTACCTCCAAGAAATAAGTAGGGCGCCTGAGGTTTTAATCGGTACCGGATTTTTGGCATTTTCGGTGACCATGACTCTTGGACGTTTTATGGGGGATAGTATTAGTGCCCGCATGGGGTCCATACCTCTGGTGGCAGTAGGTATATTTTTAGCGATCGTGGGCTACATATTGGTACTTACAACCTACACCTATTTGGCCATCCTTGGATTTGGATTTATTGGCCTCGGATTTTCGGCTATTATTCCCGAATTATTCCGTTTAGGAGGTACTATAAAAGGGGTAGAGTCTTCTAAAGGCGTCTCTTTTATTGCCGGTACGGGCTATTCCGGGTTTTTGTTGGGTCCCGTGGTTTTGGGTTTTATAGCGGAAAGTGCCTCCTTGAAACTCAGTTTTATAGCCCTTTTGGGGTGCGCTATTTTAGTGTTATTGGCCACACTAACGCTTCACCGAAAGCGATAGTTCGGGATTGCCCGCATGCCCCGCGTTAAGGATTGCAGTGGACATCCTTTTTTTAAGGCTACCCTTAAAAAAAGATGAAAACGGAAAGCCTGACCCTTGGGTAACGCCAAAACAGCGACTTTTCTGAGGATTTATTACAATACAAATATCTTTTTTGCACCGAAAATAGTTGCGCTAATGAGCTTGGCTTTGCCACTGGGATTAATTGGCTTCTACTACAATTCCTGTGAAATGCAGTTTGAAATTGCCTTCCGCATTGTTATGGACGGTACTAAGCACTAGGCCATTGGCCTCTATATTGGCTTCCCAGGTAGTGCTCATAGAAGGTTCGTCGGCGTTTCCTCTTCTAAAGTTCCATTCTTTTACGAGAAAGTCATTTTCAAAGAAAAAATCGTAGGCATCTCCGGGCGTATATCCGCCTTCGTTGCCATACACAATAGTCAGTTTTTGCATGGGTTTGTTGCTGATCGGTGCTAGGGCTTCCGGGTGGTGTTTGTAGGTAAAGTTCGCCTTGTCCCACACCAGATTGTAAGGTGCCATGAGCCAATATTTGTCGTTGATAAAGCCGCCATTGGTTTTTAGAGCCACACTGTCCATCTGTCTGCGATTGTACCTCAGGGTGTCTTGGCCAGATAAGGCCAAAACGTCATTGGTTTTTACATACCATACCCAGCTGCGTTCAAAATGGGAAGTATCTCGTTCTACGTTGAAGGTAAACTGTAATTTAGTTACGTTTTTCCAATGTTGAAACCCGTGAGCGTAGGCTACTTTTTCTAAAATAGACTGCTCCTTTTCTAAAGGGGTGCTGTCCGACTTTTTTTCTGTTTTACAGGCGGTTAGGAGAAGTAGAAGGAAACACGGAATGCTTAGTTTAGTTTTCATTACACTGTTTTTTTCAAAGATAGTAGCTTTTCATTTTATAAAAGTATAAATCGAAAGGATTATCGCATCGGCTATTCTCAATAAAATGATTAATTTTGAAACTCAATTAAGAAGATACGATATGAGTTCAAAAAAAGGAAAAATACAAGAAGCGATTGATGAAAAATTACTTTCCGAAAGAAAAGTATTTCTTTGGGGTATGGTAGATGATGATTCTGCCAAACACGTGATAGATCGGTTGCTGTTTTTGGATTTGGAAAATCATAAAGAAATACAATTGATCATTAATAGTCCGGGAGGTTATGTTACCTCGGGTTTTGCAATTTACGATACCATTAAGTCGCTGAAAAGTCCGGTTTCTACAGTCTGTTCCGGATTGGCAGCTTCTATGGGGTCTATTTTACTTTCGGTAGGAAAAAAGGGCAGGCGGTTTATACAGCCTCATGCTAAAGTCATGATACATCAACCCAGTGGTGGTGCCAGAGGACAGGCTTCTAATATTGAGATTCAGGCACGTGAAATTATTAAAACCAAAGAGATTGGCGCTCAGATTTTATCTGAAAATTGTGGGCAACCATATGACAGGGTCATGAAAGATCTCGATCGCGATTATTGGATGGATGCTGAGGAGTCCGTAGCCTACGGTATTGTTGATGGCATAGTAGAATAGGAGGGTTTTTAACTGGAGCCGCTAATGAGGTGCCCCGTTGTTTTAATCCGAAGTGTTTGTGCTATACGGATGTAACGAGGGTGGAACCTAAATGCTACGAATACCATTAGGAGCGGCTTAGGGATCGTTGCCAAACCAAAAGGATTTTCGTTAGTGCGCTTTGCAAAGTAGCAATAGATTAACTTAAGAAAAAGAAAAGTCCTTTGAATATGCATATTCAAAGGACTTTAATATATATGGACGCCTGAGCGGAATGTACTATAGATACGTATAAAAGGAACTTTCGGATTATCTGGCGTGTTTTTTTAAAAGATGTCTTGCGCTTTTGGTGCAGTGTTCGGTTGAGGTCTTACGTAGTTTTATTTTAGTACATTTATCCCTTACCATCTTATTTTTAGTACGCATATGCAGCAAACATCAAAAAACATAGCCGTCATTGGGTCCGGATTGGTAGGATCCTTATTGGCGGTTTACTTGCGAAAATTGGGCCATGAGGTTACTGTTTTTGATCGCCGTCCCGATATCCGTAACGTACAATTTTCGGGTCGCTCCATTAATTTAGCATTGAGCAACAGAGGCTGGAAGGCGTTAGATCCCGTTGGTTTGGTAGATGCGATTAAAAAGATTGCCATACCTCTAGATAAACGAACCATGCATGTGGTGGGTAAACCGGAGTATCATCAAAAATACGGAATGGAAGACGAAGCCATCTGGTCTACCTCAAGAGGATTGCTAAACCAAAAAATGGTAGATTTTGCCGAAGCAGCCGGCACTACGTTTAGGTTTGAAGAGCGTGTGTGGGATGTGAATTTGGCCGAAGCAAAAGTATATACAGGAGCAAGCGAAAAAGGGGAATGGCAAGAATATGATTTTGACCTTATTTTTGGTTGTGATGGGGCATTTTCCAGAGTGCGTCATAAAATGCAACGCCAAAGCAGGTTTGATTATGCACAGGAATTTATTGATGTAGGCTATAAAGAATTGACCATTTTACCCAATGCGGACGGCAGTCATAAATTAGATAAGAATTCTTTTCATATTTGGCCTAGAGGCAATTTTATGCTTATTGCCATGCCCAATATTGATGGAAGTTTTACCTGCACGCTCTTTTTACCATTTGAAGGGCCTCATTCTTTTGAAAGTCTAAACACCAAGGCATCCGCAAAGGCATTTTTTACTACCTATTTCCCAAACGTAATGGGCGATATAGATCATCTTTTAGATGATTTTTTTAAAAACCCAACCAGTGCCATGGTAACTATGAAATGTTATCCGTGGACATACTGGAACAAAGTGGCTTTGGTAGGCGATGCGGCACATGCCGTAGTTCCTTTTTACGGGCAAGGAATGAACGCAGGCTTTGAAGATATTTATGAGTTGTACCGCTTAACACAGCGGCATGGCGATGATTGGGAAACTATTTTTAGCCACTATCAGCAATTGCGAAAACCCAATGCCGATGCCATAGCCGAATTGAGTTATCGGAATTTTAAGGAAATGAGTAGCAAGACAGCAGATGCTCAGTTCTTACTTCAGAAAAAAATAGAAAAACATTTTGCGAACAAATATCCGGACAAATGGGTACCGCTATATGCTCGGGTTACCTTTTCAGAGCAATCTTATGCCGAGGCCTTAGCAGAAGGGGATGCGCAGGAAAAAATTATGCAAGAGGTAATGAAAATGCCCCAAATAGCTAAAATTTGGGACAGCAAAGTGGTTGAAGATAAAATACTAAGTTTGCTTTAAACAAAAAACCATCCTTTGAGGGATGGTTTTAAAGTTGATACGTGCTAAAGCGCGATTATTGGTACACCTAAGTTAACCACTAACCTTAAGAAAATTTAGCAAACAAAGTGTTCATTTTTTCCTGTTCTTCTTCGGCCAATACGGGATCTACTAAAATACGGCCACTGTGTTCGTCAGTAATAATTTTTTTGCGCGAGGCTATTTCTACTTGCACCTGTGGCGGAATGGTAAAAAAAGATCCTCCGGAAGCACCACGCTCAATGGGTACTACAGCCAAACCGTTCTTTACGTTGCTTCGAATTCTCTTGTAGGCGCTTACCAATCGCTCTTCAATTTCCTCTTGGAATTCTAATGATTTGGCGATAAGGGCTTTTTCTTCCTTTTCTGTTTCGGCCAATATGGCATTTAGTTCACTTTTCTTGTGCTTTAAGTGGTTTTCCCTTTCGGCAAGACGTTCTTTATTTTCAGCAATGATTTCCTTTTTTTGCTCTATTTGTGCTTTAAATTCTTTGATGTTTTTTTCGGCCAATTGTATTTCCAATTCCTGAAATTCAACCTCCTTTGTAAGGGAGTTGAATTCCCTGCTGTTTCGTACATTCTTTTGCTGTTCTGTGTATTTTTTCATTAGGATTTTGGCGTCATCGATCAAGTTTTTTTTGGCGTTTATCTCGTACGTGATCGTATCTAAATCCGTTTTTAGCTTATCCAGTCTCGTTTTTAGCCCAAGTACTTCATCCTCCAAATCTTCTACTTCTAAAGGTAATTCACCTCTAACGTTACGAATTTCATCTATTCTGGAGTCTATTAATTGTAAATCGTATAATGCTCGTAATTTTTCTTCAACTGTTATTTCTGTCTTTGTGGCCATATCTAATAATACTTGATTGGATTTGTTATGCGCTCTGAATTAGCGATTGCAAAATTAGGGATTTTTTTTGTAAGATAATCAACTATGAGGTTTTTTGTAAACTGCTCAGTTTCATAATGTCCCAGATCCGCAATGATCATTTTTCCTTCGGCTTCAAAAAATTGATGGTATTTTACATCGGCGGTAACAAAAATATCTGCGCCGGCCTTTTTGGCGTTGGCAATAGCAAAAGCACCACTACCACCCAGAACGGCTACGGTTTGTATCTTTTTCCCTAATAGGGCAGAATGGCGTATTACAGAGGCTTTCATACGTTCTTTAAGAAAGTCCAAGAAAACCGCTTCTTCCATGGGTTGTTGAAGCCTGCCAATCATTCCCATACCTATGTTTTGGTTGGTGTTATCTAGGGTAGTTATTTCGTAGGCTACCTCTTCATAGGGGTGGCTGTTAAAAAGCGCTTGCATTATGTGCGACTCTCGATCGCTGGGAAAGGTGATGTGCAATTGCGTTTCCTTGGCTACATGTACTTCACCTCGGTGGCCTTTAACAGGATTCGCATGAGCGTTGGGTTTAAATGAGCCTAATCCCGTAACACCGAAACTACAATGACTGTAGTTACCAATGGTACCTCCGCCCGCAGTAAACAAAGCCGTTTGTACGCTTTCTTCACTTTCCTGTGGAACATGTACGATTAGTTTTTTAATGGTTCCTGTTTTAGGAATAAGAATGCGCGTATCTGTAAGTGCTAAGATTTCGGAAATTTTTGCATTTACACCCCACGGACAGTTATCTAGTGCCGTGTGCATGCTATAAATGGCTATGTCGTGTTTAATGGCTTTTAGCACGGTGCGTTCTACATAATTATGGCCATTTAGCTTTTTAAGGCCGCCAAATATAATGGGATGAAAACTTATAATGAGGTTGCATTTCCTTTCTATAGCCTCATCTACTACAGCCTCCAACGTATCTAAGGTTACTAATACGCCGGTGACTTCCATATCAGGGTGCCCCACTAGGAGCCCTACATTATCGAAGTCCTCTGCATAGGCTAGGGGTGCCAATTCTTCCAGGATGGCAGTAAGCTCGTTTACAATCATTTTGTGGTTTTATACGATTTTCAAAGATAAAATATTATAATTTCGTTCCGATGAAAGGATTGAGAAAATTAGGTTATCCCTTTTCCCTGTTGTATGCCTTTATTGTGTTTGTGCGCAACCGGGCTTTCGATAGCGGTATTTTTGCTTCGAAATCTTTTACAACGCCTACGGTGTGTATAGGCAATCTTAGTGTGGGTGGCACAGGAAAAACACCCATGGTAGAATTTTTGATAAGCGCCTTGCAAAACGATATGCAATTGGCCGTGCTGAGCAGGGGTTACAAAAGGAAATCTAAGGGATTTCTTTTAGCCAATGCTACCTCAACTGTGGAGTCGTTGGGCGATGAGCCCTATCAAATCTATCGCAAATTCCCCAAGCTATCTGTGGCAGTAGACGGTAATAGGGCACGCGGCATTGCAGCATTAGAACGACAAAAAAAGCCCGAGCTTATTATTTTGGACGATGCCTTTCAGCACCGAAAGGTGAACTACAGTTTTAGGGTGTTGCTTACCGCTTACCCTAATTTGTACGCAGATGATTGCTATTTGCCTGTCGGAAATTTGCGAGATAGCCGTAGTGCTTCCCAACGAGCGGATGTCATTGTGGTTACCAAATGTCCGGAGACACTATCAAAATCCGAACGAGCCGTTATTACCAAAAAATTGCATCCTTTGCCCCATCAAAAAGTACTATTTAGTACATTGCAATATCACCATGAACTTAAAGGTGGGGCACAACCCGTAACGTTAGGTAATTTTCTGAATGAACCGCTTACGGTGGTTACAGGCATTGCTAATCCTAGCCCCATGCTAAACTATCTTGCACAGCGTGGACTACGAACAGATCATATGCGCTACGCGGATCATCATTATTTTACCCAAGCAGACATTGCGCTTTTAAATACCAAAACTAGGGTACTTACTACTGAAAAAGATTTTGTAAAGTTAAAGGGAAAGGTAAAAAATTTGTATTATTTGGAAATTGCACATCAATTTTTAGGAGACGATGAGGCTCATTTTTTAGAGGCCATTCGGAAGGCTATACGCTAGTTTTCTTGGATTTTGAATGAAATACATTTTCCCCAATTTTTTGATAAAACACCTCCGGCTTAAAAGGCTTTGTAACAACGTCGTTACATCCGGCAGCGTAAAAACTTTCGAGACTATCGTCTAAGGAAATGGCGGTAAGGGCAATAATGGGGACATCGGAGTTAAATTGCCTTATTTGCCGAGTAGCCTCTTCGCCACTAATACCGGGCATATGAATATCCATTAAAATGCAATCGTAATGATTATGCGTTGCCAAGTGAACCGCTTCCATACCATGGTTGGCAATATCGCAACTCATCTCTTTTTTTTGCAGCATTTTTTTGGTTATTACTTGATTTATTTTATTGTCCTCTACCAAGAGCAGATGCAATCCTTTAAGATCGTATTCTTTGGGACTTATTTCAAAAGGAATATCATCTAAAATATCATCCTTGCTTTTTAATTGAAGCTCAAAAAAGAAGCTACTTCCTTTCCCGAATTCACTTTGAAGTTCTATTTTGCTTCCAAAGAGACCTAATAAGCTTTTAACAATAGTAAGTCCCAAGCCAGTACCACCATATTCCCTATTAATTTGGATGGAACCTTGTTCAAAACTATCGAATATGTTTTTTTGTCGATCTACAGAAATCCCAATGCCGGTATCTTTAACCTCAAAATAAATGCGTACCTCGTCCTCCATTTTTTTAAGAAGTTTCACCGTAATTGAAACCGCCCCATTTTTAGTAAATTTTATGGCATTTCCCAATAAATTCATCAAAATTTGACCTAGCTTCACAGGATCGCTCATGAGTTGGTGCGGAATGTCTTTGTCGTAATCTAAAATTATTTTGGTGTTATTTTCTTTTGCACTTTGTTGTAGGGAACCAATAACATCGTTTATCACCTTTTTAAGGTTCATTTCTACACTCAACATTTCTAGTTTATCGGCATCAATTTTATTGATTTGTAAAATGTCATTAATAAAATTAAGCAAATAGTCTCCTGAAAATTTTAATGCCTTAAGGTGTTCCATTTGCCCTTTGCTCGGATTTTCTTCCAACAAAAGATGGGTTAAACCGGTAACCGCATACAAAGGGGTGCGCAGCTCATGGCTTACGGTAGATAAAAAGTTAGATTTTGCCTCCATAGCCAATAATGCGGCGTCTCGTGCAGATTGCAGTTCGTTGTTTTTGGTTTGAAGTAAATCGTTGGTTTTAAGTTTTATTTGATTATTTCGATAGAGCGAAACTGCCAAAATGGAAATGATGATTAAAAAAGCAGAGGTTAATATGGCTGTAATTTCAGATCGACTCGCAGAGGCACTTAATTCTTCTATTTTTTTATCTTGCCGTTTTATTTCAGCTCCCATAAAATCAAACTGAATTTTGTCCGAAGTTTTGGCTTCTGCTTTTAGTTTATCTACCGTAAAAATAGAATCTTTTACGTTCAGCAAAGTGCGGTTGCTCGTTAAAGCCTGTTCGTACAACCCTAAATTTTCATAAGCCTTAGAAAGTACTTCATTGGCCATAACAACTTCTCTGTAAAACTGGTTGGAAGTGGCCAGAGATAGAGCACTTTTAGCGTTTTTTACGCTTTCGTCATGTCTTTCTAGTTTTTGATTGAGTGTAGCCAGACCCAAATAGGCCTGCGTGGCTAAATAGTTTTTTTGACTTAGGCATTTAATTACTAATATTTTTGATATAACAAGGTTGTGCCTGCACCATCCTCTGCATTAGGTTGTCA
>NZ_JAYEEQ010000012.1:0-116041 GCF_034651555.1 Aurantibrevibacter litoralis | reverse complement strand
AACTTCACTTTGTGGAACAGCGTACCTGCTGTGGGGGACTCTGTATAGTTGCAACTGGTACATTGCCGTGAGCCCGCAGGAACGCCGTTACAGAAATTTCTATGACCACATTTTTGGCAGCGGTAACCGTTACCCCATTTGAGCTCCGAGAGGTATGAAAGGCAGGCCTCGGTGGTCGAGAACCGCTCTTGAAACTCAAAAAGGGAGAGGCTTTTGAATCTATGCTCCATAGTATAAGATATTATTTGCTCTAATTTAATGACTTTATATCTAATAACAAAGTGCCTAAGTCAATAATTTTATATAGTATTAATCCCAATTCTTCTGCTTTAACTTTGAGTTCATTATTAAATGGGTAAGATTTTGCTCTTTCGCATAGTATCAACCAATACTTGGTTTCTTCCAGTTCTTTGGAAGCTATCTTCATTTTATGAATAAAATCTACTCTACTTTCTGCATTTTGTGCTTCGTGGATATTGGCTCCAATACTCGTAGCTGACTTCAACAATTGATTTGCAACTATAAAATGCCTTTTTTGTTCCAACGACTCGCAAAATTCAATGACCATCAGGGCAAACGATATTGATTTTTCAACTACTGCATTTTCCCTTTCAATCATTACTGCGTTTTTACATTAATTCATTGTACCATTGATACAACGTTACATTAAATCATTGTTAAATTGCTACATTAAACTACCGGTTTTCTAACCGTACGCTGCTCAATGCGCTTCTCATAATTTTCCCCTTGAAAAATGCGCTGTACAAAAATACCGGGTACATGGATTTCATTTGGGGAAAGGGTTCCTGCGGGTACGAGTTCTTCTACTTCGGCCACTGTAATGGTGGCCGCACCACACATGCACGGGTTAAAATTACGCGCTGTTCCTTTGAAAATTAAATTTCCGGCCTCGTCACCCTTCCACGCTTTTACAAAGGAAAAATCGGCTTTAAAGGCATGTTCCAATACATACATTTTTCCATTAAATTCTCTGGTTTCTTTTCCTTCTGCTACTTCGGTGCCATATCCTGCGGGAGTATAAAAGGCAGGGAAACCGGCCTGGGCTGCCCTGCATTTCTCTGCTAGCGTGCCTTGAGGCGTAAGTTCTACCTCTAGCTCACCACTGAGCATCTGTCGTTCAAACTCATCGTTCTCGCCTACATAGGACGATATCATTTTTTTTATTTGACGCTTCTGTAATAGCAATCCTAATCCAAAATCATCTACGCCGGCATTATTGGAAATACAAGTAATGTCTTTAATGCCCAAGCGCACCAGTTCGGAAATGGCATTTTCCGGAATCCCGCATAGCCCAAAACCACCTAACATAAATGTCATTCCGTGATGTACGCCTTCTAGGGCTTCTTGAACATGCTTTACAGTTTTGCGAATCATTTTTTAAGGTTTTAGGCTGTGGTATCTCAATAAGTCTCTTAAAGCAGCGTTTTTGGGATCATGTGCTACGAACGTTGCGTCGTAACTGCAAAAGGTCGTTCCCGATGATGTAAAATACGAAATTTTGGCCTTTCGCCCAAAGATCAAAATGAAATTCAGGAACGATCCCTGTGGCTTGCGCGCACAATTCCGGCAAGACAGGTTTTTAGCATCGTCTGTTTGGTATTTTTTAGGCTAAAAATCCAAATCGTCGAGATCGTCTTCAATCGCTGGGGTACTATCAAGACTGTCGTTAGGCTTATTACAGTCTACATTAAGGGACATTTCTTCGGGTTTGGTAAATTCTGCTTTGGATATGCCCAATTCATCCACGGCATAATTCTTTTTCATATACAAGCCCCAGATAGGCAAGGCCATTGAGGCTCCTTGTCCATAATTAATGGTTCTAAAGTGAGTGGCTCTGTCTTCGCCTCCTACCCAAACACCGGTGACTAAATTGGGTACCATACCCATAAACCAGCCGTCGCTTTGATTTTGAGTGGTGCCTGTTTTCCCTGCGATGGGGTTGGTAAATTCGTAGGGATAACCGGTAATAATTTCTTTGTAAAGGGTTTGGTCTTTGGCATAATTGCCACGTAAGCGCGTGCCAGAACCTCCTTCGGTAACCCCTTCTAATACATTTACCATAGCGTAAGCAACCTCTTTGCTTAAGACATCTTTGGTTTCCGGAACATATTCGTAGAGTACGGTGCCATTTTTATCTTCAATTCGGGTTACCATAACCGGTTTCACATATACCCCCTGATTGGCAAATACGCCATAGGCTCCAACCATTTCGTACACATTAATGTCGGGGGTGCCCAAGGCAATCGAAGGCACTTCGGGGATGTCTCCTGAAAGTCCCAGGTTCTTGACGATGGAAACAACCGCCTTTGGGCCAACTCTATCAATCAATTGAGCGGTAACCGTATTCACCGAATTGGCCAAAGCACGTTTTAAAGTATAGAGATTCCCTGAATACTTGCCATCGGAATTTTTTGGACACCACGCTTCCGGATTGCCGTGTTTCTCTGCTTCAATGCAATATTGAGTGTCAGGAAATTCATCACAGGGCGATAGCCGCAATTGGTCTATGGCAGCAGCATAAACAAAGGGTTTAAAGGTAGAACCTGCTTGCCGGGCTCCCTGAATCACGTTATCATACTGAAAATGCTTGTAATTAAGTCCGCCTACCCATGCTTTTACATGTCCTGTTTGGGGTTCCATCGACATCATGGCCGTGCGTAAAAACGACTTGTAATACCGAATAGAATCTAAGGGTGTCATAATGGTGTCTTTTTCTTGGGTATCCCTATTCCAGTCGAACACCGTCATTTCGGTCTTTACGGTAAAGGATTCTCGGATTTCCTTTTCAGATTTCCCCTGAGCCTTTAGTTTACGCCACCGATCTGAGGTTTTCATGCCCCGCTCTAAAATCTGGGCTATTTCGTCCTGATTGAGTTCCAAAAAGGGTGCGGTTTTATTTCTTTCGGGGGTATTTTGAACAAAAAATTCTTTTTGCAACCGTTTCATGTGTTCTTGCACGGCTTCCTCTGCGTGCTGTTGCATACGACTATCTATGGTAGTGTATACCTTTAATCCGTCTAAGTAGATGTTATATTTTGTGCCATCCGGTTTAGGGTTCTGTGCAATCCATCGATTTAAATAGCCTTGCAAATACATTCTAAAATAGGTGGCTAAACCTTCCCTGTGCGATTCTGGATTAAAATTAACATCCATTTTTAACCCTTGTAAAGAATCTTTCTGTTTTTCTGTAATAAAATCGTATTTGGCCATTTGACCAATAACGGTATTTCTGCGATTTAAAACCAATTGCTCTCGGCGAATGGGATTATAGAGCGATGAATTTTTTAACATCCCTACTAGCATAGCCGATTCTTCAATCTTTAAGTCTTTGGGCTCTTTGCCAAAATAGATTCTGGAGGCCGATCGGATGCCGTCTGCATTGAAACCAAAATCGTAAATGTTCATATACATCACCAAGATTTCCTCTTTAGTGTACTGCCGCTCTAATCGCGTGGCAATAACCCACTCCTTAATTTTTTGGATAATTCGATCCAGTGAACTGGCAGAGGCTCTTTCTGTAAACAACAATTTAGAAAGTTGTTGCGAAATGGTACTGGCGCCACCTTTGCTGCCAAGATATGCAATAGCTCTTAGGGTACCCCATGCATCAATACCGGAGTGCTCATAATAGCGAGCATCTTCTGTAGCGACTAAGGCGTGAATTAAATTCTGCGGCAAATCTTCGTATTTTACGGGCGTTCGATTGTCGTCTAAATAAAATTTCCCTAGGGTTTTTGCATCGGAAGATATAATTTCTGTGGCCAAATTGGTCTGAGGATTTTCTAATACCTCAAAGGTGGGTAAGGGATCAAAAGCACCCCAAGAAGCCAATAAAAATAGAAGGGCAATGGACAGGATTCCTGCGGCGAACAATATCCAAAACCACTTAATAAACGCAAAAAAGTTTGTGTGTTTCTTTTTTTTTACCACCTTGGTCATACCTTACTTGCTTTTTTCTATCTGAAAACCAACGTCCGTGATCCCTTTTAATTGCACTACGCCATTAATTTGACCCAGATGTCGCATGGCTTGAGAAATTTCTAGAGTATATACGCCGGAAGAAGGAAAAACGATGTTTTCTTTGAACCATAATTTACTTTCTTTTAGATTACCGCGCCCTTTTCCCAGCCATTGCCCATTGGGTAAGGCCATTTCGTATTCTAAGGTATCACGCATGGTTTGCCCATTCGGAAAGTCTAATTCGGCAATTAGGAAAAGGTTTCTATAGGGAAAGCTGTCATCATTTCGGATGTTAATAAATAGGTTGTATGCTGCTGTAGTGTCTAAATCCGAAAATTGAAACTGGATGGCATTATTTCTATCCCAAACACCATTTTCGGTATTTTTATACTCCGAAAAAACGAGGTCTTTATTGCAAGAAAGCATTCCAAGACCTATAAAAAGCATGCAAAATACCCTACCCATTTTTAGACGGTCTTTTTGCATTAGTTCTTCTTTTTTTAGTTCTGTTTTTGTTGTTCCTTCGCTTTGGAACATCAAATCGGGTGAGGCTGTCCTGACCTACCACATTTTCAAAAATCACTTTTTCTTCCTTTGGAATTTCGATACTAAATTCTTCTAGGCTGGCTACTTTTTCTTTTTTCTTGTTTTTTTCCAAGAGTAGATTCACTTGATCCTTATTTAGCGCATGCCAATGGGAAGGTTCATCTTTGTAGGAAAACCATAGGGTTTGCTTAAAAATATCAACCTTTTGACAAAATGCAAGGCCTTTTTCGGTAAATAATTTACTCTCTTGCGAGGGAAAATCTTTAAGGGCATCCATATACACATCCAACTCATAGTTGAGACAGCATTTTAATTTTCCACACTGTCCTGCCAATTTTTGGGGATTTAAGGAAAGCTGCTGATAGCGGGCGGCGGCCGTACTTACAGATCGAAAATCGGTGAGCCAGGTAGAACAACAGAGTTCCCTACCACATGAGCCTATGCCGCCCAAGCGTTGTGCCTCTTGCCGGTACCCAATTTGTCGCATTTCTATACGGATGCCAAAAGCCTTGGCCATGTCCTTAATCAATTGCCTAAAATCGACTCGCTCCTCTGCCGTATAATAAAACGTCGCCTTAGAACCATCTCCCTGAAATTCTACATCGGAGATTTTCATTTGCAACTTAAGTAAAATGGCTATTTCTCTAGCTCTTTTTTTAATTTCCTCTTCTCTATCCCTGCAACGCTGCCAAATGTCAATATCCTTTTGCGAGGCTTTTCGGTAAATTTTGGGTAGGTTTTCAAGGGGAAGCGGCTCACGCTTTTTGCGCATCTGTACCTTAACCAGAGCACCGGTAAGGGTAACCATACCCACATCGTGTCCCGATTGGGCTTGCGTGGCTACAATGTCGCCTATGCTCAGCGAAAGGTCTTCCGAGTTTTTAAAAAATTCTTTTCTGCTATTTTTGAAACGTACTTCCACGCCGTTGAACTGGGTTTCCCCGTTTGGCAACGACATATTGGAGAGCCAATCAAATACCGTTAATTTGTTACAACCATCTGTGCCGCAAGTGCCATTATTCTTGCAGCCACGTGGCTGTCCATCCTTAGCGGTTGAACAACTGTTACAACCCATATTAAATATCTTGATTTAGGTATACCCCATAGGGTTAACTAAAAAAGGTTCATAAATTTACTTAAATGTAAAGATAGTATTTTTTTAGTGTTATAGGAAGAAAGTTCGTAGAGGCGAGGCAGAGCAGATGGTGGTAAAAAGGGCTAACCAACACCAAAAGAATGAAGCACCAGTGATGGCGGTTCATAAAAGGGGATGCCTTAGAAAGCCTACGGAGATTAGCGCAAATGGAGACGCCGTAGTGAATGATATATAAAAAACTGATTGGTATTTACCTTTTGTACTTCAGTACCTCCGAGCGCCCTTTTTTAAAGATTTTGTTGCTGACTACTTTTCCTTTTCTTAGTTTTTTTTGTATTTCAAAAGGTAATTCGTGTATGCTTTTGCAGTCTACGGAGCAACAATGGTTCATTTTCTCGGCACAACCTGTACATTGAATAAACAATAAATGGCAGGCTTCATTGGCACAGTTTACATGCGTATCGCAGGGTTGCCCACATTGGTGACAATGGGCAATGACATCGTCGGTGATACGCTCCCCGCGGCGATGATCAAAGACAAAGTTTTTGCCTAAAAACTTATTTTCTAAATTTTGCGCTTGTACTTGTCTGGCATATTCAATGATGCCACCTTCTAGTTGGTATACTCTTTTAAAGCCCTTGTGTTTATAGTATGCGCTTGCCTTTTCGCATCGAATGCCACCGGTGCAATACATGACTAAATTTTTATCCTCTTTAAAAGCAGCCAAATCCTTTTCTATAAGATCCAAAGAATCTCGAAACGTATCCACATCTGGGGTAATTGCCCCGGCAAAGTGTCCTATTTCGCTTTCATAATGATTGCGCATATCTACCAATAGGGTATCCGGGTTTTCTAATAAGCGATTAAATTGCAAAGCATCTACATGTACCCCTTTATTCGTTACATCAAAACTGTCATCAGCGAGTCCGTCTGCCAAAATTTTGTCGCGAACTTTTATTTTCAATTTTAAAAAGGATTTATTATCCTGTTCTATGGCAATATTAAGACGCACCTCTTTCAAAAAAGAAATACTGTCTAAATGTGCTTTAAAGGCATTAAAGTAATCCGCAGGAACGGAGAGTTGGGCGTTAATCCCTTCTTTGGCCACATAAATACGTCCTAGTACATCCAGTTGGTTCCAATGTATAAATAAATGATTTCTGAAAATCGACGGATTGCCGATATGTGCATATTTGTAGAAAGAAATTGTAAGGCGATCTAGACCTGCCTCTTCAATAAGAGCCTCTCTTTCCTTTGCACTTAGTGTATTGTACAGTTGCATGCTATACCAATAATTAAGTTAAAGACTATTTCGGCAAAAATAAGCATATTCACAGTGTTCTCAAATAAAAAGAGCTTTGAATATATCAAAGCTCTTTTGAGGCTACCCCACTATTTTTCTTTTTCATAGAATTTAATCAAAAGGCGGTAGCCAACCATGCCCAGAGTTACAAAACCCCGGTGTTTTTTAGCAACGGAAGGTTCTTTTGCAATAAGATGCAGCTTTTCTAAAAAGGTTGCGTTGCCATTGCGATATGCAAAAAGAAATGGTATTTTAGCGTTCCTAATTTAGACAAAAATGAGTGCGGAAAAAGAAGCAAAGTTAAAGGCGTTGAAGCTCACCTTAGACAAACTGGATAAAACCTACGGGAAAGGAGCAGTAATGAAGATGGGCGATAGTGTGGTGCAAGATGTGGAGGTAATTCCCACAGGTTCTTTGGGCTTAGATATTGCCTTAGGCGTAGGAGGGTATCCGCGGGGCAGGGTTATTGAAATTTACGGCCCGGAATCTTCCGGAAAAACAACCTTAACGCTACACGCCATCGCAGAGGCACAAAAAAATGGAGGAATTGCGGCTTTTATCGACGCAGAGCATGCATTTGACCGTTTTTATGCTCAAAAAGTGGGTGTCGATATTGATAATCTTATCATTTCTCAACCAGATCATGGGGAGCAAGCCTTGGAAATTGCGGATAATCTCATCCGTTCCGGTGCCATTGATATTGTGGTGATTGATTCCGTTGCGGCGTTGACGCCCAAAAGTGAAATTGAAGGCGAAATGGGCGATTCCAAAATGGGTTTGCACGCGCGGTTAATGTCTCAAGCGCTTCGAAAACTAACAGGATCGATTAGCAAAACGCACTGTACCGTAATTTTTATAAATCAATTGCGTGAAAAGATTGGAGTCATGTTCGGAAATCCCGAAACAACGACCGGGGGTAATGCCTTAAAATTTTATGCTTCTATTCGTCTCGATATTCGACGATCTACTCAAATTAAGGACACGGATGGCGAATCTCAGGGAAATAAAACTCGGGTAAAAGTGGTCAAAAATAAGGTTGCTTCCCCTTTTAAAACCGCAGAATTCGATATCATGTATGGGGAGGGTATCTCTAAAGTGGGCGAAATTATTGACCTTGGAGTCGATTTTGAAATAGTTAAAAAAAGCGGCTCTTGGTTTAGTTATGGCGACACTAAATTGGGGCAAGGCCGCGATGCCGTAAAAGCACTATTGGCAGATAATCCCGAACTACAAGAAGAGCTGGAAGGAAAAATAATAGCCACGATAAAGGCGTTAAAAAAATAGAAGCCACCTCCCGATAACGGTATCTTTTTTTAAGGTTTCTACGCAACCTTTGCCTTTTCCTATCATCTTTAATAAAAAAATGGAAAGTGCATGAAAAAGTTCCTTCGTATCCTTGGTATTAGCATCTTGGGTATTTCGCTTAGTTCTTGTGATATTGATGATGGGGTAAATTTTCATTTTCAGCCCTTACAAATTGTAAGTGCCGAACTCCCAGAATCTTTTGTTCTCAATGAAGTTTTTGATATAACGGTTACTTTTATAATACCGGATAATTGCACCCTATTTGAACGATTTACGGTATCTAGAACCGCAACTACTACCCGGCAAGTGGCCGTGATGGGTGCCGTTTTGGATAAAGACGACTGTATTAACAGCGACCAAGAAGTTACGCGAACATTTAAATTTGAAGTGAAGTATACAGATACCTATCTGTTTCAATTTTATACCGGTGAAGACGAAAACGGCAACCCGGTATTTCTTGAAATAGAAGTACCGGTAGACCCAGGGGCAACAACCCCCTAAAATAGCATCATAATAATCTAACCAACATTTTGAGTCTAGAAGAACTCATCAATAATTGCAAAAAGGGACATAGGGCAGCACAGGAACAGTTATACAGGCAATATGCCGGTATCTTGTTCGGTATCTGTCTTAAATATTCTCGTAACAAAATGGAGGCAGAAGATCATTTGCACGATAGTTTTATGACTATTTTCAGCAAAATCCATCAATATAAATCGCAGGGCTCTTTTGAAGGGTGGATCAAACGAATAACGGTGAATACGGTGCTTCAAAAATACAGGAAGGAAACTACCCTGCATTTGGTTCCTGAACATTATGAAGCAGTAGACTCAGAACCGGACACCGATGGCATGGATGTTAACCTTAACACGCTGTTACGTTACATACAAGAATTACCCCATAAATACAGGTTAACCTTTAATCTCTATGTATTAGATGGGTATTCGCATAATCAAATAGGAGAATTGTTAGGGACATCGCCGGGTACTTCAAAATCGAACCTATCACGAGCCCGAATGTTATTAAAAGAACGAATTGAAAAAGAAAATATAAACATTGCGTAAGTCATTTTAAAATGAACAAAAAAAGTATAGACGATTTGTTTCGGGAGAAACTTAAAGACTATGAGGACGTTCCGGACGAAAAAGTTTGGCAGGCCATAGCCGTCTCTTTAGATAAGCGTAAAAAATCGAGAAAAATAATTCCGATATGGTGGCAATTAGGAGGTGTTGCGGCGGCATTGCTCTTGGGATGGTTTCTATGGAACCCTCTGGAAAACACCCAAAAACCAGCGGAAAATACCATTACAAACCAAGAAGACACCAAGGAAAAGACGCTAGAGCGGTTAAAAGAAGCGGAAGAAAAGCCCTTTGAACTACCGCATGCGGCTACAGATGCCGTAGTGGACACTAAAGCCCCTGCTGCCCAAACCGAGGACGAAGAAGCGAGTTCTAATCGAACACAAAAAATGGCGACACCCTTGCCTAAGGCGAAAACCTCCGAGATAACTTCCAATAAAGCTGTTGAACGTGAAAGACCGGCTGTTGCTTCATTAACGACGACGCCCACAACAGAGGATAACGCTGCTGTGGGTAATCCTTCTGCAACTATGAACCTAAAGGCTACGGAAAACAACACTGCCGTAGCCCAAGAAGACGGCATCCAAAGTGAAACAAACCAAACGAAACAAAGGTTAGAAGAGGCTCGATTGCAACCAGAGGGGCGGTCTACGAATGCGGTAGCGGCAGCAGAAGCAGAAGAAAAAGGGGTACAACCTCCTAAAAAATCTATTTTTGAGGAAATTGAACAACAGCAAAAAGAGAAAGAAGAAGCCTTAGCGAAGAATCGTTCAGATAAATGGTCTGTAGGGCCTAGTGTGGCTCCTGTTTTTTTTAGTGCCACAGGCGAAGGGTCGCCTATTCATTCTAATTTTGCAACAAACTCTAAAACAGGTAAGACCAACTTAAGTTATGGAGTGGTTGTTTCGTATGAACTCAGCAAAAAAGTGGTCGTGCGTTCGGGCATTCATAAAGTTGATTACAGTTATAACACCAACGACGTGTCCTTTACGGCAGTTATGGATCCCAGTACAAATGCACTTATAGACAATATTAACTATGCATTAGCTTCTCGCAATATTTCCATTTCCAGCAAAACGGCAGCTCCCAATGGGCTGTCTACCCAGGCCAATGCCGATGTGGTGGGAGTTAATGCCCTTGAAACATCACGAAATGCCAGCATGGAACAACAATTCGGTTATGTAGAGGTTCCTTTAGAGCTTACGTATGCACTGGTAGACCGTAAATTTGGGCTGCATGTGATAGGAGGGGTAAGTTCACTTTTTTTAACCAATAATGCGATCTCCCTTGAATCTACAGAAATTCAAACCGAGGTAGGGGAGGCAAACAATCTTAACAACGTAAATTTTAGCACCAATTTTGGCATAGGAATG
The DNA here is from genome assembly GCF_034651555.1 of Aurantibrevibacter litoralis. NCBI lineage: Bacteria > Pseudomonadati > Bacteroidota > Flavobacteriia > Flavobacteriales > Flavobacteriaceae > Aurantibrevibacter > Aurantibrevibacter litoralis. Next base: position 105,358 of record NZ_JAYEEQ010000012.1, on the reverse strand, counting down.
CAATACAAGTTTACGCCCCAATTGCGTGTAAATGTGGAGCCCATTTTTAAATATCAACTCAATACTTTTTCGGAAACAGCAGGCAGTTTCAATCCATTTTCCATTGGGGTGTACAGCGGTATTAATTATAGGTTTTAAGAGGTTGGTTAGGTAGCTTATTGCCACGTGCAATAGTGCCTTAAACGCCCTGCGGTTCCAGCGGGGCGTTTTCTTTTATAGCCGCCCAATTAGCAACGCATTTCGTATAACGTCACGTGTTTTTTCTTTTAAATCCCCTTTGTCGGTAACCAAAAGGGTAGCGGTCTCTAAAAACGAATGTACGGTAACCCTCATTTTTCCCGGGCCTCCGGAGAACCAGCCAAAAGGAAAACGCTTTTTACAATCGTAGAAAGTAATAGGCACCACAGGTATTTTGTGTGCTATAGCCATTTTAAAAGCACCGTCTTTAAATTCGTCTAACAGAATATCACCATCGGGCACACCTCCTTCGGGGAATATACAAATACTTAAACCTTGATTCAACCTCCGTTGTGCTCGCAGATAAACAGCCGTTCTACTTCTACTATCCTCCCTATCTACCAATATGCATACGCGTTTGTAAAAAAAACCAAAAATAGGGATACGCACCAACTCTTTTTTCCCCACAAAAACAAAAGGATTTTTACTTACTTTAAGCATCAGCATGATATCTAACATGCTGGTATGGTTCGCTACCAACATATAGCTCTTCCCTTTTATAAGCTTTTGTTCGCGTGTTATCTTAGGAAAACATACCATTCCGTATAAAATAGTATTTGCCCAAATATTTCGTGCCATCCAAAAGAATTGTGGATACCATTTTTCGGAAAGCGTTAAAAAGACTAATAATGGAAAAAATAACACGATAGGGAGCGCTACTAACACATAGAACCAAATTCGGTATAAAATACAGCCTACGGTTTTTAAAAGTGAACTCATAAAATCAAAAGTAACAAATTTGCAACTGCTTTCAGATTTCTTTTACCTTTGACCTTTTATTTAATCTTAGGATATGGCACGAATACTTACCGGCATACAAAGTACAGGAACGCCGCATTTAGGAAATATATTGGGGGCAATCATTCCGGCCATAGCAATGGCCAAAGACCCTAAGAACGACTCCTTTCTTTTTATTGCCGACATGCACTCGCTTACCCAAATAAAAAGCGGGGAAGAACTGCGCAAAAACACCTATGCCACTGCTGCGACGTGGTTGGCTTTTGGCTTGGATATTGAACAAACTGTGTTTTACAGGCAAAGCGATGTGCCGCAAGTAACGGAATTGGCGTGGTATTTAAGTTGCTTTTTTCCATATCAGCGCCTAACGCTGGCACACTCCTTTAAAGATAAAGCCGATAGGCTAGAAGATGTGAATGCCGGACTTTTTACCTATCCCATGCTCATGGCGGCCGATATTTTATTGTACGATGCTGATATTGTTCCGGTGGGGAAAGATCAATTACAGCATTTGGAAATGACTCGAGATGTTGCCTCCCGTTTCCATGCCCAATTGGGCGACGTATTCGTGTTGCCCAACGCTAAAATACAAGACAGCACTATGTACGTCCCGGGAACCGATGGCGAAAAAATGAGTAAAAGTAAAGGCAACACTATCGATCTTTTTCAGACGGATAAAAACCTGCGCAAACAAATTATGGGAATCCTTACGGACAGTACGCCCATGGAGGCCCCAAAAAATCCCGATACAGACACTATTTTTGCGCTGTATAAGATTTTAGCTTCGGAAGATCAAGTGGCCGCCATGAGAGCTAACTACGAAAAGGGCAATTATGGGTATGGTCATGCAAAACAAGCTTTATTTGAAGTGGTGCTAGACACATTCGGGGAAGCCCGCGAGAAGTTTCAGTACTATATGAATCATTTAGAGGAAGTAGATACGGCACTTAGCTTGGGTGCCGAAAAGGCTAAAAAAGTGGCCGATGAGGTGTTGGCAAGGGTGCGATCTAAACTGGGGTATTGAGGCGCTTTAAAAATACCTAATGGTCGGTTTAATGTAGCCTTAGGTATTTCGTTGAAAGGTAACGCAGGGGTTAAGTCGTATATTTCGGCGATAAAAGGGACAATTTATAGCACTGATCTATCTTTATAATGGTCTTGCAAACCACTTGGTCTAAAAATTTTAGATAGCTTCAAATAATTTTCCGGGCAATGGGCGTACTACGCCTTTCATTTCCATGTTTAAAAGCGTAGAAGAGACTTTAAAAACGGGCAAATTACACGCTAAGGCGATGCTGTCTAACAATTGTTTGCCTTCCTTTTGCAAATAGGAATAGATGTCTTTTTCGGTATCATCTAAGGTTACAAATAATTGTTTTTGTATTGTTTTGGTTTCTTTTTTCTCCAATTGCCACCCCATCATATAAATTAAATCTGCTGCACTGGTAAGCAATTGTGCTTTTTGTTGTTTTATCAGATTATTGCAACCCACGCTAAATTTATCTTGAGTTCTACCGGGAACGGCAAATACATCGCGATTATAGCTGTTGGCGATATCTGCAGTAACCAAACTTCCGCCTCTTTCTGCCGATTCTATCACTACAGTTACTTCGCTAATGCCCGCGATGATGCGATTTCGTTTTAAAAAATTTTCTCTTTCGGGCCTGCTCGTGCTCCAAAATTCGGTAAAAAAGCCACCGTTTTTTTCTACATCGGCCACATATTTTGCGTGCGTTTTTGGATAGATCTGATTTAGGCCATGTGCCAAGCAACCTATAGTTTGCAATCCGTGTTTTAAGGCAGCTTTCTGCACACAAATGTCCACACCATAGGCAAAACCGCTAATAATAACCGGATCTAGCCATGCCAAATCTGCAATAAAATCTTCGCAAAAAGCAGTGCCATAACTCGTTATGTTTCGCGTTCCTACAATACTTATCATCTTTTTTTCGTTAATGGCTATGTTGCCGGCTTTAAACATCAGAATCGGACTGTCTATACAATGTTTTAGGTATTTCGGATATGCTGCATCTTGAAAATAGGTATATGCAATGTCATTGTTCACAATGTAGTGGTATTCTGCCTCGGCGGCTTTCAAATGATTTTCATGATGAAGGTCTCTCAGCATGGCTGTGCCAATTCCGTCGATTTTTATGAGATGGTGTGTTTTTTCTTCAAAAATAGCACTGGGACTCCTGCAATGGGCAATGAGTTTTTTGGCTGTTATAGCTCCAATATGAGGAATATGTTGCAGTCGCAACGTGGCAATTAATTCATTTTGGGTCATTTGTGAAGTACGCTTAGTTGTTCACAAAATACACAAAATATTATGTTAATAAAAAGTTAGGTGATGCATTTTGAGTCCCTGTAAATTTGTTTGATATTTGTAGTGATGGATATTCAACGATCAATAGAAGAACTTTTATACCGCTATAATTGTGTGGTAGTGCCTGGTTTTGGTGCGTTTTTGGCGCAACATAAGTCAGCAGTGCTACACGAAGCGACCCATACGCTATACCCTCCGAGCAAGACCCTGTCATTTAACGAACAGCTTTCCTCTAACGACGGTCTTCTAGTTTCTTATGTGGCTTCGGAAGAAAATAAACCCTTTGACGAGGTTCTTAAAGATGTAGTAGTACGGGCTAAACAATGGAAACAGCAACTACAAGACGGAAACCGATTGGTATGGGACAATATTGGGGAATTATGGCTTACGAAAGAGGGGAAAATTCAGTTTCAGCCCTCCAATCAAGTAAACTACCTTACATCTTCTTTTGGTTTAGCTGCCTTTAGAGCCACTCCTGTACAACGGGAGGTATTGAAAGAGGAAGTTCTGGAATTGGAAGAGAAAATCCCGTTTACCTTCACCCCGGAAGAGCGCAGACAATGGTCTGTACGACCGTATTTAAAATACGCTGCAGTGTTATTGTTGGCCTTGTCATTGGGTTTTACAGGATATCGTATTTACAACCAAAACACAACGACTTCGATGATTGCGCGACAGGAAGCGCAACAAAAGGTGTCTAAAACCATACAAGAGGCCACTTTCTTTAATAAAATTCCTTTAGAACTACCTTCGTTAACAATCGAAGTTACTAAAGAAAACACATTAGGTGCGCATCAAATTGTGGCCGGAGCCTTCCGAATGCAAGAGAATGCCGATAAAAAGGTACAAGAATTGCGTCAGAAAGGATATAATGCGGCGTATGTAGGCGTTAATACGTATGGTTTACACATGGTCATTTACGATAGTTTTGATCAGGTTAAGGAAGCATTAGCCTTTTTACGCAACGTTAAACAAGAAGAATCACCCGAAGCGTGGATGTTATCTGTTAAATAATTTCCGGAGCATCTTTTCAGGTCGTAAAGGCGGCCCTATTTTTACCCTTAATAAGAGCTTATGCAACCTAAGACCCCTAGTGCGTCCAGAACCATAATGACCGATATGGTGCTACCCAGTGAAACGAATCCGTTGAATAATTTATTTGGAGGTGAGTTGTTGGCGCGGATGGATAGAGCCGCAAGCATTGCCGCACGTCGGCATAGCAGATGTATTACGGTAACCGCATCGGTAAACCATGTCGCCTTTAATAAAGCCGTTCCTTTGGGCAGCGTGGTTACGGTAGAAGCGGCCGTTTCCAGGGCGTTTACAAGCTCTATGGAGGTTTTTATTGATGTGTGGATGGAAGATCGTTTCAATGGGGAGCGAACCAAAGCCAATGAAGCTATTTATACGTTTGTTGCGGTAAATGAAAAAGGAAATCCCACACAGGTACCCGAACTTATCCCCGAAACCGATCTTGAGAAAGAACGCTATGCCGCCGCCTTGCGCAGAAAACAGTTAAGCTTGGTACTTGCCGGAAAGATGAAGCCGCATGATGCCACCGAACTAAGGGCGCTTTTCATGGACTAAAAGTTCTCTTTTGTAGGTTTAAAAATCGAAATTATCAGGATCCGGACCAAAGCGCTGACCTCTGTCTAAGCCTTCTAAAAGACTTACATCCTCCGCAGTAAGTTCAAAATCAAATATGTCCGCATTGGAAATAATTCGTTCTTTTTGTGCTGATTTAGGGATGGTTACGATGCCTTTTTGAAGATCCCACCGCAATACAACCTGTACTTCGTTTTTTTGATATTTTACCGCTAAGGCTTTAATTTCCGGCACCTTAAAAATGTTACCTTGCATCAGCGGCGACCAGGCCTCATATTGAATTTGATGTTTTTGGCAAAAATCAATGAGATTTTGTTGTACCAAATAAGGGTGAAATTCCATTTGATTTACCATAGGTGTAATTTTGGCAGAATCCATCAAATCTTCCAAATGATGCTGCATAAAATTGCTAACTCCAATGGCTCTTATTCGCTTTTGGGCGTACAAATGCTCTAGGGCCTTCCAAGTTTCTTTGTATTTTCCTTTAGTAGGCCAATGAATTAGATACAGATCGAGGTAATCGAGCTGTAGACGCTCTAAACTCGCTTCAAACGCCTTTAGTGTATTTTCATAACCCTGATCCGTATTCCACACCTTACTCACCACAAAAATATTCTCTCGTGGCACGGCACTTTCACGAATGCCTTGCCCAACCCCTTCTTCATTTTTATAAATGGCTGCGGTATCCACATGTCGGTATCCTGCTTCTAAGGCCCATCGTACCGCATTTACTACTTCTTGTCCGTCTTTTGAAAGGTAAACTCCCAGACCGAAATACGGCATTTGTACGCCATTGTGCAAGGTGAAAGTTCCTTTAACATCGGATATGTTTTGCATAGTTTACTAATTTTATATTGTAAATTTCCTTAAATATAGGGCATAATAGGTTAAACTTGAATAATATTTTAGCGAATTTTTTTCAAATTGAAGGAGGCTAAATTATCGGTTAAAAATACCATGGGCTATAAGCACCCAAACACCATTTTCATAAACGGGAAAGATCGAAGGAGGTTTCTTTTGATGCGGCATAGGGTTTCTCTTGATGGCATAGGGCATAGGATACGGCAGACGCTAGAACAGACCAACAATGAAACGAACGAAAAGTATATTGAAAAATGAGATAAATGGAAAATTTGGGCTATTTTAGCGACTTAAATTTATACGGATATGAACCGAATAAAGGAAGTGCTTGAAGAAAAAGGAATTAAACAAACTTGGTTGGCTGAGAAACTCGGAAAGAGTTACAACATGGTTAACGGCTATGTGCAAAACAGGCAACAACCAAGACTTGAAATCCTTTTTGAAATAGCGAATATCCTTGAAATTGATGTAAAGGAACTTTTGAAGTCCAATAAAGAAAATTAAACGGGTGCGAACAGGAATCGACATATTAGAAAATGAATTGGTTGCGCAGTACCCTGATGTACTCGAAATAGTACTTCGTGATCATACGACTCAAAACAATATTTATTGGGCTACAAACAACTACGAACATCTCGGAGCGCCATACAATTCGGATGCTTATATCCTTCCAGAGTTAATTACAGGAAAAAATGGCAATATCATCATGCCAAGAGTGCATAAAGACAAGGTTTTGCAACAGTCCAGATCCAAGGAAATGGCTGAAGTGTTTACCCCTTCATGGATTTGCAATGCCCAAAACAATCTAATCGATAATGCTTGGTTTGGAAAAGAAGGCGTTTTCAATCAAGAAAAAGCCTTGTCTGATGGAACTAAAGGTTGGGAAGTAAACACGGATAAAATCACTTTTCCAAAGGGGAAAACTTGGAATGGCTATGTGAGAGATACTCGACTAGAAATTGCTTGCGGAGAAGCGCCGTACATCACAAGTCGATATGATAGTACAACAGGAGCATTCATTCCTATCCAAAATAGAATTGGGATTTTAGACCGTAAACTGAGAGTCATAAACGAAAATGTGGATACGACAGGTGATTGGCTTAAAGCAGCACAAACCGCTTATAAAAACACCTATGCTTTCGAATGGCAAGGCGATAGCTTGCTGCTTGCAAGAGAAGCTATGCTTGCCACATTCATTGAAAACTACACGGTAAAATTTGACAAAGAGCCATTGCTAAAATCAATTCAATATATAGCCTACATTATTTCTTGGAATGTATGGCAAATGGATGGACTGAAAGGTGTAATTCCAAACAGTTGCGGGCATAAAACAGAGACAAGCGTAAATCTTTTTGGAGAAACGGAGACCAAACACACTTTTTGCGAAGGTTGCGAAAAAGCTAATATCCGTAAACATAACGGCACTTATGCTTTACTAAAGGATTGGTCTAACAAGGATTCTAAAACAGGAAAAACGGGCAGAAAAATCAGGTTCATTGATTTGTTACATAAATAATCTTTTTACGAATTATTGCAATGAATAATTTTAATCACTTATCGCTAAAAATAGCCGAAACCAACAAAGCTTTACAACATCAAGCTATAAGGTCGATTAATAAATTGCTTACACTTAGGAATTGGTTGATTGGATATTTCATTGTGGAATACGAACAAATTGGATCGGATAGAGCTGAATATGGTTCAAAATTGATAAAAAATTTAGCAAAACACCTCAACCAAAAGGGCTTAAGCGAAACCAATCTAAAATTGGCTCGACAATTTTATCAGAACTATGCATTTTTAGGTACACAGATTAGAAATGAAATACAACATTTCTTACCCATTCAAAAAAGTCAGTTGTCCTCTGACTTTTTATTTTTCGCTGAAAATCAATCTTTTGCAATTAGTCAGACACCGCCTGACCAATCTGAAGTTTCTACAGAGTATATTCAAAACCTACTTCAAAAAATCTCGTTTTCACATTTTGTAGAATTGCTGAAAATTGAAGACCCAAACAAAAGACAATTCTATGAATGGCTAATCATTAAAAGCACCTTATCCGTAGCTGGACTGAAGCAAAAAATTACCAGCTTAACCTATGAGCGAGTAGAATTAAGTGAGCATACAGAAAATGCTTTACAAAAGCTACAAAACAAAATTACGCCTCAATCTCCTACCGAAGCTGTTAAGTCCATTTATCTGTTTGATTTTCTTAACATTCCAACACAAAGTTTGGTTGAAGAAAAGGAGTTGGAAACGGCATTGCTTTCTCATCTGCAAGCCTTCATTTTAGAATTAGGAAATGGATTTTGTTTTGAAGCAAGACAAAAACGGATCTTGATTGATGACCAATACTATTTTGCCGATCTGGTGTTTTACCACCGCATATTGAAATGCCATGTAATTGTTGAACTTAAGGTAGATGCTTTTAAACATGAACATCTATCGCAACTCAATACCTATGTAGCGTATTTCAATCGTGAGGTTCAAGAACCTTCAGACAACCCAGCCGTAGGGATTTTGCTTTGCACAGAAAAGGGAGAAAAACTGGTAGAGTATGCTACTGCGGGTATGGATAACCAACTCTTTGTTTCTAAATACCTCCTGAAATTACCTCAAAAGGAAGACCTCAAACAGTTCTTACTAACCGAATTAAAACGAGCTACCAAGTAAAATGAAACTCACATCAACCTTAAAATTAAAGCTAATCTATGTGTTCCGCATCAATGATGCTGCCCATAGCGGTTGTTTGAAAATAGGAGAAGCAACATCTGATAACGAGAATATTTGGGGACTTGAACCGAACAGCAAAGCACTGAATAAAGCAGCCAAAAAGCGTATAGACCAATATACCCAAACAGCGGGGATTGCCTATGACTTGCTTTATACCGAACTGACAATCTTTAATGATAAAAATGGACTAAAGGCCTTTTCAGACCATGAGGTTCATAGTGTGTTGACTCGTTCGGGGGTAAAAAAGAAAATCTTTGACTCCAAAAACAAAGCCAATGAGTGGTTTATAACCGATTTAGAAACCGTTAAAAAAGCAATCACGGCAGTAAAAGAGGGGAAAGATTCGCTTCATGCCAGTGAAGTTTCAGAAACACAAAACCCAATTTTATTTAGACCTGAACAAAAAGAAGCCATTGAAAAAACCATAAAGCAGTTCAAAAAAAGCAACGAAATGCTTTGGTTTGCGAAAATGCGTTTTGGAAAAACCCTTTCTGCGCTGCAAGTGGTCAAAGACCACGATTTTACCCGAACGCTGATTTTAACGCATCGCCCTGTGGTGGATAAGGGTTGGTTTGAAGACTTTGGGAAAATATTCTATGATGCGCCACAGTATTCGTATGGTTCAAAAAATCAAGGCAATCAGTTTACTACGCTTGAAAAAGACTGTAAAAAAGGAAATTCCAAGTACATCTATTTTGCATCCATGCAAGACCTTAGAGGTTCGGAATTGGTGGGTGGCAATTTCAATAAAAATGATGAAATCTTTGGAACAACTTGGGATTTTGTGATTGTAGATGAAGCGCATGAAGGCACACAAACTGAACTAGGAACAAATGTGCTTAGAGAGCTTAAAAAAGAAAATACAAAGGTGTTGCACCTTTCAGGAACCCCTTTCAATTTGCTCGACAATTACCAAGAAGAAGAAATCTATACTTGGGATTACGTGATGGAGCAAAAAGCCAAAGCCGATTGGGACAACATTCACTTTGGCGACCCAAACCCTTATGCTTCACTTCCAAAGCTCAATATTTTTACGTACGATCTTGGAAAACTCTTACACGGCTATATTGACGAAGAAGTAGCGTTCAATTTCCGTGAGTTTTTTAGGGTAAATGAAACAGGAAATTTTCTTCATGAGAAGGATGTGTTTTCATTTTTAAACCTCATTTGTAAATCCGATGCTGAAAGTAATTATCCCTATTCAACAGAAGCATATCGCGATAATTTCAGGCATTCGCTTTGGATGGTGCCGGGCGTAAAAGAGGCAAAAGCATTGAGTGCCATGCTAAAAACACATCCTGTTTTTGGTCAATTTGACATTGTGAATGTGGCGGGTGACGGTGATGAAGAAGAGGCCAATGAAGAAGCCCTTAAAAAAGTAGAAAAAGCCATTGGCGACAATCCGCATGAAACTTACACCATTACGCTTTCTTGTGGGCGTTTAACCACGGGCGTTTCTGTAAAAGCTTGGACGGCTGTTTTTATGCTTTCAGGCTCACACAATACTTCTGCTTCTGCTTACATGCAAACCATTTTTAGGGTGCAAACACCAGCTACTATTAACGGTAAAGTAAAGGAAGAGTGCTTTGTTTTTGACTTTGCTCCTGACCGAACACTGAAAGTCATTGCTGAAACGGCTAAAGTTTCTGCCAAAGCAGGAAAGACCACAGGCGAGGACCGTAAGATTATGGGTGAGTTCCTGAACTTCTGTCCCATTATCGCCTTTGACGGTTCTCGCATGAGGGATTATGACGTGAACGGAATGCTCGAACAGCTCAAGAAAGTTTATATCGAGCGGGTGGTAAACAATGGCTTTGAAGACCAGCATCTGTACAACCGTGACCAATTGATGCAATTGGATGATGTAGAAGTGGAGGAATTCAATGGACTTAAAAAAGTGATTGGCAGCACCAAAGCCATGCCGAAGAGCAAAGACATAGAAATAAACAAGCAGGGCTTTACAGAGGAAGATTACGAACAAATAGAACAAGCCCAAAAGAAGAAGAAAAAAGAACTCAGTCCCGTAGAGAATGAACTTTTAGAGCGCTACAAAGAACAGAAAAAAATGCGCGACACCGCAGTTTCAATTCTTCGTGGCATTTCTATTCGTATGCCTTTATTGATTTACGGTGCGGATGTAAAAAACGAAGAAACCGAAATATCCATAGACAACTTTACGGATTTGGTGGATAATCAATCTTGGGAAGAATTTATGCCCAAAGGCGTTGATAAAGCCACTTTTAAAAAGTTCAAAAAGTACTACGAGCCAGACGTTTTTCGGGCGGCAGGCAAACGCATCAGAGCTTTGGCTCGTGCCACCGACCACGTGACCATTGAAGAACGCATAGAGCGTATTACCCACATTTTTGGCACCTTTAGAAATCCAGACAAGGAGACTGTTTTGACCCCTTGGCGTGTGGTGAACATGCACTTAGGTGATTGTTTGGGCGGTTATGTCTTTTTGGATGAAAACCGTGAGAAAACCATCTCCCAACCCAAATATGTTACGCAAGGTGAAGTAACCGAAGAGGTGTTTGCTACGGATGCCCGTATTTTAGAAATCAACTCCAAATCGGGTTTGTATCCTTTGTATGTGGCGTATTCCATTTTCAGAAACCGTATCAAGGAACAATATCCAACGGCAGCACCCAACACGCTCACGGTGGAGCAACAGCAAGAATTATGGGACAAAACCGTAGCAGAAAATGTGTTTGTACTCTGCAAAACCCCCATGGCAAAAAGCATTACCAAACGCACCTTGGTAGGTTTTAGAGCAGCTAATGTAAACACGCACTATTTTGAAGACATGGTGCGACAAATTACCCAACGTCCCGAAAAGTTTATTGCAAAAATCAAAAAAGGACAAACGTATTGGAAAGCAAATAACAACAACGACATGAAATTTAACGCAATCGTAGGAAATCCGCCTTATCAGGATTCAAGTGAGAATACAAGTGATATGCCAATTTATAATCACTTTTATGATATTTCTTTCCGTATTTCAGATAAAGTTTCCTTCATTACACCAGGTAGGTTTTTATTTAATGCAGGTAAGACTCCAAAAGATTGGAACAAAAAAATACTTAGCGATAAGCATTTCAAAGTCATTTGGTACGAAAGCGATAGTACGAAAGTCTTCCCAAATGTGGATATCAAAGGAGGTGTTGCAGTCACATTTAGAGATGCAAAAAATGATTTTGGAGTTATTGGTGACTTTTCGCCCCATGATGAAGTGTTAGACATTTTAGAAAAGGTTAAAAAGAATAACTTTAAATCACTCAGCCAAATAGTTTTTGCTCCTGAAAGCTATAGACTTAGTAAAAAATTACATGCTAAGAATAAAGATGTTAAGGACAGATTGAGCAAAGGACATACTTATGATTTAACTACAAATATTTTTGAGAAGTTAAATGATTTCTTTTTTGAAAATAGGCCAAACGATAGCAGTAGTTATATCCAAATTCTTGGTAGAATAAACAATGAGCGTGTATATTATTGGATAAAAAAAGAATACGTTGATAAGCACGATAACTTAGAAAAATATAAAGTCATATTACCTAAATCAAACGGGACAGGCAGTTTGGGCGAAAAACTTTCTACACCATTGACAGCAGAACCTAACATTGGTCACAATCAAACATTTATAAGCTTAGGTTCATTTGAAACAGAAGTTGAGGCAGAAAATCTTTTGAAGTATATCAAATCAAAGTTTCTTAGGTTATTATTAGGAACCTTAAAAGTAACCCAAGACAATAAAAAAGCAGTTTGGAAAAATATACCACTACAAGACTTTACTCCCAACTCAGATATTGATTGGACCAAATCCATTCCTGAAATAGATCAGCAGTTGTACAAAAAATACCAATTGAGCGCGGAAGAAGTGGTGTTTATAGAACGAATGATCAAGCCGATGGGGTAAAAGAAAGTAACCCATGATTTTTACCAGATAAAAAAATAGATGCATGAAAAAAACAGCCATCAAACTATTTGAAGATAAAAAAGTAAGAACCGCTTGGAATGAGGAGGAAGAAAAATGGTATTTTTCTATTGTCGATATTATTGCCATACTCACCGAACAAGATGATTTTCAAAAAGCTCGAAAATATTGGAATAAACTTAAGGAACGGTTAAAGGTGGAAGGAAATGAAACGGTGACAAATAGTCACCAGTTGAAAATGCAAGCAGCCGATGGCAAAATGCGACTTACCGATGTAGCCGATACAGAGCAATTATTTCGCCTCATACAAAGCGTACCCTCGCCCAAGGCAGAACCTTTTAAACTGTGGATAGCCAAAGTAGCCCGTGAACGTATAGATGAGATAGAAGACCCGGAAATAGGAATAGACCGCTTGATGGAAACCTACCTAAAAAAGGGATACAGCAAAGCATGGATAAACCAACGGCTAAAAAGCATAGAAGTACGAAAAGAGCTGACGGATGAGTGGGAAAATAGAGATGTAAAAAAAGGACAGGAATATGCCATCCTTACCGATGAAATCAGCAAGGCTTGGAGTGGCTTTTCGATAAAACAGTACAAAAACTTTAAAAATCTTAAAAAGGAAAATCTTCGAGACAATATGACCAATCTTGAATTGGTGCTTAATATGTTAGCCGAGGCCACAACCACCGAGATAAGCAAAGAAAAGAAACCCAAAACCTTTGCAGAGAATAAAAAAATAGCCAATCAAGGTGGCACAATAGCAGGCAATACTCGAAAAGAAATAGAGGAAAAAACAGGCAAAAAAGTAGTATCTAAAATCAGTGCAAAAAATACTTTGCCACCTAAAAATAAAAAAATAGAATAGTGGCACTTTTATATGATAAACGTATTCAGGAATTTGCTAAAAGAGTCAAAGCACAAGTTGCCGTTCCATTCTATAATTACAACAACGAAAACGAATTTTAGACGACATTAGAAAACACATTAAACGAATAGAAATACCAACGCTAAAATCCATTCCTGAAATAGACCGGCAGTTGTACAAAAAATACCAATTGAGTGCAGCGGAGGTGGTGTTTATAGAACGAATGATTAAGCCGATGAATTAATGGTGAATGGTTAAGGGTGAATCGTTAATTGTTAAGGGTTAATGATAAATGGGAATAGTAAATGAGAAAAAATGTAGTAAAAGAAAAGAGTTTTGCATTTGCGGTTCGGGTTGTAAAGTTGTATAAATTCTTGATTTTAGAAAAGAAGGAGTTTGTGATGAGTAAACAATTGCTGCGCTCTGGCACTAGTGTGGGAGCAATGGTAAGAGAAGCGGAACACGCTGAAACCAAAAAAGATTTTATTCACAAAATGGCTATTGCACAGAAAAAAATGAAAGTATGTATGGGTTGGAATTACTAAAAGAAACAGACTATTTAAGCCTATCCGAATTTGAAAGTATAAGCATGGACGCCCTTGAAATTCTTAAGTTGCTCACGAGCATCATAAAATCGACTAAAGCCAACATTACCAATTAATAATTAACAATTAATAAGTAACAATTAACAATGAATAATTAATAAGTAACCATTGAGCATTGATCCAAAAAATAATTCAGAGTTCATCATCTTCAAAACAGCGGATGAACAAGTTTCGGTTGATGTACGCTTAAACGAAAATGATGTTTGGCTTACTCAAGATCAGTTAGCAAGTCTTTATGGAGTAGAACGGCCTGGCATTACACAACACATCAAAAACATTTTCAGAGAAGGCGAATTGCAGGAAAATTCAGTTGGTAAGAAATTCTTACGAACTGCAGCGGACGGTAAAAATTATAATACCAAACATTATAACTTGGATATGATTATTTCTCTAGGTTATCGTGTCAACTCCATAATGGCCACGCAATTTAGAATTTGGGCCACCAAACGCCTAAACGAATACATCCGAAAAGGCTTTACCATGGATGATGAACGTCTGAAAAACCTAGGTGGTGGCGGGTATTGGAAGGAACTACTGCAACGCATACGCGACATTCGCGCATCGGAAAAAGTTTTTTATCGCCAGGTGTTAGACATCTATGCCACCAGTTTAGATTACGATCCCAAGGCCGAGGTATCTATTGCCTTTTTTAAGAAAGTACAAAACAAAGTCCATTATGCCGTGCATGGTCATACAGCTGCTGAGGTAATTTTTAACCGGGCAGATGCCGATAAGGAGTTTATGGGTTTAATGAACTTTCCGGGAGATCGGCCGTATTTAAAGGATGTGGTAATAGCCAAAAATTATTTAGACGAAAAGGAACTGCGGGCATTGGGACAAATCGTTTCGGGTTATTTGGATTTTGCAGAACGACAAGCCGAAAGAGAGCAAGCCATGACCATGCATGATTGGGCAGCACATCTGGACCGTATTTTAACCATGAGTGGCTAAAACTTATTGTTAGATGCAGGCAAGATTAGCCATCAGCAAGCCGTTAAAAAGGCAACAACAGAATACAAAAAGTATCAAGCCAAAACATTAAGCGAGGCTGAGAAAAATTATCTTGATAGTTTGAAAAATATTGAAGAAAAAGCGAAGAAGAAAAAATAAGTATATGGTTTTAGTGAAATGAAAACAAAAAGATAAGAACCCCAAATATGCTTTTAAGAAACTTTAAAATCATCTTAAGCAATGTGTAGTGGAAAATACGCAACATGACACCTTTAGGTTCCGTTCTTCTACAAAACTTCACCGCTCTGAATTAAATGCCCTACTAATCCACCTAAAGCTGAAACAACCAATCTTCCGGATTTAGTCGAGTAGTGTTTTGATACAAATAGAATTTGAGTTGGGTCAGTCCGTTAGACCGATTGGTATATATTTCTCCAAGCTCTGCCTTTGCCGATACTTTATCCCCTTTTTTAACATACAAATTAGAAAGATTGTAGTACGTACTTATAAAATTTCCATGTTTTATTTGTACGCCACGGTTCCCTCCGGGTACTGCTAATACTGCAATAACTTCCCCTTCAAAGATAGCGCGCGCCTTAGAACCGGCATCTGTAGCAATAATAACACCATTACTTTCGTGTTTAATGCCCGGATACACCTTATCATTATACACCCCAAAACCCTGACTTTTAATGCCTTTTTCTACCGGCCATATAAGTTTGCCCTTATTGGCAGAAAAATTAGTGGCCACAAGAGAGGCTTCCGGTGTCATGGCAAATACACTATTGCTAGATGACGTATTGCCCGATGCTTTGTTTGAAGAAACTATGGCACTCCGTATAAGGGCTTCTATTTGTTGCTCTATTTTTTTTGCTTCTTTTTGTTTATTCTGAATGGCACTACTATACTTACTTTCGTTTTTCCTTATGGTATTTAATAATTGCTTTTGGGTCTCCTTTTCGGTTAGCATCTCCTTTTTAGCCAGCATGTTTTCGGCCATTAAACGTTCTTTATCTTTTCGTTGGGTGGAAAGTTCTTGGTTTAATTGCGATAGTTCTTCTGCTTTTTGAGCCAGCAATTGCCCTTGTTCTTTTCGGTATTGGGCATATTGTTTCATATACTGCAACCGTTTAAAGGCTTGTAAAAAACTTTCTGAAGACAACAGAAACATAAGTCTACTTTGTTGAGATCTGTTTTGATACGAACGCTGAATCATGGTGGCGTAATCGTCTCGAGCGGTTTCCAGATCTTCTCTGAGCTTAGAAATATTGCGAATGTTGGTGTTTATTTGTCGGCTCAGAATGTTCGCTTGTTCATTGGTAACCCGTATAAGCTGTTCGCGCACATGGAGCTTCTGATCTAGCGCCTCCATTTGATCTAGTACATTCCCTTTTTCCTTTTTCTCGGCAAACAACAATCTATTGATATCTTTAATCTCTTGTTGCAAACGTTCTCGTTTACTTTCCAGTGCTTTTTGTTCACTGGTTTGCCCCACCAGTATTTGGCACATGAATAAGCTAATAATCACTAAATAGGTAATATAGCTTGCTTTAGGTAACATTTTAGTTTAATGATATTTCTTTAAAACCTTTTGGTATACTATAGGGAAAACTCAGCGGTTTGTTAAACTCCAAATTCCGATACGTTAGTTCAATAGTACTTTGTGTGCTGCCATTCAAGGCATTTATTTTAATATCGCTAGGGGCTATTCTTTGGTTTATTTTCTGATAGTCTTTATACTGTATTTCTAACATCCTATTTTTTAAAGGTTGTGCCAATACCAACGACGCCATTTTAAAATGGGTGGGTTCTATTTGGTACAGTGCTTTAAAAAGCTGGTTTATGTTGATGGGTTTAAGTTGATAGTTCCCCTCACTTATTTCTACTGCAAATTTGTCCTCTCTAAGATCGAATAAGGCCTGCCCTAGTAGCACATTTTGAACTTTCTGAAAATCGAGCTCCGTGCCCAGCATAGCGCTGAGATAGGAAAAATCGCCATCAAAATATTCGTTTTCCAGCTTATTGTAAAAAGAAACACGATCTGGGGTAATGTATGCCTTAACCATGCCTAGCGGCGCACTAATCCAAATCGCTTTATCCTTTTCTATCCTAAGGGAAACACTTACGCCCTGTGAAGACGCCCCGTCAGAATAGTCTATTTTCATACGCCCACTGAGGGTTTTAAAATTAAGTTCATTGGCATAGTGGTTGCGCACAATGGCTTTCGTGGACAATCGTTCGTTAATGGTTCCGTCTCGCATTACTTTATTGGAGGTACAGGCGCTAAGTGCAAAAAAAGCGAATACAAGAAAAATCCAACTTCGATTCCAAAATCTAGCAGCTTGCATCATTATGATCCCGATTTTAATTTAGTGCGATATGCATTTGCTTTTACCGTATTCCCAATGGCTTCATAGGCGATGATCAACTCACTGTAAATGGTCTCCAAAAGCATGTTGTCTTCTACCCAATACCCTAAGGCAGTCTCGAGCATTGCAATGGCTTCTTCGGGTTTGGCGGCCTTATTTAAGGCTAGCCCGTTGGCATAGTAAAAAAAAGGCTGTACAGGAAAAGTTTCTAAGGCTTCCTGACTTGCTTTCTGCAGCGTACTAAAATCGCCGTTGCGAATCAGCGTTTGGAGCCTTGTCTTGTAGGCATCCACCGGATTATCGGTAAGTTCCGCACTTCGGGGTTTCTTTTTTTCGGAAGAAGCGTCTGTTTCGGCTAAAGCATGCGTCACTTTTGCTTGGAGTTCTTCTGTAAAACTCGATTTTTTTATACCTTTTAGTATAAGTAGTGCGTTTTCAAAATTTTGCTGTCGGTAGTAAATAAGAGCCAGATTTTCCTGCAATTGGGCGTTCGTAAACGGAATGTCTTTTTGGATAGACTCCAAAGGTTTTCCTTGCTTTTGCATTATTTCTACCAAGGTATTAAGATACCACATATTTTCGGGCTCTGAGAGTAAGGTTTTTACCGCATAGTCTTCTGCCGCTGCATACTGTTTGTTTTGAGCATACGCCTTGGCCAATTCATGATCTAGCACACGGTTTGTGCCGTCTATGGCCTTACATTCTAATAAAAGATGAATGGCACGGTCATGATTTTCTATGCCTTTTTGTTTTAAGGCCTCAAAGAATTTATCTTGAAACACATCGTTATATTCTTCTAGAAACACCTCAGCACTTGCCTGCTCCATCAATTGTTCTTGCCCTCTAAGGAATGGGGTAAAGAATACTATGGATAGGTAAAGAAATCTTACAAATACGACGTGATTCATAGCGAAATAGGATCTTACAAAAATCGTTCCTAATAATACCTACTCAAAGATAAAACCAATTCTTTATTAGCGTAGCCTTGATCACATAAAATTAAGAGAATCGGCGTAAAAAAGGATACATTCGGTACTATTTCTTTCCGGTGCTCCCAAACCCGCCTTGGCCTCTGCTGCTGGCCGACAATTCAGTAACCGGTATCCAAGTGGCACGCTCATGCTTGGCAATGACCAATTGCGCAATACGTTCTCCGTGGTTTATTACAACTTCGGTATTTGATAAATTGATTAAGATTACCCCAATTTCACCCCTGTAATCGGCATCTATAGTGCCGGGGGCGTTTAGTACTGTAATACCGTTTTTTGCGGCCAAACCGCTTCTGGGGCGTACTTGCGCCTCATACCCCAAGGGCAACTCTATAAAAAGTCCGGTTTTCACTACAGCACGCGCTAAGGGTGCCAAAGAGATTGGGGCATCCAGATGGGCTCTTACATCCATTCCGGCAGCGGCCAATGTTTCATAGTGGGGAAGGGCATTGCCTGACACGTTTGTTACTTTTATCTCCATTTTTTAAAGAATATTTTTTTTAACTTTTCATTTTCCATTTTATATACAAGTCCCAAGAAAAGTGCAAAAATAAGACTTCCTATTACCAAATTACGATCAAAAACATAAAAGGACAGCACAGAAAAGAGAATAGATACACCAAGGTAAAATGAAATCTTTCTTTGATTATACGGGACGGGATAATAGATGCGTCCAAAAAAGAAGGAAAGCAACATCATTACTGCATAAGCTGCCAAAGTGGCCGCTGCAGAAGCTTTGTAGCCGAAATAGGGAATAAATACAAAATTAATAATTATAGTAATAATAGCACCAATGAGGGAAATATAAGCCCCAAAATGCGTCCGATCGGTAACCTTGTACCAAACCGATAAGTTGTGATAAATGCCCAAGCAGAAGCTGGCTAAAACAATCATAGGCACTACGGACATGGCCTCCCAATAATCGGGATTTGGTATAAAAATGAGTTTTAACACATCGGCAAAAACCACCACGCCCAATAAAATAACACTTCCCAATATTACAAAATAACTGGTAATTTGGGCATAGGCCTTTTGCGGATGCTCGGTAGAGGCATGACTAAAAAAGAAGGGTTCTATTCCCATTCTAAAAGCAGTAGCAAAGAGGGTCATAAATAGTGCTAACTTATAACAGGCTGCATATTTTCCTATTTCACTTTCTGCAACATCTTCGGGTAGCAATTTGGAAAGTAAAATACGGTCAAAAACCTCGTTTACGGTAAATGCCATTCCGGCCACTAAAACCGGTAGGGCATATTTCATCATTTTTTTCCACAAGACAACATCAAACACATACGGTCGCCTAATATACAAACGCAACATGAATATCAAAGTAACCCCGCTGGCTATTAAATTAGAAATAAAAATATACGAGATTTCAAAATTGGGTTTGTACAGTCCACTAAGCGCACCACTCTGGTCATCTTCTATCATTTTGGGCAACAAAAGAAGGAAAAAAACATTAAGCCCGAGGTAAATGGTTACGTTCAAAATTTTCACCAAGGCATACCGCATTGGTTTTCCATTGGCTCTTAGCCATGCAAAAGGAATGATGACAAGGGCGTCTAGTGCCAATATATATACAGCATAGCGTATGTAGGCCACTTCAATATGGGTAACATTGGCAATGCGATATTGAAATAGCAACACTAAACCTGTAAATAGAGTTGTGGTTGCTAAAATGGATAGCAAGGAGGTGGAAACCACCCTTGGTTTGCGCTCAGCACTGTGATAGAACCGGAAAAACGCCGTTTCCATTCCATAAGCCAATACCACATTAAAAATGGCAAACCACGCAAATATTACTGAAACTTCTCCATAACCTGCCGTTTCCAATACGGAAGTATATAAAGGTAGTAACAGAAACGAAAGCATCCTGGGTAAGACAGTTGCTAAACCATAAATAAAGGTTTGTTTAAAAAGGTTCTTTAAGGGATTCAATTCGCGTTCAATTGGTGCCTAAAAGTAGGTATTTAATTAGCGTGAACAAAAAAATCCTATTTTCAAAAATTACCCTGCTACACCTTGTGCTGAAGGTTTTTTAGAATTTGAATCTCCTTTTTAATGGTTTGAGCAATTATAAATGCCAATGCCAATAACACTACTACCGAGGAAATTTGAATATAAGTATAAAATCCCGAAGATAGATTGGCTTTAAAACTAGGCATTAACAAAATAAAACCGGTTATGTAAACTCCGAAAATAATAGGTGTTGCAATAAAATGAACGACCATTCTACTTTTGTAATACTGTACAATTCGATCTCTAAAATGGCTTGTATCGATTGAGACATCTATTTTTTCCAAAGTTTTGATGCTAAAACCCTCTAACCCTACTCTAAAAATCAAGGGAATAATCATTAGTAAAAGTCCAATCGTCACTATAGGTACCATATACGCTGAAATATAAAAGAAAAAGCCTATCAGCACCAGTACTGTAATAGAGATAATGGCGATGGTTGTCCATTGCCTTATTCTTAGCGTTTTAATTTTGTTAGCGATTTGCTTTGCCCCATCTATTGGCGTTTCGGGAGAAGATTGATTTCCCCATTGGTATTTTAAGTTGTCAAATGTTGTCATCTTGTACACATTGAGTTAAACTGTTTTTAATTCTATGTAATCTTACCCGAACGGCTTCATAAGAGCGTCCGGTTATTAAGGCTATTTCTTTCTGTGGAAGCCCTTCTAGTTCCAATAAAACAATGCTCTTACTTTCTTCCGGTAGTTTGGCGATACATGCATATAACTGCTTTAATTGATTTTCCCGTGATGCCTGCCTTTCGTCAGTTTCCTCTCCGGGAACATCGAACTGTTCCATGCTAACCGTGCGCTTTTTAATCCGAAGTTGAATTAAGCATGTGTTGACAGTAATTCTATATATCCATGTCGATAGGGACGATTCATTTCTAAATTTGGGCAGGTGCTCCCACACTTTTATGAAAACCTCCTGCGCCAAATCCTTTGCCAAATCCTCATCGCCATTAACATAACCCATACACATACGGACTACCTTTGGGTAATTGGCCTGATAAACTTCTTCAAATTGATGTTTAGCTTTACTCATCAGATGGTTATAATTCTTCTTTCACATTATTTATAAACCATTCCGGTTGATCGTACATGATAAAGTGAGCCGATTCATCAGCAAACTTAATTGAATAATTAGCCAGTTTCGCATATTGCCCTTGATAAGTAGTTTCAACTGTTTCCTTTCCATAAGGTTGCGTTGCTGCTAAAATGGTGACTGGAATATTGATTTTTGCTATATCCTCTCGTAAATCCAATTTTAATAAGTCCGTATAACCAAACACATACGTTTCCCTATCTGCCAAAAGCATCCACTCCTTAACCTTTTTCTGTCCTTCTGTATTCAATGTCATACCCATAGCCATTTGTTGAGCCATTTTATCAAAGCTAAGCGAGTCCATTTCTAACAATTGTTTGTTGTATGGGTTGTCATAAACAATATACTCGCTTTTAAAATCGGGCATCATCAGTGCGCCAGTAGATGGTAATGCGTCTACCACGATTATCTTTTTGTAAGGATGATTTTCTTCTGAGGCGAGCCAAAGACCCAAAGTGCCACCTAGACTATGGCCAATAATTACCGGGTTTTTTAAGGCTTTTGCAGAAACATAAGCTTCAATTTCTTCCTTAATTTTGGGTAACCAAGGCTTCTCAATTGGAGCAACTTCACCAAAACCTGCAAAAGTAAACACATGGCATTCATAATTTTTTGAAAGTTCGGCAACGGTATCTTCCCAAACCTCTCCGGTGCAGGTAAATCCGGGGAAAAACAAGAGCGGTTCTCCCTTTCCGGAAACAGATACATGAAAGGCGACATTTTGCGCTACTACACCGAGGGTGATACTAAAAAAGAAAAATGCAAGTACATTTTTAAGTGTTTTCATCTGTTATATTATTTGTTTTTAATAGGTTAGATGTAATGCCTAAATTTTAGCTATTATACCAAAAGATTGATTTAGGCATTTCATAAGAGAATTTTTAAGTTGTTTTCTCTTTAGATACAATTCTTTTTAAATGTTACATAGAGCCATGAAAAAACCTCACATAGCTGCGAGGGTTTCTAATACCTTTATGAAAGACGCATTACAAAACACAATAAACCAATTGGTATTTTATTATGAAATTGCATTGCTGTGCGAAACAGGATTGCACATTGCAGGTAAAAACAAAGGACCAATTCCTTATTTGCATGGCCTTTATTGCTTTCCTTATTCCGTAAAGGCAATTAGTTTTCTGCGGTAGGCTGATAAAAGTTTGGATTTTGAAATAAAGCCATAATATTTACCTTCTTTAATTACCGGTAAATTCCACGCACCACTATCTTGAAACTTTCGCATCACCTGTCGCATGCTGTCGGTATCGTAGAAAATATGTTCGGGAGCGGTATGCATTAGCTGCTGTACCAATGTGGTGTCGTAAATACTGGTGTCGAACATAAATTCCCGTATATCGTCTAACAACACAATGCCAACCAATGCGTTTTGTTCATCAACCACCGGAAATATATTTCGTGTTGATTTGGCAACGGACTGATGCAGCATTTCTCGCAGCGTCATGGTGGGATGCACAACTTTAAAATTTTGCTCAACAACGTCGTCTATGTGCATTAAGGTGAGTACCGCCTCGTCTTTATTATGCGTTATCAAGGCTCCTTTTTGTATAAGTTCACGAGTATAGATAGAATAATCAATCGTACTTTTAGTAATAAGATAGGAAATAGATGCTGTGATCATTAAAGGTACAAAAAGCGCATAGCCCCCGGTAATCTCGGCAATTAAAAATATAGCAGTTAGCGGTGCATGCAAAACTCCGGCAATGAGTCCCGCCATGCCTATTAGGGTAAAATTACTTTCGGACACATGCAAACCCAGACCACAGTTATTAATTACCTTGGCTACCACATTGCCTAATGCGCTCCCCATTACCATGGTAGGTATAAAAATACCGCCAGAACCGCCGGCGGCCAGTGTGGTGGTCATAGCAACAGCCTTGAAAATGGTAATGCCAAATAACAAGCCGATAACCACCCAAATATTTTCGGTAAAAGCATCAAACGGGGTTTTGCCCAGTGCCAAAACATGATCGCCCTTTAAAAGGGAATTAATAAACCCGAAACCTTCTCCGTATAATGGGGGAATAAAGTAGAGCATAACGCCTATGGCGAGACCACCCACCAACAATTTGTATTTGGGACTTTTGAAGGGCTTAAACAATGCCAGTATGCCGAAGTACATTTTGGTAAAGTATACCGATGCTACTGCGGT
This sequence comes from Aurantibrevibacter litoralis, assembly GCF_034651555.1. Lineage (NCBI taxonomy): Bacteria > Pseudomonadati > Bacteroidota > Flavobacteriia > Flavobacteriales > Flavobacteriaceae > Aurantibrevibacter > Aurantibrevibacter litoralis. Next base: position 81,852 of record NZ_JAYEEQ010000012.1, on the reverse strand, counting down.
GCCTACGCCCAAGAAAATATAGAAAAGGGTATCTTTTGCTTCAAATTCTTCCGAAACTGTAAAATTAAACAATACCTCATTGCCCAAAAAGAAATAGGAAGTGAGCACTCCCGAAATGGAAGCCAACAAAAGAGGTAAAAGGGAAAGCATAGTAAGATCTAAACTAAAGACTTCTACTGCAAAAATAATGGCGGCGATGGGCGATTGAAATATAGATGCAATGGCACCGGCTGAGGCGCATGCAATTAAAAGGGATCGGGTTTTGGCGTTTACATGAAAGAGTCTGCCAATGGTAGAGCTTAAGGCAGCTCCTGAGGCTACTGCGGGGCCCAAAAGACCCACCGATCCTCCGAAACCTACAGTGAGTGGAGCCGTAATAAGGGGCGTGTAAATTTGGATGGGTTTCATGAGCCCCTTTTTTTTTGAAAGTGTAAAAAGGATGGAAGAAACAGCATGTTCCAAGGGTTTTTTCAACACAAATTTTACGTATAGAAATACTAAAAACAAGCCAATGACGGGCCGTATAAAGTACAATTGGTTGTTCGAAAAGATAACACCGCGTTCTAGAATAGCCTCAATGAAATATGTGAAATTTTTAAGGGTTACAGACGCCAAACCCGCCAAGAACCCTACGGTAACACTGAGTATATATATAAATGTTTTATTAGAGATATGTCGATACCTCCATATAAGAATGCGCTTTAGAACCTTTTTATTTCCCTTAGGCATTTCAGTTGAGTTTCTTCGTTAGGTACTGCGAAAAACCCTTTGGCATAGCAGTATTAAAGATCTTTATGGTTTTAGGGTGACGCGCAAATGCAACTCCTGAAGTTGCTCATCAGCTATAGGTGCCGGCGCATCTATCATAACATCCCTGCCGCTATTGTTTTTGGGAAACGCAATAAAATCGCGAATGGTCTCCTGACCTCCTAAAATAGCCGTAAGTCTATCTAAGCCAAAGGCGATACCACCGTGTGGCGGGGCACCATATTGAAAGGCATCCATTAAAAATCCAAACTGCGCTTTTGCTTCTTCGGCACTAAATCCAAGATGGCGGAACATGATGCGCTGCATTTCCTTATCGTGTATTCGTATAGAGCCTCCACCAATTTCATTGCCGTTAAGTACTAAGTCATACGCATTGGCTTTTACCGCACCCGGATCGGTATCTAGTAAGACCAATTGATCGGGTTTGGGTGACGTAAAAGGGTGGTGCATTGCGTGATAATGACCGGTTTCCTCATCCAATTCTAACAGCGGAAAATCGATGACCCAAAGTGGTGCAAATTCGTCCGGTTTTCGCAAACCCAGTTGATGTGCCAGTTCCATGCGCAAGGCACTGAGTTGTGTTCGTGTTTTATCCTTATCCCCGGCCATAATAAGCATTAAATCTCCTAAATCGGCATTCATTTGCGACCGGAAATGTTCTAAAGCAGCAGTATCGAAAAACTTGTTTACCGAAGAGGTCAACGTACCATCGGGATTGTGTTTTATCCAAACCAAACCACTGGCACCCACCTGAGGTCTTTTCACCCAATCGACTAAGGCATCAATTTGTTTTCTGGTGTAGCTGGCACAGCCTTTTACGGTAATCCCGACCACCAATTCGGCATCGTCAAACACATTAAAATTAAAGGAATCTTCCAGCGGATGTAGGGCGCAAAATTCCATGCCAAAACGGATATCGGGCTTATCGTTTCCGTATTTTTCCATGGCCTCATCATAGGTCATCCTTGGAAAATCCTGAACAGTTACGCCTTTTATAGCTTTAAGTAGGTGTTTGGTGAGCCCTTCAAAGGTGTTTAGGATGTCTTCTTGCTCAATAAAGGCCATTTCACAGTCGATTTGTGTAAATTCCGGCTGCCTGTCGGCCCGCAAATCTTCATCTCTAAAACATTTTACAATTTGGAAGTATTTGTCCATACCGCCGACCATCAGCAATTGTTTAAAGGTTTGGGGCGATTGTGGTAAGGCGTAAAACTGACCCGCATTCATTCTACTGGGCACCACAAAATCTCGTGCTCCTTCGGGCGTAGATTTTATCAGATACGGCGTTTCTACTTCTATAAAACCGGCATCCGAAAGATATTTACGCACCTCCATAGTTACTTTATGCCTAAAAATGAGGTTATTTTTGACTGGGTTTCTGCGAATATCCAAATAGCGGTACTTCATGCGAAGGTCTTCGCCGCCATCCGTTTGGTCTTCAATGGTAAAAGGAGGAATTAGAGATTTGTTTAACACCGTCAGTTTAGAAACCATTACTTCGATATCGCCGGTGATCAGATTCGGGTTTTTTGAAGCTCGTTCTATCACCGTACCTTCAACTTGTATTACAAACTCCCTGCCCAAACTTCGGGCTTGTTCCAAAATTTTGGCCGAGGAACGCTCTTGGTCAAATATAAGTTGTGTAATACCATACCGATCACGAAGATCGACCCAAATGACGAAGCCTTTGTCTCTGGTTTTTTGAACCCATCCGGAAAGGGTAACCTGTTTGTTGATATCGGATAATCGCAATTGGCCGCACGTGTGGTCTCTGAACATGGTTTTCTAATAAAAATGATTGCAAATGTAGAAGTTATCCTTTGAACCACATATAGTCTTCCTAAAGAAATTGACCCTAACCTTTGAATAATAAGAGGACAAAATAAATTCTTGTTAAAAAAAACATAATATATGATATATCTTATGTAAATTGTTCCCATTAACTCAAAAAACTACTAAATGAAAGCAACTTTACGCAAAGCTGTATTTCCTTTTTTGTTCTTGGCTTTGCCTGTATTGGCGTTAGCGCAGGGAACAATTTCAGGAACTATTACAGAGGCCGCTACCGGACAGCCATTACCCGGGGTTAACGTTATTGTTAAAGGCACCGCCAATGGCACCACCGCCGATTTCGACGGTAATTTTCAGATCAATGTAACCGGTTTTCCGGTAACCTTGGTGTTTTCTTCTTTAGGATACGGCACTAAAGAACAGACCATTACCGGTCCCTCAACCGTTAATGTGGCATTGGCAGAAACAGCCACAGGATTAGATGAGGTGGTGGTAACCGGACTTGCTACCTCTATAAAACGAGAGAATTTGGCCAATGCCGTGGCCTCTGTTTCGGCCGCCGAACTGGCCGGAATTACACCTCCCCAAACCTTAGATGGCGCCTTGGCTGGAAAATTTGCCGGAGCCTTAATTACCAAGAGTTCGGGAGCGCCCGGAGGAGGGATATCGGTTCGGCTCAGAGGGGTAACTTCAGTAAACGGAAATTCGCAGCCATTGTACATTGTAGATGGGGTATATGTGAATAACAGTAGTATTGCGGCTCCAGGGCTTAATGCCGTTTCGGGTGCTGCTGCCGGAGGGAATGCCTCTAACCAAGACAACCCATCGAACCGTATAGCTGATATTAACTCGGACGATATTGAAAGTGTGGAAATCCTTAAGGGAGCTGCCGCGGCAGCCATTTACGGGGCACGTGCGGCCGCAGGGGTAATTATTATTACCACCAAAAAGGGAGAAGCAGGTAAAACAAAAGTATCTTTTTCTCAGGCCTTCGGGTTTAATGAAGTTATTCGCCTTAGAGGACTGCGTAATTTTACACCTGAAATTGCAGAGGCAGGTTTTGGTGCCGGGCAAGGAGCGTTATTTACCGCAGCTCAGAACAATGGGTCTTTAATAGATTACGAAAAAGAAATCTTCGGCGAGGAAGGGTTTATCTCCAATTCTAACGTGAATATTTCAGGAGGGTCAGACAACACCTTATTTTATGGTGGGTTTTCTAATAATGAAGAAGAAGGTATTGTAAAAGGCACCGGGTACAATCGGAAATCAATTCGCCTTAATTTAGATCATCGGTTTTGGGGAGATCGCGCCAAGTTATCTTTAAACACAAACTACGTTAATTCGTCTGCTGATAGAGGATTTTTTAATAATGATAATTCCGGAACAACCATAGGCGTGGCACTAACCTCAACGCCTCCTTGGGCGTAGTTGTTCCCGGATGAGAACGGAAACTATCCGGATAATCCTTTTGGTTCCTCTAATCCCTTACAGACGCGAGACCTGATTACGAATAATGAGAGCATTAACAGGTTCATTGTAGGCAGTAGTTTGGATTTAAGTTTGTATCAAAATGAAAAATCTAACCTAAAATTGATCTTAAGGGGAGGTGTCGATTATTTTAATTTAGTAACAACAGCAATTTTCCCGAAAGAACTTCAGTTTCAGAAAATATCGAATGGAGGACTCAATGGGTTAACTGCCCAAGGAAATACAGAAAATAAGGATGTCAATTTTTCTGCATTTCTTGTTCATAACTATTTTACAGACAACAATATAAGTTTTACAACACAAGCAGGGGTTACCAAACAGACGTTTTCGCAAAATACCGTCCGAAATACTACAACAAATCTCATAGGATCTGAAACCAACGTGGATCAGGGTGCCAACTTTAGCGTACAACAGTTTCGTTTGGAGCAAGAGGATTCCGGTTTTTTTGTTCAGGAAGAGGTAAATTATCAGGATAAATTAATTGGTACTTTAGGCGTTCGCGGCGATAAATCCAGTAATAATGGCGATGCCAATAAATTGTTCTACTACCCAAAGGCATCAGGAGCCATCAACTTTCATAATTTCGATTTTTGGAAGATAGATGCCATAAGCCAATTGAAATTGCGAAGTGCTTATGGGGAAGCCGGGAATTTTGCGCCAAACGGTGCATTGTTTACTGCGTATTCCAATTCCTTAATAGATGGTATCGTGGGCATTACGGTACCCACAACATTGGGCGACCCAAACATTAAGCCCGAAAGGCAAAAGGAGTTTGAAGTTGGTTTGGATGCCGGTCTTCTAAATAATCGGATTTCCTTAGAGCTCACCTATTATGTAAAAACGGTAGACGACCTTATCCTTGCGGCAAATATTGAACCTTCATCCGGTTTTAATACGCGCTTTGACAATGCAGGAAACTTAGAAAATAAAGGGGTTGAACTGGCCATTAATGCAGCTGTTTTTGAAAAGGGAGACTTTACATGGGATACCGGAATCATTTTTTTCAGAAACAGATCCGAGATTACCAAACTCAATGTAGAGCCTTTTAATACCGGTGGTTTTGGCACGGGTTTAGGGACATTCAGAATAGAGGAAGGTAAAAGCGTAACCCAAATTGTAGGGAACGATGGAAGTGGAGGCATTATAAAATTGGGCGATGCAGAACCCGATTTTCAAATGACGTTTACCAATAGTTTTAAATACAAAAATTGGGATCTTTCTTTTTTATGGCACTGGAAGAAAGGTGGAGATAACGTTAACCTATCCAACCTTTTATTCGATTTTGGCCAAACCACAGGCGATTTTGATGATGTTACCTTAGATCCGGAACGACTGGTTTCTAATGGCAATTTTAGGATTAATTCCTTTTTTGCCGGCGATGCCGATGCCTTTGTAGAAGATGCAGGCTATCTGCGCCTTAGAGAAATAGGGTTGTTCTATACCGTGAACAAAAGTTTTTTAGATCGGGCGTTTCATGGCTATGTATCTAATATAAAACTTGGTTTGTCGGGCAATAACCTAATCAATAGTTTTGATTACAATAGCTATGACCCCGAAGTGTCGAACTTTGGTTCTAACGGATTGTCGACAGGCGTAGAGGTAACTCCTTTCCCTTCTTCCAAGCGTTATTTATTTCATCTTTCCGTAGATTTTTAATCCCTAAATAGTATAAAAATGAACAGTTATAAAAAATTATTATTTTTCCTCATCCCCGCACTAGTGGTAATTTCTTGTGATGTGGAAGATGGCGAAAACTTAAACGGTGCCGACACCGCCTCGGTTTCTTCGGATATTTCCCGAGGGGAATTGGGGGATGCCATTGGTGGCATACTAGCCGATATGCGTCGTAATATTGCTACACAAGTAGACGCTTCGGCGGTGGTTGGAAGAGAATATTGGCGGATACAATCGTCTGATCCAAGATGGACGGGAGATCTATTAACGGGGTTGTTAGACAATAACACCTTCTACACCACCCAGCCCTTTGGAGCAAGGTACGCCACCGTAAAAGATGTAAACTTGGTATTAGAAGGTTTAGAAAATACTACAGCCGACTTTTCCGATGCCGAGAAATCTGCAATTCGCGGATTTGTAAACACCATAAAGGCGCATGAACTACTCAGTGTGCTTCATTTGCAGTTTCAGAATGGTATTCGTGTAGACGTAGCAGATCCTAATAATTTAGGCCCTTTTGTGAGTTATACAGAGGCGTTAGACTTTTTAACGACGCTTTTAGCTTCGGCCACAAGCGATTTGGCTGCCGGAGGCACGAGTTTCCCTTTTGCATTAACCTCTGGATTTGAAGCATTTAATAGTCCGGCAAATTTTCTCGGATTTGCCAAAGCGGTTGCCGCCAGAGTAGAATTGTACAAAGGAAACTATCCCGGAGTGCTGAGTCAGCTCGCAGATTCCTTTCTAGATTTGGGTGGTGATCTTAATTCCGGAGCCTATCTTACCTTTTCCCTTACCGGGGTAGATGTAGCGAATCCGTTGTTTTTTGCGTTGAACTCTACGGTAGCTAATGCCCGTATTGTGCATCCTAGTTTTGTTGCTGATGCCGAGGCAGGAGATAATCGTTTAGCAAAAGCACAACTACGCGACACCCCTTTAACCAATGACAATCTCACCGGTGCTTATGATGTTTGGGTTTACCAAAGTAACGTAGCGCCTATAGGAATTATTAGAAATGAAGAATTAATTTTGATGTATGCCGAAGCACATCATATTACAAACCCTACAGAAGCCGTAAATGCCATTAATGTAATACGCAATGCAGCGGGTCTGGCCAACTACGCCGGAGGTACTGCCGCAGCAGATTTGGCCAATGAAATCTTAAATCAGCGCCGGTATTCTTTGTTCGCAGAAGGCGGGCATCGTTGGATAGATCTTCGAAGATTTGATAGGCTTGCCGATCTTCCTTTAGACCGAACAGGCGACGGTAGGGTAACCCAATTCCCTATACCACAGAACGAGAATCAATAGTTAAAAATTTTTTTTACGTAAAAACTCCCTTTTTCAGGGAGTTTTTTGTTTGTTAAAGTACTGTTTATCAAGAAATTATTTTTTCAATGTAAATTTAATGTTAATTCAACGTTTATTTTACGTAAAATAGTTGTAACTTTATGACGTTATAGGAACAAGGTTTACCATAAAAAATTAGAAATCATGAAAAAAACACTCTTTATAATCGCATTTTTCGTAGGATTCGGAATCTATGCCCAAGATACCAAAACCAAATATGAACAAGAGGGAGACCTACTAAAGGCCACCTATTATCATGACAATGGGGAAATTGCCCAAATAGGTTATTTTTTGAACGGCAAATTACACGGTGAGTGGCAAATGTATGACGAAAATGGCGCAAAATTGGCTAAAGGTTCTTACGTAAGCGGACAAAAGACCGGCAAATGGTATTTTTGGGAAGGCGAACACCTAAGCGAAGTAGATTTTGTGGACAGTAAAATAGCCCATGTAAAGAAGTTAAATGCTAAAGATCCTGTGGTTACCAATAAGTCCTAGTAAAAGGAAACCATAAAATTAAGAACCCCCAATGATAACTATCATTGGGGGTTTTTGTATCCGTGAATCTAACGTACATGAACATAAAAATACCAACGAGCCTATCATAGTACAAAATAGGGCAGTACATGCCATGTTTCACGAATTTCAAAAGCCTTCTTATACTAAAAACGAAGCAACACGCTGTTTTATAACCGGAAGTGCTACACATACTACATGGTCTATTTTGCGGGATAAACAATACATTCTGGCAGACGAAACAACCGACTAAAAACACAAAAGTTCCAATGTAATCGCGAGAATCCGCACTACTGAAACCCATTGTTTCCATAAGAAAACGAAGTAGTCTGTTTTTATTTTTTCAAAAGACCAATTAGGATGCTATTTTTGTAGTTAAATAGGCATTATGAATCTAGGGCATCTCGGCAATCAATCTGTAGGTCTTGTCCTATCGGGTGGCGGTGTGCGCGGCATGGCACATATTGGTTTGCTTAAGGCTTTAAGAGCGGTTGGCATTGTACCCCATACCGTTTCAGGAAGTAGTGTGGGTGCGTTGGTAGGAGCCCTATATGCGAACGGAAACAGCATAGACGAAATGTTGTTGTTTTTTAAAGAGACGCCCTTATTCAAGTATAATTTTTTTACCATTACGAAATCGGGATTTATAGATACCGATAAATATTTCGATCTTTTTAAATCCTACTTTCCGGAAGATAATTTCGAGTCGTTGATCCATAAGCTTCATGTGGTGGCTACCAATTTAGAAAAGGGAGAGGAAGAATTTTTTTCAACAGGCCCCTTAATTCGCACCCTATTGGCATCAGCTGCTTTGCCTCCGGTTTTTAGTCCGGTAGAGCTTAACGGTCAGTTTTACGCCGATGGGGGTATAATGAACAATTTTCCATTGGAACCGCTACGAAATAAGGTCGATTTTATTATTGGAAGTAATGTTTCTATTGTGGCTAAGGCCACGAAAAACGAATTAAAAAATTCGCTACAACTAACCGGAAGAGTAACCGGTTTGATGATCTATGCCCTGAATCGAGATAAATTAGCTTCCTGTGATGTGCTAGTAGAACCCAAGGAATTAGAATCTATAGGCGTGTTGGATCGTAAAGGGATAGAAAAAGCGTATGGTCTAGGCTACGACCACGCTATGCGGGTTTTGGAGAATCTACAGGCTTCCTAGAAGCCTCCTTGTTCCCAAAGGGGAATGGGCTGAAATGGCTTCGGCTAGATGTCGAAATTTTTCGCATTCCAGTTTTTCAGGCGCTGACGGTTGTTGTGATTCTGTGATGGAGTGATCTAGTGATCCAGTGATCCAGTGATCTTGTTATGATGTGATGTTGGGTATAACTAGATCACTTGATAACTCGAGAGAATCTACCAGCTTCCTAGAAGCCTCCTTGTTCCCAAAGGAGAATGGGTTGAAATGGCCGCGGTTAAGTGTCCAAACGTGCCTGTCTCTTATTTCTAAACACCGCAAACCATTAACCATCAACGATCAACCATCAACGATCAACGAACAACGGACAACCAAAACAATTCTAGAGGGGCTACACATCATCGTAATCTACCTTTAAGCTCGGGGTTATCGGGTGCGCCTGACAGGTAAGGATTAATCCTTCGGCAATTTCGCCATCGGTAAGAATTTGATTCTTTACCATTTCGGCTTTCCCTTCTACAATCCGGGCAATGCAGCTACTGCAAACACCGCCTTGGCAAGAGTACGGCGCATCAATTTGTTCTTTCAGAACCGCATCCAATACCAATTGTTTCTTGTCCATGGTAAAGGTATATTCCTCATCTTCTAACACCACGGTAACGGTAGTCTTGCCTTCTGGTTTTTCGGGAAGTTCATCTTTAATTTCGGTGGAAGTAAACAGTTCAAAACGAATTTTTGATTCCGGAACACCCTCATCTTTTAAGGTATCGGTTACCAACTGAATCATAGCTTCCGGACCGCACAGGTAATAGTCATCAAAAACAAGATCTTTATGCTTTTGCTTTAGTACGTAATTCACCGTGGCCACATCGATACGGCCAAACAATGCGTTTTCTTCCCGGGACTGACTGCAAATAAAATGCACAAAAAACCTATTGGTATATTCTAACTGAAGTTTTACAATATCCGTATAAAACATCGTTTCTTTAAAGGATTTATTGCCGTACACCAAGGCAAATTTGCTTTTTGGATTGCTTTTTAGAACACTGCGTGCTATACTGATAATAGGGGTAATGCCACTTCCCGCGGCAAACGCAACAATAGTTTTGGCTTGCGGAGTTTCGGTAAAAATAAAACGCCCTTCGGGAGGCATAACTTCCAGTACATCGCCCACCGCTAATTTGGTGTTGGCATAGTCGGAAAAACCTCCTTTATCTACCTTTTTTACCCCTATGGTAATACCATCGCTATGGGGCGAAGAACTTATAGAATAGGCACGACGAAGTTCCCTTCCCTTTAGTTCCTTTTTAATAGTGATATATTGTCCGGCACTAAAGGAAAACGTCTGAATTAATTCCTTGGGAATTGCAAATGTTATCGCAACAGCGTCGGGAGTTAATGTGTTAATTCGTTGTACTACTAAGGGATAAAATTGAGCCATCGGTTACATTTTGATGCAAAAATAAGGAAAGCGATCAGCAGAATAAACGGAAACCTCGAAAATTTATACCTATACACCTTAGGTATGCTAAAATAATGTATATTTGAACATACGATCGTTGTGCAACGACCGCGTAGTGTGCATCAGAAACTATACGTTACGTCGGTTAGTATGGAGGTAAACGAAAATAAATAACAATGGCAAATTCCAAATTAATGAAGGGCAGTCTTACAACCATTATCTTAAAACTTTTAGAAACAGAAGGTAAGATGTACGGCTACGAAATTACGCAAAAGGCAAAAGCACTTACCCAAGGCGATGTGCAAATTACCGAGGGCGCCTTATACCCGGCCTTACACAAATTGGAAGCCGAAGGTATGTTAGAAGTGGAGGTAGCCATGGTAGATAATCGCCTGAGAAAATATTACAAACTTACCCAACAGGGCGAAAAGGAAATGGTTCATCGATTGGCCGAGTTAGAAGATTTTATTAGAAGCATGCAGCAACTGCTACACCTGAAATGGAATAGGAGTTAACGCGCAAAGCGATGAGGTTAAGGAAGCAGCATTTAAAAGCGATTAAGGTGTTTTAAAAAAACAAAAAATAAATGTCAGATGTAAGCCTAACAGCAGCCCAACTAAAATCTATAGCTACCTACTTAAAAAACAGTGATGTGCGGTTTATAGACGTGCGTATGGAGCTGGTAGATCATATAGCCTTGAGCGTAGCGCAAAAAATGATCTTAGATAATTCAACATTTTATGATGCTTTTAAGGATTATATGGTGGCACATAAGCAGGAACTCCTTAAGGACTACGAGAGGGGGTGGCGCAAGCTTCAATTACAGTCTTTTAAAATGGTTTTTATGCAATTAAAAAATCCGGTACTCCTTGTGTTTTCAATGCTGTTTTTCGTTTTCTTAGCCCTTTTTAGTAGTTCTTCTTATGCGCCTTTCCCGCATCTTTCTTTTCAAATTACACTATTAGGGATTGCACTGATCATCTATGCCCTCGGAACAATACCTTATAAAAAGCACCGATATTCAGTTCTGCAAGCCTTACTATGGCCTTTATTTTTTTTAACGTATTTGTTGCTTTTTGCATTTAATGTTGAACGAAGTGAATGGTTGTTTTTTCAACTTCCATTAGGGATTGGCAATCTGGGTACCACTTTGTATTGTGGTTTTGTAATTTCGGTGCTGATCCTCTTTTTTAAAATGAGAAAGGCCTATGGCTTAAAGTATTCGGCTTTATGAAAGTATCCCAAGACCAACTAACAAAATTATATCGTTTTACGCGTACCCATTATGTGGCGCATTATGACGTACAGACAGAATTGGTAGATCATTTAGCTAATGGCATAGAATACCAATGGAAAGAAAATGGAAACCTATCGTTTGAAGAAGCATTGCACCGGGAATTTAAGAAGTTTGGGGTGTTTGGTTTTCACGACCTTATTGCCCAAAAACAAAATGCGATGAACAAAAAATACCGTGCTATATTATGGCGGTTTTTTAAAGAATGGTTTCGGTGGCCTAAAATAATAGGGACGTTTTTTAGTGCCTGTGCTATTTTTTTAATACTTAGATATCTAAATGCGTATAAAATTAAACCAATGCTCATTGTGGGTGCACTTTTACTGGTTTCTTTAGGTGTATTGGGATATTTATTTTGGTCTAGGGCATCACGTGAACTTAAAATGGTACAATGGGGCAGAAAGTATATGTTGGGTGAAATGATCTATAATTTTGGAAATAGTGCAATCGTAGCCATTTTTTTGGCCAACGCCGCCAATTTCCTATATATTTTTAATTCTAGCATCTATTATACCGTCCTATTTGATGCGGTATGTACGGCAACCTTGGTGAGTTTTTCCTTAATCTTGTATAGTGTGTTGTGGGTACTGCCCGCTAAGGCAGAGGCATTGCTTGCGGAAACCTATCCGGAGTTAAGGCAGGCAACCGCTGTAACAAATGTATAAGAAAGTAGACCTATTTGCGAACACGAAAATCATTAATAACACCTAAAAAATTTCACATGAAACATCTTTGCTTTTTAATTGCCACCGTATTTTTTGTTAGTGCCAACGCACAAGAATCAACTGATTTGGAAAAAGCCATTGAATTGATTCAATTAACCGGGGCTACAAGTACCTTTGATTTGGCCATAGATCAATTGGGTGTTGCTGTTCCTGTTCAAAATAGGGAGGCGTATACCAAAGAGGCTCGTGGTACTTTGGGTGCGATATACAGCGAAATGGGAGCGTTGTACGTGGAAGAATTTACGCCGGCTGAAATAGAGGATTTAATTCGCTTTTACCATACCGATCTTGGAAAAAAACTAGCATCAAAACAAAATCTTATGATACAAAAAGGCATGAATATTGGTCAAAATTGGGGCTTTAAAGTAAGTCAGATCGCACAAAAGCATAGCGAAAATTAAATTAAAGGTCATGTTCAAACACTTTATCACTTTACAATGGAAATCGTTTTTTAGATCGGCTGCCTTTGGAAAAAGTCTTGGACTAAAGATTTTCATGATTTTTATGGGGCTGTATCTTTTGGCCTCTTTAACAACACTTAGTGGAAGTTTGTATTTTATTTTGCAGAAGCTGGTCCCCGATCAGGAACCCATGTGGGTAGTGTCTCAATATCTCTTTTATTGGGTGCTTATAGAACTTCTCTTTCGTTATTTTCTGCAAAAGTTACCGGTAGTGGACATTCGCCCTTTGCTCATCAACAACATTTCAAAATCCAGTATTGTTCATTATATCCTGGGGCGTTCCGCATTTTCCGGATTTAATCTTTTGGTGGTCGTAAGTTTCTTGCCTTTTTCCATGGTGTTGCTCTATAAAGGCTATCCTTTCTTACATGTTATCGTGTGGTTTTTGGCCATGGTACTTTTGGCATTGTGCATTAACTACATCAATTTTTTAATCAACAAAAGCGATAAGGCCTTTTATTATATAGGGGGTAGTTTGGTGTTCCTTTTGGCACTCGATTATTTTGGAATAAGTTCCGTATCAAAAATGCTTGCACCTGTATTTCATGGATTGTATGCCTATCCCGTAACCATCCTTATTCCTGTTGCACTAGTCGTAACGAGCTATTTTATAAACTATAATTATCTTAAAAAAATATTGTATTTGGATGGCGTACTGCACGTAAAATCTAAAACAGCCACAACTTCAGATTTGGCCTGGACCAAGCGATTTGGAGAAATGGCACCCTTTCTGCAATTGGATTTAAAACTCATTTGGCGCAATAAGCGCACTAAATCTCAGGTATATATTTCACTGTTGTTTGTGTTTTACGGTCTATTTTTTTATCCGCAAGAAATCTACGCCAATATGGCCTATATGCATGTATTTTTAGGCATATTTATGACCGGAATTTTTCTGTCTAATTTCGGTCAATTTATTCCGGCTTGGGACAGCGCCTATTACAGCATGATGATGTCTCAAAATATTCCATTGCGCACGTATTTAGAATCGAAAGCATTGCTTATTACCGTGAGTGTTTTTGCCATGTTTCTCCTCACCATACCCTATGTGTATTTCGGGTGGAATGTGCTTGCCACCAATTTTGCCTGTGCCGTTTACAATCTCGGAGTTAATATTCCTGCCATTCTCTATTTTGGATCGTTTAACAAAAAGCGCATAGAATTGGACCAGAGTCCGTTTGGCAATATGCAGGGCACTAGTGCCACCCAGTTTTTAATAATGTTGCCGGTTTTAATAGCTCCCATGCTATTGTTTAGCCTTCTTAACTACCTGGTATCATTAGAGGCAGCCGTTATTGTACTCACTGTTTTGGGGGTCATAGGTTTTGCCTTTAGGCGTACGCTTTTGGATAGGGTAACGGCGCAGTATGCCAAAAAGAAGTATGGAATGATTGCCGGTTTTAAACAGAAAAACGGATAACTATTTTGCTAAAAAATGTAAATGCTATGATCTCAATTTCGAATCTCTCAAAAACCTACGGAAATCAAATCGTATTAAACATTACATCTTTAGAAATACCCAAGGGGCAAAGCTTTGGTCTGGTGGGAAATAATGGAGCTGGGAAAACAACCCTGTTTAGTTTGTTGTTAGATTTAATAGCACCCACTACCGGGCATATTACCAATCAAGAGGTTCAAGTAAACCAAAGTGAGGCGTGGAAACCGTATACCGCTGCTTTTATTGATGAGACTTTCTTAATTGGATACCTTACCCCCGAAGAGTATTTCTATTTTATTGGCGAACTCCGAGGAAGAAATAAAGCCGATGTAGACGCCTTGCTTTCGGGCTATGACGATTTTTTCCACGGGGAAATTCTAGGACAGCAAAAGTATTTGCGCGATTTGTCTAAAGGAAACCAAAAGAAAGTGGGGATAGTAGCCAGTTTTATTGGAAACCCGGAGGTTATTGTTTTAGACGAACCCTTTGCCAATCTAGATCCTAGCACCCAGATTCGTTTAAAAGCCATTATTAAAGATTTGGCAGCTACCAAAGGGGTCACTATTTTAGTATCTAGCCACGACCTTATTCATGTTACCGAGGTGTGCGAGCGCATCGTGGTCTTAGAGAAAGGACAGGTGGTGAAGGATATAGCAACTTCTCCCCAAACCTTACAAGAGCTGGAGACTTTCTTTACCATTTAACCCTTGGTAACAAGGCACAGTTTCTAAGACGAACAGACCCATGGGTTGGTTTTATGAACTACCATTGTGCAGACCTCCAAAAAATGCACCCCTAAGATACCTTAAAGGTCGTTAAAAGGGCATCGAGGTGCTTATGAAAATTCATAAAATAGACCCTACAAATCAATAGGTTTGAAACAAACACCTTCACGCATCAAAAAAATCGGGTTTGCGAAAAGATTAAAATCACTTTTTATCGACCAACTACATAATAATCGCCTTGTTTTTTAGTTAAGGTTAGGTACGTATAAGATCAACTTTGAAGCTTTCTAAAAAACATAGTGTAATTCTTGCCTTTGCATTGGTTTTACTAAGTGCGTGTTCTACAAAAAAAGACGCTTTCGTAAATCGCAATTGGCATGCCTTAAACACCAAATTTAACACCTTATACAACGGCAACATCGCTTTTGAAGAAGGCCGTGAGGGACTCAATGAAACCTACAGAGACGATTATTGGGAAGTACTCCCCGTAGAGCGCCTTGAGGTGAAGGATGAAATAGAACTCGATTCCGAAAACAACAACCCCAACTTTCTTATTGCAGAAGAAAAGGCCACTAAAGCCATACAAAAACACAGTATGGATATTAAGGACGTGGAGAAAAATCCGCAAACCGACGAGGCATTTCTGCTTTTGGGTAAAGCCCGCTATTTTGATCAGCGGTATATCCCGGCATTGGAGGCTTTTAATTATGTGCTTCGAAAATATGAACAGAGCGACAAACTCAACGAGGCTACCATATGGAGGGAAAAAGTAAATATTCGCTTGCAAAACGAGGAGCTCGCACTTAAAAACCTCAAGCGTCTGCTAAAACAAGAACGCTTAAAAGATCAGGAGTACGCCGATGCACGTGCCATGATGGCGCAGGCCTACATTAACCTAAAAATTCCGGATACCGCCATTCAAAATTTAAAAATTGCAGCGGCCTATACCCCCAAGCATCCGGAAAAGGGAAGGTACTACTATATTATAGGGCAATTGTATAACCAGTTGCAATTTAAGGATAGTGCAAATATGGCTTTTGATAAAGTAATTGCATTAAACAGAAAATCGCCGCGGATTTACATGATTAATGCCCATGTACAAAAAATTCAGAATACGCCTATTACGGAAGACAACAATGAATTTTTGTTAGAATACTTAACCGATTTAGAAGAAAACAGGGAAAATCGGCCTTTTTTAGATAAAATTTATAGAGAACTAGCCTTATACCACTTAACTAATGCTTCGGATAGTATCGCCTTGGTCTATTTTAATAAATCGTTAAAGGCGACGCAAAACCTGCCTCAGCTGAATGCGTTGAACTATGAAAATTTAGCCGAATATCACTTCGATAAAAATGAATATAAAACGGCAGGAGCTTATTATGACAGCGTACTAACGAACGTAAAGGAAAACACGAGAAAGTTTAGAAGCATTAAAAAGAAATCGGACAATCTGGAAGATGTAGTGAAGTACGAAGGTATAGTGCAGTATGTAGATAGTGTCGTAAGCCTGTACCACTTACCAAAAGAAGCACAGATAGCCTATTTTGAAGCCCATATTGGTGAGCTCAAACGCAAGGAAGAGGCTGCTGCAAAAAAGGAAGAAGAACGCACCACGGCAGGATTTGCAGATTTTGCCAAAACCAAGGGAGGCAAGGAAAATCAGGGTAAGTTTTATTTTTACAATATTACCAGTTTGGGATACGGTAAAAACACCTTTAAAACAAAATGGGGAGAGCGCTCCTTGGAGGATAATTGGCGATGGGCCGATAAAAACAGAATTCAAACCGTTCAAGAGGATCAAGTTGTTGTGCAATCTCAAACCGCTAATCCGGCGGGGCCTAACCAAGATGAAAAATACCAATTGGACTATTATTTGGCGAAAATACCAACCGATATAGGCGTAATCGATAGCTTAAAAACAGAACGAAATTTTGCCAATTATCAGTTGGGCCTTATTTACAAGGAAAAATTTAATGAAAATTTGCTGGCGGCAAGCAAGCTTGAGGCGGTACTAAACGCTGAACCTGAGGAACGATTAATTCTCCCCTCGAAATACAACCTATATAAAATTTATGAGGAAGCCTCCAGTCCGTTGGCGTTGGAGATGAGGACAGACATCCTTACGAAGCACCCCGATTCTCGATATGCCGAAATTTTGCTAAATCCGCAAGCGGTGTTAGAAGGCAGTCAAGACAGTCCGGATGCCCAATATGCCCGTTTGTATAAAATGTACCAAGAGCAACACTATGTAAGGGTAATCATAGATGCAGAAAAAAATATAGACACCTATACGGGCGACCCTATCGTTCCTAAATTGGAAATGTTAAAGGCAAATGCCATAGGCAGGTTACAGGGGTACACCGCATTTAAGGAGGCACTAAACTACGTGGCATTAAACTACCCTAACAATCCTGAGGGTAAAAGGGCTTCGGAAATGATTGCGGAACAGTTGCCCAAATTGGAGCCGAAAGCATTTGTAGAAGGCGAATCCGCAGTAGGAAATAACAACTGGAAAGTGGTATTTCCGTTTAAGATAAGAGACGACCTAACAGCAGTGAAATTAAAGGAACTTCTAGAAAAGTCGATTAAGGATTTAAGATACAAGAATGAGGTGTCTAAAGATATTTACAATGCGGAAGATGAATTTGTGGTAGTACACGGCTTCAGATCACGTGACTTTGCCTTGGGTTATGCCGAACTTTTAAAAAACAATAAGGATTACCGAGTGACACATGAGAATTTCGTAATTTTATCAGACAATTATAAAATAATACAGGTACATAAAAATATTGCAGACTATAGAAATCACTTTTAACACCCCAAAACCTAGAACAAGATGTTTTCAGATAACAAAAAACCCCGAGTTATGACAGAAGTAGGTGGACAACCCAACAGAATTGAAAAAAACACAAAGATTAAAGGCGACATTATTTCAGAGGCCGATTTTAGAATAGACGGAAAATTGGACGGCAATGTAAAGACATCCGGAAAAGTCGTTATTGGAAAAGATGGCTATATTCATGGCAAAGTAGAATGTGTTAACGCCGACATAGAAGGTAGTTTTAATGGAGAGCTTTTGGTGTCCGACTTGTTATCGTTAAAGGCCTCTGCGGTTATCGAAGGTACGGTTTCTGTAGCCAAGTTAGCGGTAGAACCCGGAGCCACTTTTAACGCATCATGCACCATGAAGGGCAAAGGGAACGCTTCTAGCGGGTCTTCCTATACCTCGGGCACTAACGCTTCTAAGAATGAACCCGCAAAAGCCTCCTAAAAAGAAACCAAATTTTAAAAATGTTGCCGTACTTTCGGGCATTGCTTTTGAAATGGGCGCTATAATTTATTTGGCCGTGCAGGGGGGCAAATGGGTAGACACATACTATGAGTCCGAAAAGAAGATTTTTACGGCCATAGCGGCCTTGTTGGGCGTAGCGATTGCCCTTTGGGTGGTATTGCGTCAATTAAAACGCATTAAATATTAATAAGACCTTCACAACGAACTTGGATTCTTGGAATTGCGATGAGCTGCAGCGCCACGTTTGGCTGTGCGCTAACTAAAAAAGCAGGGAGGCACTTACAAAAGCACGATCTTAAAGCGATGTAAAATGCTGAAAAATAGACATCACATTTAAATTTATCCGTTTGAAGAAGACAAATCCTGTGGTTTTGTATGTAGGATTCCTTTTCCTAGTGTTAGGGTTGTCCTTTTTAAGCCACACTTTTTTATTAGCCGTTTACGAATATCCGCCGTATGGAAATCGTATTGTGTTTTCCTACATCGTAAATTTTTTGCTGGCTTCTTCTATATTTGGGGGACTTTATGCGCTGCGCAATACGTTTAAAAACCAAATTGGGTTTTTGTTTATGGGTGGCAGTTTTATAAAATTTATAGTGTTTTTTATCTTTTTCTATCCCGCGTACCGTAGCGATGGCGTTGTAGATAAACTCGAATTTGCAGCCTTCTTTATTCCCTACGCCATAGGTTTGGCCATAGAGACTTTTTTCACCGCTAAAATGCTTCAAAAACAAACATAATCCTTTCCACTTTTTCTTGTCGTACATAGCGATAAAATAAACAGCATAAATGCTTTTTTCTTTTTGAGAGAATAGTTTACATTTGCACCGATTTTTAGCGACCGATATTTTTACTCTATGGAAAATCCTTTTTTTTCAAAACTTATCTTGGTTTTTATCTTATTTTCTGTTAGTTATGGTTTTGCCGTACTGCCTGAACCGAAAGAAGACGAACCTAAAAAGGATCTTAAATCGGAAATAAAGGAATATATTCAGCATCACTTGCAGGATTCGCATGATTTTTCTTTGTTCTCCTATACCAACGAAAATCATGAACATATTTATGTAGGCGTACCATTACCCGTAATTTTATGGGACAATGGGCTACAGGTTTTTTCGTCTTCCAAGTTGCATCACGGAGAGGAAGTGGCCGAGGTAAATGGCAACTATTACAAGCTATATCACGGCAAAATTTACAAGACTGATGCCGAAGGCACTATAAGCTACGACGAGAATCACCATCCAACAAATACAAAACCGATTGATTTTTCGATTACCAAAAGTGTGGTTATGATTTTTATCACCGGGCTACTCATGCTGTGGCTGTTTTCCAGTTTGGCCAAATCTTACGCTAAAAATGCAGGCGTAGCTAAGGGTGCAGGTCGTTTTTTTGAGCCCATTGTGCTCTATATTAGGGATGATATTGCAAGACCAAATATTGGTGAAAAACGGTATAAAAAGTACATGCCTTATTTACTAACCATCTTCTTCTTTATATGGTTTTTAAATATTTTTGGACTTACGCCTTTAGGGGTGAACGTTACCGGTAATATAGCCATTACTTTTGCTTTGGCGTTACTTACCTTCTTGCTTACTAATTTTACGGGAACTAAAGATTATTGGAAACATTTATTTGATCCACTTGGAGATTCTATGCCTTGGATTGCAAAAATTCCCTTGTACCTTATTTTAGTTCCTATAGAAATTTTGGGGATTTTTATTAAACCCTTCTCCTTATTGATTCGTTTATACGCCAACATGCAGGCAGGGCACATTGTATTAATGAGTTTAATTGGGCTCATGTTTATTTTTAAGAGTTGGCTTGGTAGTCCGCTCTCTTTTGGTTTGGCATTTGCTATTTCATTGATTGAAATTTTAGTGGCGTTATTGCAAGCCTATATATTTACCATGTTATCGGCCTTGTATTTTGGTTTTGCCGCGGAAGAGCATGAACATGATGCCCATGAAAACGAAAGTGAACCGCAATTATCGCATTTGTAAGAAGCACAGATAGATTTTTAAGGTAACTAAGGATGAATTTTTAATTTTTAAACTAGATAGATTATGGAAATTCCAGTAATGGTAGGTGCAGGTTTGGTTGTAATTGGTGTTGGTATTGGTATCGGTAAAATCGGTGGCTCTGCTATGGACGCTATTGCACGTCAGCCTGAGGCTTATGGAAAAATTCAAACAGCGATGTTGATTGCAGCTGCGCTTATTGAAGGTATCGGATTTGCTGCACTTTTTGCAGTGTAATTCGGTATGGAGTACTGCGCATAACGGTTGGTTATGGGCAGTACTTTATTAAAAATTAAAAAGGCTTTTTAAAATAAAGAAAAATGGAAAAGTTACTAAACGAATTTTCAGTTGGGTTGTTTTTTTGGCAAACGTTGTTGTTTGTACTCCTACTTTTGTTACTTCGTAAGTTTGCGTGGAAACCTATACTCAACGCGGTTAACGATCGGGAAGAAGGCATTAAGAATGCCTTAGCTGCGGCAGAGAACGCAAAAAAGGAAATGCAGAACGTTACCGCCGATAGCGAAAAATTATTAAAAGAAGCCCGAGCCGAAAGAGAAGCGCTTTTAAAGGAGGCTCGTGAAATAAAGGAAAAATTAATTGCCGATTCTAAAGAACAAGCCAAATTAGAAGGCGATAAAATGATTCAACAAGCGCAATTGGCTATCGAAGGAGAAAAGAAAGCCGCCGTTGCCGAAATAAAAAATCAAGTGGCCAATCTGTCCCTTGAAATTGCTGAAAAAGTGATAAAAGAACAATTGGCCACCAAAGACAAACAATTGAAATTGGTCGAGAATATTTTGGGCGACATTAAGTTAAGTTAGGCATGAAAGACTCAAAAGTGGCAGTACGATATGCCAAAGCCGTTTTAGACGCAGCCATTTCCAATAAATCAGCAGATGCGGTTGAAAAGGATATGCGGTCTATTTTAACAACACTGTCCGGAAGTAAGGAGCTTCAAGATTTCCTGAAGAACCCTGTGGTAGATGGAAGCACGAAAAAGAAAGTGCTTCATACGGTGTTTACCGATGCCAATGCCATTACAGAAGGATTATTTACTATTTTGCTGGAAAATAAAAGGATTGCTTTGCTAAATGAAGTAGCCTTAAAATATATTATCCTCAATGAAACCTTAAAGGGAGAAGAACTAGCTGTGGTCACCACGGCCGTTGCCCTCACTCCCGAATTAGAGAAAAAGGTGTTGAAAAAGATTAATGAATTGACAAAGAACAAGATTAGCATTAAAAACAATATTGACGAAAGTATTTTAGGTGGTTTTGTTTTGCGTATAGGAGATTTGCAATACGATGCAAGCATTGCCCAAACATTGCGCAATTTAAAAAAAGAGTTTACCAATAGTTTATAAAAACAATTTCAAAGGCAAGAGTCGCATAACCGACTTACGTTAAACGTTTTATATATCATTCACATGGCAGGAGTAAAAGCCGCTGAAGTATCAGCAATTTTAAGGAAACAATTATCAGGATTTGAAACCTCGGCCACTTTGGACGAAGTGGGAACAGTATTACAAGTAGGGGATGGAATTGCCCGAGTATTCGGTCTAGCCAACGTACAGTACGGTGAATTGGTAGAGTTCGATGGCGGATTGCAAGGGATTGTACTTAACCTGGAAGAAGATAATGTGGGTGTGGTGTTATTGAGTCCGTCCCGAAATGTAAAAGAAGGTTCCGTTGTAAAGCGCACCCAAACGATTGCCTCTATCAAGGTAGGAGAAGGTATTGTAGGTCGTGTGGTAAACACCCTAGGTGTTCCCATAGATGGTAAAGGACAGATTAGTGGTACTGTGTACGAAATGCCATTAGAACGCAAAGCACCAGGTGTAATTTTCCGTCAGCCGGTAAACGAGCCCTTACAAACAGGAATTAAAGCTATAGACGCCATGATTCCGGTAGGGAGAGGACAACGCGAATTGGTAATTGGCGATAGACAAACCGGTAAAACCACGGTTTGTATCGACACCATTTTGAATCAGAAAGAATTTTACGATGCCGGAAAGCCGGTATATTGTATCTATGTGGCTATAGGGCAAAAGGCCTCTACCGTGGCTAATATTGCCAAAACCTTAGAAGATAATGGCGCCTTGGCTTATACTACAATTGTAGCCGCGAATGCTTCGGATCCGGCGGCAATGCAGGTGTATGCCCCTTTTGCCGGAGCCGCTATTGGGGAGTATTTTAGAGATACAGGCAGACCCGCTTTGATTATTTACGATGATTTGTCGAAACAAGCGGTGGCCTATCGAGAAATATCCTTGTTGTTACGCCGTCCACCGGGACGCGAGGCCTATCCCGGGGATGTTTTTTACCTGCACTCCCGCTTGTTAGAACGTGCTGCGAAGATTATTGCAGACGACACCATTGCCAAAGACATGAACGATTTACCGGATTCTTTAAAACCTTTGGTAAAAGGAGGTGGATCGTTAACAGCGTTACCGATTATTGAAACTCAGGCAGGAGACGTTTCTGCGTATATTCCTACGAACGTAATTTCTATTACAGACGGACAGATATTCTTAGAACAAGATTTATTCAACCAAGGGGTAAGGCCTGCCATCAATGTGGGTATTTCGGTATCTCGTGTAGGGGGCAATGCGCAGATCAAATCTATGAAAAAGGTCGCGGGAACGCTAAAGTTAGATCAAGCTCAATTTCGGGAACTCGAAGCTTTTGCCAAATTTGGTTCCGATTTGGATGCTGCGACTTTAAATGTTATCGAAAAAGGAAGACGTAATGTAGAAATTCTAAAACAAGCGCAAAACGATCCGTTTACCGTAGAAAATCAAGTTGCTATTATCTATGCCGGTTCTAGGAATTTGTTGCGCGATGTTCCGGTAGAAAAGGTACGGGAATTTGAAAGGGATTATATAGAATTCCTGAACGCCAAACACAGAAACATTCTCGATGATTTAAAAGCGGGCAAACTAACAGATGAAATCACGGATACCTTAGCAACGGTTTGTAAAGACTTGTCACGGAAATATAAGAATTAGTTTTTACATAAAGTAAAGAGTACACAGTACTAAGCACAAAGTAAATCTTGTTTTGATTTCTGAATACGTTGTACTTAATACTAAATACTAGAAATATATGGCAAACTTAAAGGAAATACGCAATAGAATAAGTTCAGTATCTTCAACCATGCAGATCACCAGTGCCATGAAAATGGTGTCTGCGGCCAAGTTGAAGAAGGCGCAAGATGCAATTACGGCCATGCGACCTTATGCAGACAAGCTTACCGAACTTTTACAAGGGCTAAGTGCTAGTTTAGAATCAGATTCTGGAAACAAATTCTCCCAAAACAAACCGCTAAATAAGGTGTTGATTGTGGCAATCACTTCCAATCGAGGTCTTTGTGGGGCGTTCAATACCAATATCATAAAACAAACCACTCATTTAGCAAAGGATGCGTATGCCGGTAAAGAAGTAGCCGTTTTTGCCATTGGTAAAAAGGCCAATGACATCCTAAAAAAGCGTTTTTCCATCATTGCGAATAAAAGTGCCATTTATGAAGAGTTAACCTTTGAAAACGTAGCCCAGATTGCCGAAGAATTAATGGTATTGTACACCAATGGCAGCTATGATAGGATTGATATCGTCTACAATAAGTTTAAAAATGCGGCTACACAAATCGTCATGACCGAGCAATTTTTGCCCATCGTACCCATGAAAGGGCAAACCAATGGCGAATCGGATTATATTTTTGAACCTTCCAAAGAAGAAATTGTAGCACAATTGATTCCGAAATCTCTAAAAACACAGCTCTACAAGGGTATCAGGGATTCCTTTGCCAGTGAGCATGGTGCGCGTATGACGGCTATGCATAAGGCCACTGACAATGCCACCGAATTAAGAAATCAATTAAAGCTAACGTACAATAAAGCACGACAGGCGGCTATCACTAATGAAATTTTAGAGATCGTTGGCGGCGCAGAGGCGTTAAATGCCTAGTTTATTTCAATCTGACTGTAAAAGGTACTGTGTAGTCAATCGTTCTTGCTGTATCTGGTTTTGTAACCCCTAATTGTACAAAGATTTGGATCTGATTCGCTCAAATTAAAAGTAGCATCAGGGTTTGTGCTATTCGCTTCAGAAGTCAAGGTTTTATTTCCGTTTTTCCTATGTGATTCATTCGGCTGTATGTTCTTAAACTAAGGTTGAAAGTTTTGTTTCTTCAAAAAATGGTTACCTTAGTCTTGTTATCATAAAACCTTCTTGCAATAATTTTGTAGTGCTCGGGTATAGTAACACCTATAGGAAATACATACCTGTTAAAGTCATAGCCATTCGTTTTGCCATGAGGCAAAATACGCAAAATAAAAGGGGTACTTAATTGTTTTATATGAAACTAGGCATGCGACAAAGTATAACACGCAAGAGAATGATTCTTGTCGAGTTACATTCCTGTGCTGAGCGCAGTCCAAGCATTACCGATTTAACAAAAAAAATACTAACATATGAAACGCCCATGTAAAAATAGTGACACATAGGAGTATGATGGTTGTAAGGCCTTCCACCTGTCCGCTTAAAATCAAAAAATAGAAACACATGAAATATATTATAATAACCGTTGTGCTCGCTTCTCTTGTACTTATTATTTATGGTTTTAGCATAAAAGAAGATGCTAATGCTTTGGCGCATAAGTGTATTGGCTTTGGTACCGTAGGTCTTTTTTTGATTGCGATGCCGTTATTTTTGATTAAAGCGGGCAAGGGAAAAAACGTGAAAGATTACATGCTTACCGAAGAAAATATTAGAAAAATGCAAGGAAAAAAAGAAAAAAAGGGGAACAATCCATAATTTTTCTAAGATTTAGACCACATTTCAAAGAGGTATAAACAAAAAAACATAAATTAGCAAGACAAACTTTATATTATTTTAATTTTTATTTAAATGACTGGAACAGTAAAATTTTTTAATGGATCCAAGGGATATGGATTCATTACCAACGACGACACAGGAAAGGACATCTTTGTTCATGCTACTGCATTGAACGGGCTGGAATTACACGAAGGTGACAAAGTAGAATATCAAGAAGAAGAAGGTAGAAAAGGCGTAGTTGCGGCGGCAGTTCGCAAAATATAGCAGGTATTTATTTTGAAGCACACGTAACACCTGTAAGTGCAGGTGTTTTTTTATTGAAATTTCACTTCCCGAAAGACAAGTCAAATCCCATAGTTGTGTTTAAAACTAAAAAAAATTATCTTCGGAAAGAAATATGGTTTTTAATTGTCCAATATAATTGGTCATTTCGGTAATTCAATGATTTTACGCTTCCAACCTATAACCGTCTGGGAGCGTTAGGCTTTTTCTAATGGTAGCCAACACATCGTCAATATAACCTCATTATCTTGTTCTATGCCAAAACAGGCTCCAAAAAACAACTGGTGCAAGTGCAATTAAACGAAGCATACCCACCCGACCGCTGTCAGTAGTTACTAGAGGCCGGTGTGCCCATATTACAGAATTTCCCAACCTTTACGGTAGCTGCCATTGACCCATTCGTTGGCCTTGTCATAATTAGTAACTCGCATATTTTCCCCGTCCCAAAGTATTTTACGTCTTCCCGGTGTATCATACGGATCCCAATCGCCCACTTTTTTCCCAGGCTTTAGTTCCTTATATTGATAGGCCTTAATAGCCAAATTTCCCATAAGAACCGCCTCGGTAAGAGGTCCCGATCTGGAAAAATCGGAAGAAGTAGCCACCCCGTTTAGGCAAGCTTCCACAAAATTTCGTTGGTGGCCGGAAACAGAACCTTCAATTCGTGTAAGGGAAGGTTGCGGAGGATTAAATAGGGCCATATCCGTAGAAGGAAATAATCGGGCGTTTTGCGAATAGGTATCACACACTAAAATACCTTTGCTGCCGTAAAAGACGCTACCGCCACCTGTATCGCCAATAGTTTCGCCGTCTTGTAATTCATCAGGTAAATCGGGTTTAATGCCGCCATCGTACCAATTTAAGGCAATGTCGCCATGGGTTTCGGTAGTAAACTTTAATCGTACTACAGAAGATGGCGGACAGGAGGCGCTGTAATCGGCTTCCACAAAATCGCCAACCCACACCGTGGTGCAACTGGCTTCCGCTTCGGTAGGATACCCCAAATCTAACACGCCAAAAGGAGTTTCCATGATGTGGCAGCCCATATCTCCTAGGGCTCCGGTACCAAAATCCCACCAACCTCGCCACTTAAAAGGGAGGTAGGCTTCGTGATAGTCGCGTTTTGCGGCAGGGCCCAACCACAAGTCCCAGTCCAACTCCTTAGGAACCGGCATTTTACCACTAGGAATAGCAACGCCTTGTGGCCACACAGGGCGGTTTGTCCAACAATCTACTTTATGTACTTTTCCTATAATTCCGGATTGTATCCATTCTTTGGCTTGCCGGCTACCATCGCTAGAGGCACCCTGATTGCCCATTTGGGTTACGATTTGCTGTTCCTTAGCCACTTGGGTCATTAATCGTGCTTCTTTAATGTTATGGGTGAGCGGCTTTTCTACGTACGCATGTTTTTTAGCTCTCATAAAAGGAAGCGCAATTGTGGCATGTGTATGATCCGGAGTAGCCACCATAATGGCATCCATTTCGTCTAGATGTTTGTCATACACCTTTCTGAAATCGGTATATCGCTTTGCTTTAGGAAATTTTGCATAGGTTTCGGCCGCCCTGCGATCATCTACATCGCAAAGGGTTACAAATTTCACCTTGGCGGTTTCGTCCAGTCCGTTCATAACCCCGGCACCCCTTCCGCCCACACCAAATGCACCAATGTACAAGGTATCGCTAGGGGCAACATGGTTTTTGCCCAAAACAAAACTGGGCACAATGGAAAAAACGGCTGAGGAAGCCGCTGCATTTTTAATGAATTTTCGTCTTTGCATGATATCGGTTTAAAAGCCCTAATGGGCATTACGTAAAAAGGTATTCCCACAAATATAACGAATGCTTTGGATTTTACTAAGGATCAAAAAAAAGGAAATAAGGCTCAAAATAGGGGTAAGTCTATATTCTCCAAGAGGGGACTGCATTAAGGCTAAAAGTCACCGTTCCATTCTTTATAAAACTGCTGTAGGTAATTTAGCATAAACTGGTGTCGTTCTTCAGCTAATTTTTTACCGGTACTTGTATTCATCTTGTCCTTTAAGAGCAGTAGTTTTTCATAAAAATGATTTATGGTAGGCGCGTTAGAATGTTGATACGCTTCTTTGGTCATTTTTAGGTTAGGTGCAATATCCGGATTATAAAGTTCTCGGTTCTTAAAGCCGCCATAATTAAAAGCTCTGGCAATGCCTATAGCACCTATGGCATCTAACCGATCGGCATCCTGTACCACCTGCAATTCTATAGAAGTAGTTTTTTCTGCATTGGGATCAAGACTCGTTTTAAAAGAACTATTTTCAATGATATATACCACTTGGTCTATTACTGAGGGCGCTACAGCAATCGACTCAAGAAATGCGCTAGCCCATTTTGGGCCTACCGTTTCGTCGCCGTCATGAAATTTGGCGTCGGCAATGTCGTGAAGTAATGCCCCAAGACCTACTACCAAGAGGTTCACTTTTTCGCCTCGGGCAATTAAAAGCGCATTGTTAAATACCCGTTGAATGTGAAACCAATCGTGCCCACCCTCAGCACCGCGTAAGGTCTCCTTTACAAAAAGGATGGTTGCCTCTATACATTCAGAATGTGTCATGCAAAAGAAGTTATACTAGCGATAATACGCTGTTTGGTTCTTTCAATTAAATCATCTGCATTACCCCTATTTTCTATGGGTTCATGTATTTCAAATGAAAGATGGTTTCCTAAACCATAGGGAAATTTGCCGTACCGCAACATCTTCCACGAATTATTTATAGTTATAGGTACAATTAAGGCAGAGGGCGCATTTTTCAGTAAAATCTTAAGCCCTGTTGGTTGAAAATTTTTGGGATGTCCCGTTCGGCTTCGGGTGCCTTCAGGAAAAATAACGGCACTTCGGTTATGGGTTTCTATATATTGACCCAGTTTGGTGATTTCTGCTACGGCCTGTTTACTGTCATTACGATCAATTAGCGCCGCACCACCGTGGCGCAAATTAAAAGAAACACTCGGAATGCCTTTGCCCAATTCTATCTTACTCACAAATTTAGGGTGATGTGCTCGTAAAAACCATATTAGTGGCGGAATATCGTGCATGCTTTGATGGTTGGCCACTATAATAAGCGGCCTGTTGGTAGGAAGGCTATGGGTATTGGTAAACGTATAACGGGTTCCTAAGATGTGGGTGCATCGCAGCAGTGTAGCATTGAGCAGGCTTACACTTCGCTTATGGGCATCGTACCCAAAAAATCGAAAGCAAATCCATTGTATAGGATGAAACACCAACAGCGTAAGTCCAAAAAAAAGGAAATATACCGCAGTAAGTGGGTATGAAAGTACTTTTTGCATGACACAAAAATAAAAAACCGTTCGTTTCGAACGGTTTTTAATACCTATTTTTAATGATGCGGAATCTTCTAAGGTTTAACAAAACTCATTATAAGCTTCCATAAGATTTTCGGCAATAATCTCCGCCGGGCGTCCTTCAATATGATGGCGTTCTATCATATGCACAAGTTCGCCGTCCTTAAACAAAGCCATACTCGGCGAAGAAGGAGGAAAGGGAACCATGAGATTTCTGGCTGCATTTACGGCTTCAATATCCATGCCGGCAAAAACAGTTACCAAATGATCGGGTTTCTTTTCGCTTTGAAGGCTTAACTTGGCTGCAGGTCGCGCATTCGCCGCTGCACAACCACAAACCGAATTTACCACTACTAAGGTAGTGCCATTTTTATGAATCGCTTGTTCTACAGCATCGGCTGTATATAATTCTTCAAAGCCGGCAGCGGTAAGATCTTGCCGCATCGGCTTTACTAATTCTGGAGGGTACATATTTACAAGATTTAAAATACATTCAAAGATAGGTATTTTGAGACACTTAATCCGCACACCTTAACTTTTCATTTGGCTTTTGATTCCTTTCGAAAATTATATCTTTGACAAAATTTTGAAATACGATGATTAAGTGGGTTGCAGCCATCCTTGGGTTTGTTGTGTTTAAATTTCCCGGTGCCATATTGGGATTTTTTGTGGGAAGCCTTATCGATAGCTTAGGAAACAAGAAAAGTGGCGGGAGTCTTTTTGGAGATGTGGGTCGTGCGCAAGTATCGCCCGCCGATTTTGAACTTCATCTTATTTCACTATGTTCTATTGTGATAAAGGCCGATGGCACCGTGAGTCAACGCGAAATGGACTACGTACAACGCTACTTTGTAAGTACCTATGGAAAGGAAAAGGCCAACGCTATTTTTAGAACTTTTAATGAAATAAATAAAAAAAAGGAGCTTTCTGTAGAGCGTATATGTGAAACGCTAAGGCAAAGAACCCGATACGAAGTACGGCTACAATTAGTACACTTTTTATTTGGAATTGCCCAGGCCGACGGCAGCGTAAGTGCCGCCGAAATTGATAAAATATACGATATTGCCCGCTTTTTACAACTGGGCCGACGCGATTTTGAAAGCATCCAGGCCATGTTCGTCAAATCGGTAGATAATGCCTATAAAATTTTAGAAATAGAAAAAGCGGCCACCAATGAGGAAGTAAAAAAGGCCTACCGCACCATGGCAAAAAAATACCACCCCGATAGGGTAAACACAGAAAATGAAGCCATAAAGAAAGGAGCCGAAGAAAAGTTTAAAGAAGTACAAAAGGCCTACGAGGAAATACAGCAAGAGCGTGGTATGGCCTAACTCTTGTATTACGAGGCCTAAAATAATAAGTGACGTATGGAAGATTTTTGGTTTTATGTACAGTTGGGTTTCCATCATGTATTAGATTTAGGAGCCTATGACCATATTTTATTTTTGGCTGCATTGGCTGCTCCATTTACCTTAAGCCGTTGGAAGCAGATACTGCTTTTAGCCACCATTTTTACCATAGCCCATTGTACTTCTCTGGCGCTTTCTGCTTTTGACACCCTTACTATAAATGTGGCACTCATAGAATTTCTTATTCCGGTAACCATTATGGCTACTGCTGTGTTTAACTTAGTCTACATCCGTAAAACAGCGCAAACCCATAGCATGAGTGTGTTGGGGGTATCTACCACTTTTTTTGGACTTATTCATGGTTTTGGTTTCTCAAATTATTTTAGAATGCTTATGGCAGAAGAAGACAGTAAGAGTATTCCCTTGTTGGCATTTGCTTCCGGAATAGAGCTTTCGCAAGTGCTTATTATAGGTGTTGTGTTGCTTTTGGCTTATGTTGTGCAATCATTTTTAAAGATACCTCGCACACTATTTGTAACCCTATGGTCTGTTTTAATCCTTGTAATTACAATACCGCTACTCATTAATACGTTTCCATGGTAAGGTTTCACTAAAAATTAACCATTTGGGGTTGTAGCGCAATGGCAAAGCCAGTATCTTAGCTTTTCATTATGGCATAGACAAAGCCATTATTTTTGTTTTCATTTCACCTTTACTTATAACGTTCCATGAACTGTTTCTATGAAAAAAAACAAACAGGAAAAATACGATAGAGCATATCTTCGGATGGCGAGCGAATGGGGAAAGCTATCCTATTGTAAAAGAAAGCAGGTAGGTGCTATTATTGTTAGAGATCGAATGATTATTTCCGATGGGTACAACGGAACGCCCACCGGTTTTGAAAACCACTGTGAGGACGAAGACGGTTATACCAAGTGGTATGTTTTACATGCTGAAGCCAATGCTATTTCCAAAGTGGCTTCGTCTACGCAATCTTGTGGTGGTGCCACGTTGTACCTTACTTTATCGCCCTGTAGAGAATGTAGCAAACTCATTCATCAATCTGGCATAAAACGTGTAGTATATCAAACGGCATATAAGGATGCTTCCGGACTCGAGTTCTTAACCAAGGCTGGCATAGCCTTGGTACACATGCCTCAAATAGATAGTGCCCTTTAACACAAGCCCTAATTCATGAACAAAAAATATTTTTACATCTGGCCCGCGCTTCTTGCAGCAGCACTTGCTCTAGGGGTTCTTGTTGGCGGAAAATTGAACTTTAGCGATTCGCCGGAAAAACTCTTTACAACCAATTCTAAGAAGGACAAACTCAATCGTCTTATCGATTACATCGATTACGAATATGTAGACGAGATCAATACCGATAGCATTGTAGATGTTACCGTGAACAATATTTTAGACAAATTAGACCCACATTCGGTCTATATTCCCAAACGAGAAATGACCAAAGTATCCGAAAATATGAAAGGAGACTTTGTGGGCATCGGTGTTAATTTTTATATGTATAAGGATACCATTTCGGTCATTAGAACCATTGAAAACGGCCCAAGTTTTTTAAAGGGTGTTAAGCCGGGAGATCGTATCTTGATGTCAGATTCCGATACCTTATTTGGCAAAAGATTACCCAATGAAAGTATCGTAGAAAAATTAAAAGGTAAAAAAGGATCTATTGTAGACCTCACAGTTTACAGAAAACAAACCAACGAAACCTTTACAGTACCCATAAAAAGAGATGTTATTCCCATAAAAAGTGTAGATGCCTATTTTATGCTAACCCACGACATGGGCTATATTAAAGTAAATCGATTTGCCGAATCTACCTTTAAGGAATTTAGCGAGGCACTAAGAAAATTAAAACAGAAGGGTGCCACCAAATTAGCCTTAGATCTTAGGGATAATCCCGGCGGGTATCTGGGCGTTGCAGAGCAGATGGCCGATGAGTTTTTGGCCGATGGCAAACTCATTTTGTTTACCAAAAACAAAAAAGGAGATGTAGATAAAATTTACGCGTCTAAAAAGGGCGATTTTGAGGGTAAACCTGTGTATGTGCTTATTAACGAACGATCCGCTTCAGCTAGCGAAATCATAGCCGGTGCCCTACAAGATAACGATATAGGCACTATTGTGGGCAGGCGATCCTTTGGTAAAGGCCTAGTGCAAAGAGAAATGGATTTGGGCGACGGCTCCGCAGTACGCCTTACCGTATCTCGCTATTACACGCCTACAGGCCGATCTATACAACGATCATACGAAAACGGAAACAGAGATTATTACCAACAATTTTCTCAAAGACTCCAAAACGGAGAGTTACAATCGGTAGACAGCATTAAAGTGGCCGACTCCCTTAAGTATACTACACCAAATGGTAAAGTAGTGTACGGAGGCGGAGGCATCATCCCCGATGTGTTTGTCCCCATTGGCAACAACGAGGCCGAAGCCATAGAGAGCATGGACAATTTGGGTTATTTGTCCTATTTTGTTTTCGGGTACTTAGATACACACCGAGCGGCCTATTCCGAATACAGTCGCGATGAATTTTTAAATGACTATAGGGTAGATGATATTCTTTTTGAAAACTTCATCGATTATTTTATAGAAAGAAACGTAAAAATAGATTTTTACGCATACGAGGATAAAATAAAATTATTTATTAAAGCCGCTTTAGCCGAACAACTGTATGATGCCAATACCGCTGCCGAAATTAAAAGTGATGAAGACAGTATGCTTCAAACTGTTCTGCGGTTAGCAGCCCCGGAAATAGCACCCCCAATGAAAAGCAACTAGTATAAAGGCTAGCGCTTGTCCATGCGGTTCTTTATTTTTTTGGAAGTCATAAAAATAAGCAACAACACAATGGCACACAGTGCAGCAAAAATACCAATAAGGGCAATAATGCTATTCCCCTCCAAAGGCGTATTAAAATCAATTAATGTGGTATTGTAGGCAATTAATAAAAGTGCAATTACAATGATACCAAAATAGGGGATGTTTTTTTTCATGTCTTTTATTTTAAAAATACCTGTGAGAACTTCACAAAAACAGTTGATTTATATTGGTAGCAAATAACTTCACCGCAATAGCCAATAAAATGACCCCGAAAACTTTTCGGATAATACCAATACCGGCTTTGCCCAAAACCTTTTCAATTCTTTTGGAGGATTTAAGTACAAGATACACAAAGATGATATTTATGATAATGGCAACAATAATATTGGCCACATGATACTCCGCCCGTAGCGACAACAAGGCAGTCATGGTGCCGGCTCCGGCAATTAATGGGAATGCAATGGGTACAATGGAAGCACTTTCGGGTTCATCATCTTTATACAAGGTAATGCCCAAGATCATTTCTAGAGCAAGAAAAAAGAGAATAAAAGAACCTGCTACAGCAAAAGAATTGACATCAATACCAATTAAATTGAGAATTTCTTCACCCACAAACAAAAAGGCAATCATTATACAGGCCGAAACAATCGATGCTTTTTCAGATTGTATATGACCCACTTTAGTGCGCAGATTTATAATAATAGGAATACTCCCTACAATATCGATAACGGCAAAAAGAATCATGCTGGCCGTTGCAATTTCCCTAAAATTAAAATTGATTTCCAAGCGTATAAAATTTATGCAAATTTACATTTAAAAAGAAGGTTTTCTTTATTCAAACTAAAATTTAATGAGGATGCCTTTTGAAAAAAGTATCTTTGTTCCCTAATCTAGAGCTATGTTCGAACTTGGAAAAACTATCGTTTCTGAAGAAATCCTTGAAAAAGATTTTGTGTGCAACCTAACCGCCTGTAAAGGTGCATGTTGTATAGACGGCAATGCCGGAGCGCCCCTGGAAGAAAAGGAGACCGAAATACTGGTAGCTATCTACGCTAAAGTAAAACCCTTTTTACGACCCGAAGGCATAGCCGCTATTGAGGAACAAGGCGCATTTATAAAAGGCGACGATGGGGAATGGGAAACGCCGTTGGTGCACGGTAGTGAGTGCGCGTATGTGGTTTTTTCCGAAACAGGGGTGGCCAAATGTGGCTTGGAGGAAGCTTATAACAATGGCGCTACAAAATGGAAAAAGCCGGTTTCTTGCCATTTATATCCTATTAGAGTACAACAATATTCGGCGTTTACTGCCGTAAATTACCACAAATGGCAGATTTGCGATGCCGCTTGCAGCTTGGGTGCCTCACTTGAAGTACCTGTATATCGCTTTGTAAAAGATGCCCTAATTCGGAAATTTGGGAAAAAATGGTATGCCGATCTGGAGTTGGTTGCTTCCGCTCATGCTAAAAGGTAGGGATGTGCAATAGCACTGTGGTTCCGGAGGGTACTTGGTGGTCGTCAAAATTGTCCATAATCGCTACCTGAAACGAATTTTGAAAATCTTTTGAAAAATTGGCCAATCGTTCTTTGGTGATGTCAATACCCATCGATTTTCGTTTTAGCACCTTGCCTTCTTTAATCTTCTCTGCACAAGCCCTTCCAATACCGTTATCGGTTATTGCAATGGTGATAAATCCGTTTTTACTTCGGTATATATGGAGCTCTATTTTTTTTTCTCCTTCTTTAGACGAAAGTCCGTGCCATAAAGCATTCTCCAAAAAGGGCTGCAAAATAAGGGACGGAATCTTTATTTGGTGCACCTGAATATCGTCATCTACAGCGACGTTAAAATTTATTTCATTATTGAACCGAATATTTTCAATATTCATATATAAGGTTACGGTTTCTAATTCCTCTGCCAAAGGTATTTCACGCATCGAGGACGCCTCTAGAATCTTACGTACCAATTTAGAGAACTTGTTTAGGTAGTGTACCGCATTTTTCTGTTCATTATTGATGATATACAGTTTTATGGAATTTAAAGAATTAAACAGAAAATGAGGATTCATTTGGCTTCGCAACATGGTTTGTTCCAAGGTGAGTAATTTTTTTTCATTCCCTAATTGTGCTTGGCGATAAAGGATGTAAAGAATAAATCCAACCAAACAAAGGGCAAGACCTGCCACGAGGAAGGTATTTTGGTTTCGGCGTAGTTTAAGTTTCACTATTTCGTTTTCCTTGGCTAAAACCGCAATCTGATTGTTTTTTTTTTCGGAATCGTACCGGATAATCATATCGTTAACATACCGCAGATTGCGATCGTTACTAATAGATTGATTTATTTTTATTGATTCTCGGTAATAATCCAATGCTTCTTTATAGGCATTTTGTTCGGAAGCCAAATTGGAAAGTAAGCTATACGCCTCGGAAATAAACGTGGGCAAGTTGTATTTTTTTGCGAGTGCCAGACCTGCTTCAAGTTCTTTGTCGGCTTCAGAAAAACGCCCTAGACGCATGAGCACCCAACCTAAATTAATTTGAACCGCAGCGGCAATTTGCATATCGCCCAATAGTTCGGCAGATAGCAAGGCGGGTTCTAGAATCTCCAAGGCATCTTCCAGCTTATTTTGTTTAATATACACTTTGGCGATACTATTCTTGCAAATAATCTTTCCCTTATCAGAATTAATTTCTTCGTTATAGGCCAATGAAATACGGTAATTCTCAAGAGCATCTTCCAAAAGTCCCTTCGCTTCAAAACATTCTCCTACATTTTGGTGGTTTATGGCCAAGCCCAAGGTATTACCAAGTTCTTCTTCCAATTTCATGGATTTTGTGAACTGTGCAATCGCTAAATCGTATTGCTCTAGGGTTTGGTATATATTACCAATACTGTTAAGTGCTACATTAATGCTTCTTTTAATGCCTTCGGTAGGGTTTTCTACAGATTCGGCAAGCTCCAATGCTTCCTGACTATAATCTAATGCTATTTTGATAGCATCACTTCTCCGATACACCACACCCAACATATTGAGGCTAAACACCCGGAATTCGACATTGTCCGCTTCAATGGCAATTTCCAAGGCCTGTCTGTGAAGTGCTCCGGCCTTGGCATACTGTGAAATATCCCGATATTTGGTTCCCATCTGATTCAGTGCATAGGCCTGCCCCGCCCTATAGCTTCTTTCGGCCGAGATTTCGTTAAAATAGCGCATGTAGATGGTGTCTCTACGAACCGCTCTACAGACCGCATCAATTTCCATATAGGTGTTTGGTGCAGCGGCAATAAGGCTGTCTACTCTGCTTTTAAATAGGGATGAAACTTCTTGAGAAGTGCCCTGAAACACACTTAAAAGGCATAAAAGAAATAGGCTGTTCCTTATCCCTCTTGCCGTTGCATGTATCCCGTTTTTTGTGTTTAGAAATTTCATGAACCGTGGTTATAGCAGGTCTAGAAAATCAGATTTTTTCTGTCGAGATACCGGTATTTTATGGTTGGTTTGCAACACGACGTATCCATCTGTTTTTAGAAATTCCTTTACTTTGTTAATGTTGATAATGTATGAATTGTGAATCCTAAAAAATATATCTGGTGGAAGAAGTTCATTAACTTCTTTCAATTTTTTTGTCAGCACCATTTTTTGCCCATCTGCTAAAAACAGCGTACTATAATTTCCGTCCGATTCTACATAAAGAATGTCATCACTGCTTAGAAAAACAAGTTTGCCGTCTGTATTTATGGTGATTCTCTTTTGTACCGAGGTAAAATTTAAGTTCATCAGTACCTTCTCTAACTTGTCGGCTGTAAAGTTTTTAGCGTTAAATTTTCTAATTTTAACAATGGTGTCATGCAAATCATCCGAATCAATGGGTTTCAATAAATAATCTATGGCTTCATTTTTTATGGCTTTAATGGCGTATTGATTATACGCTGTAGTGATGATCACCGGAAATGCCTTATTTTTCAGTTTTTGTATAAACTGAAACCCATCCATAGTGGGCATTTCAATATCTAGAAATAGACAATCGGGAGTGTGAATTTCCAAATACTGCAAAGCCTCGAGAGGATCTGTAAAAGAAGCGATCACCTTTATTTCGTCACTAAAATTGGTGAGCTCCCACGAAAGACTTTGTAGTGCTTTTAGTTCATCATCAACAAGTACGGCTTCTAACATAGTCTTTTGTGTTTTTATGCGCTTCATGGGTGTTATCAAAATATCTGTATTACGCTTAAGGTTATGTAAAAGCCCAGTGCCGTAATACATTCCACTATCAAATCTCCTTTTCCTCTGGTGGTATAACAAGGCTACACTAGCCTATGTTGCTAACCTTAAAATACACGCATCCTAAGTTCTCGTGCAGTAGGCTTTACTAGAATACATAGGTATGGTTTCAGAATTAAAATTACAAGAGAAAAATTAAATAAAAATAGAATGAAAGACAAAGGTTTACCCTTAAAAATGTGCCGATGGAATCGTTTGGCGTATGGGTGGCATAAATGCAGCCCTGTTTAGGGGTTTGGCGTCTCTTTTTTACGTCACTATAAGAGAGATATAGCACTATTTTAATGCCCTGTTTAGGGAAACCCATGTGCAGTAGAATTGCGTCTAGGTGGTCGTACCATTCATACAACATACAGCACCAACTATACAAAAGCCAATTTGAAAGGATTTTTTTTACACTATTTTCGGTGCGCAAATGTGGAAAAACTCCGTATTTGTATAAATAACCTAAACCCATGAAAAAGTGTTTTACATTTTTCGTACTTCTACTCTTGACCTTGTGGTTCGCCGTATTTTCAGAAAAACATCTGCAACCTCCATCAGACAATAGCCGATGGACGGGAGATTTTTCTAAAGTAAATGACAAAACCCTTAGAGCTACATTGCAAGT
Organism: Aurantibrevibacter litoralis; assembly: GCF_034651555.1. NCBI lineage: Bacteria > Pseudomonadati > Bacteroidota > Flavobacteriia > Flavobacteriales > Flavobacteriaceae > Aurantibrevibacter > Aurantibrevibacter litoralis. The sequence continues at coordinate 44,158 of NZ_JAYEEQ010000012.1, read as the reverse complement.
GAACGCCACTAAGGATAGTAGTGTAAAATATAGAGGTGCCAAATGAAACATGATCTGGCTATAGCTCCCTTTCTACAGAATAGGTTTCAATTATTTTTTTGGGCTATTGTCCCTTTTATCTTTGTCTCCGGTGGTGTAGCAACAAATGCCGATGGGCCTTCCAAGAGCCGCTATACCCTAAAAGCGACAGGCGATTTCTCCAACGAGTTGTCTGGAATCGTTGATTTTGAAACTTTTTTGGAAAAAGGCGTAAGTGGAGCTGTATTTACCACAGTAAAATTAAATTTTAAATATCCGCATGACACCCAACGAAATGCATTGGAGTTTTTAATATCAAAACCCTATAACGAAATTAAAATTTCACCCGGATCATATGGTATTGCTAAGGATATTAACGGATTCTTAAATTGTTTTGACGGCGCATTCGGTTTTGCGAATATCAATGAATTTGGAGAGGTGCCATTTTTTACTACTAAAGGAAGGATTACCCTTAAGCAGGTGAGTTCTGATGATCTTAGCGGTAAGATAGCAGTATATCTTAAAAATGCAGCAGGAAAGACAATTTATGTTTCGGGTAATTTTGATGCCAATAAGAGATAGGGCATGAAATTAGCAGTATGAAAGCCCAAAATGGGTATACATAGGAATGGAAAACTTATAAACCGCTAGGGTATGGCTTTGTAGCATAGCACGGCAGACCTTACTTAATTATCGCATATTGGAGATTCTCTACTTTTACAGTCCGGGAATTTGTGAAGGCCTAAGGTTTCGGGGGAACTACCTTAGGCCTAGCCTCCAAAGATGAATTCATTTTTTCCATCGATAAGACAGTGCCTCTGAGGCCATGCAGTAGTATGGAAAACCACCACTAAACATCATTTAATTTCGTTCTTTTTATAAACCAAAGAGTATGTTGTTTTTATACTTTTTGGTTTAAAGTGTTCGTCCATAATTACTCTAAATTTAATATCCTTGTACAAACATAACAAACACCGCTTGCCAGACTACATTTCAACATAACGTGTTAAAAACTTTGTAATTAAAAAGGCCTGCGCCCTTTAGAAATCCACTTCATTTTTCAATCTTTGTTAACCCCTAGAGCAAGGTACAATTACCTTATTTACAAAACCAAAAAATACAATTAATAAGATGGCTGCAGCAATAGAACCCATATTGGCCGAGAACAGTGACCGATTCGTTATTTTTCCTATAAAACACCATGACCTTTGGGAATGGTATAAGAAATGTGAGGCGTGTTTTTGGACAGCAGAAGAAATAGACCTACACCAAGATCTTACCGATTGGAATAACAAACTCAATGCAGAAGAGCAGTATTTTATAAAACACATTTTGGCATTCTTTGCCGCTTCTGATGGGATAGTAAATGAAAATTTAGCCGAAAATTTTGTGAGCGAAGTGCAATATGCCGAAGCTAAGTTCTTTTACGGATTTCAAATCATGATGGAGAATATTCACTCTGAAACCTATTCGCTTTTGATAGACACTTATGTAAAAGATGAAAAGGAGAAAGCAATTTTATTTAATGCGATAGAAAATTTTCCCGCCATTAAGAAAAAGGCAGATTGGGCATTAAAGTGGATAGAATCTCCCAGCTTTGCAGAACGCTTAATTGCCTTTGCTGCCGTAGAAGGCATCTTCTTTTCCGGGGCGTTCTGTTCCATATTTTGGTTAAAGAAACGAGGCTTAATGCCTGGGTTAACATTTTCTAACGAACTTATATCAAGAGATGAAGGCATGCATTGTGATTACGCCGTGCATTTGCACAACCATCATTTAATAAACAAAGTACCCAAACAACGCATTACCGACATCTTAGTAGATGCGTTAAATATAGAAAGGGAATTTATAACAGAATCCCTTCCTGTTAGTTTAATCGGAATGAACGCCAAACTCATGACGCAGTATTTGGAGTTTGTTACAGACAGGCTTTTGGTAGAATTAGGATGCGCTCGTGTGTATAATGCAACCAACCCATTTGATTTTATGGATATGATCTCTTTACAGGGCAAAACCAACTTCTTCGAAAAAAGAGTTTCAGAATATCAGAAAGCAGGAGTGCTAAACAAAGATAAAGATCAGGATGCCCAGAAGATTAGTTTTGACGCCGATTTTTAAGCCAAGCGCATAGCATCCCTTTAAAATAACGCTTTAAATACTTCCTTAAAACAGAAGTATGTTGTAGTAAATGAACCAGTTTTAGCCAACCATCCCATCATTAAAAAAATTGTAACCTTATGTTTGTAGTTAAAAGAGATGGCCGCAAAGAGCCAATGATGTTCGACAAGATAACCGCTAGAGTACGCAAGTTATGTTACGGACTAAATGAACTTGTAGATCCTGTAAAAGTCGCTGTTAGAGTTATAGAGGGTTTGTATGACAATGTGACCACCTCTGAACTCGATAATTTAGCAGCTGAAATTGCGGCTACGATGACTACGCACCATCCTGATTACGCCAAGTTAGCCGCGCGTATTTCCGTGTCTAACCTGCACAAAAACACCAAAAAATCCTTTTCGGATACGATGACGGATTTATATGAGTACATTAATCCCAGAACCGGAAAAAAAGCTCCCTTACTTTCGGATGAAGTGTATCAGGTAATTAAAGATAATGCCGAACAATTAGACTCAACCATCATTTATAACCGCGATTTTGGATACGATTATTTTGGTTTTAAAACCTTGGAAAGATCCTATCTCTTAAAACTCAACGGAAAGATTGTAGAACGCCCCCAGCACATGTTGATGCGGGTAGCAATTGGCATTCATCTGAACGATTTAGAGGCGGCAGTAGAAACGTATGAGTTGATGTCTAAAAAATATTTTACACATGCCACTCCAACGCTTTTTAACTCGGGCACGCCAAAACCGCAAATGTCGTCTTGCTTTCTCTTGGCCATGAAAGACGATAGTATCGATGGTATTTACGACACCTTAAAACAAACTGCAAAAATTTCCCAATCTGCCGGAGGTATTGGTTTATCTATACACAACGTACGAGCCACCGGATCCTATATTGCAGGCACTAATGGCACCTCAAACGGTATTGTTCCCATGTTACAAGTATTTAACGACACAGCCAGATATGTAGATCAGGGCGGCGGAAAACGAAAGGGTAGTTTTGCCATTTATGTAGAACCATGGCATGCCGATATCTATGATTTTTTGGATTTAAAAAAGAATCATGGCAAAGAAGAATTGCGGGCCAGAGATTTGTTCTATGCCATGTGGATTCCCGATTTATTCATGAAACGCGTAGAAGCTAACGAGGACTGGACACTTATGTGTCCTAACGAATGCCCAGAGCTTTTCAATAATCACAGTGAAGCGTTTGAAGCACTTTACATGGGGTATGAAGCCCAAAACAAGGGTCGCAAAACGGTAAAAGCAAGAGAACTTTGGGAAAAAATATTGGAATCTCAAATTGAAACAGGCACACCTTATATGCTATATAAAGATGCGGCCAATAGGAAGAGTAACCAACGAAATTTGGGCACCATTCGCTCCTCAAATTTATGTACCGAGATTATAGAATACACGGCACCGGATGAAGTAGCGGTCTGTAATTTAGCCTCTATTGCGCTACCCATGTTTATTAAGAATGGGGAGTTTGATCATAAAGAATTATTTAAAGTAACCAAAAGGGTTACCAAAAACCTGAATCGGGTTATAGATCGCAATTATTACCCCGTAGTAGAAGCCGAAAATTCTAATTTAAGACATCGACCCATTGGCTTAGGCGTACAAGGCTTGGCCGATGCATTTATTTTACTCAGGTTACCATTTACCTCCGATGAAGCCAAAAAACTGAATCAGGATATTTTTGAAACATTGTATTATGGGGCAGTAACCGCATCAATGGAATTGGCGAAAGAAGAAGGCACCTATTCCTCGTATGAAGGTTCTCCCATTTCCAAAGGAGAATTTCAACACAACCTTTGGGGTGTTAAAGATGAAGACCTTTCCGGTCGATGGGATTGGGATAAATTGCGAAAAGACGTAAGCAAACATGGGGTTCGCAACTCCTTATTAGTGGCACCGATGCCCACCGCATCTACGTCTCAAATTTTAGGCAATAATGAATGTTTTGAACCCTACACTTCTAATATATATACGCGCCGTGTCCTATCCGGAGAATTTATTGTGGTTAACAAACATTTGCTTGAAGATTTAGTGCGCTTAGGTCTTTGGAATGAAAAAATGAAGCAAGATTTAATGCGAGCCAATGGCTCTGTACAGCATATAGATACTATTCCTTTAGAAATTAAGGAACTTTATAAGACCGTCTGGGAATTGAGCATGAAGGATATTATTGACATGTCTAGACAACGGGGTTATTTCATTGATCAGAGTCAGTCGTTGAATCTTTTTATGGAAAATGCAAACTACTCCAAACTTACGTCCATGCACTTTTATGCCTGGAAAAGTGGCCTTAAAACGGGCATGTATTACCTGAGGACAAAAGCAGCCGTAGATGCCATTAAATTTACATTAGACAATAGAAAAACAGAAAAGGAACTCCCCGAGGAGTTGGTTGTAGCTCCTGTGATTACCGATAAACGTGAAGCTGTTGCCATTGAAGTAAAAGCCACTAACGTAGAAAGTAAGCCTCTTGACATAGAACCCCTCTCGGCTGAAGAGATGAAACAATTAATTGCGCAATCTAAAGAAGGACAGGCCGATGATGATTGTTTAATGTGCGGTTCGTAATGGCGTAGTACAATTTTTGTAGTGTTTATTATTCTATAGTTCCTCCGGCAAAATCATATCTCATAATGGATTTTGCCGGATTTCTTATTTTTTTCATCGCAACCAAAATATTTTTTAAAGCCGACTATCCCGAGACCCTTCCAACAGGAATAGGGTGGGCAGGCCATAGCGTATCTTTTCAATAAATGCCATACTAAGTGTATCGAAATGCACAGCGCGGGTTTCTCCGGTTTTATTTTGACCAACTCCATACATCGCATTTTTAACCTTTGGGCCTAAAAACGAAATTCTGTGTTTTACCTCACCGTTATATTTTAAACGTAAGCATTATATTTTCTCCTAGCACACGGCTCAAACTTTGGGCTATTAATAACATTTGGAAACATTTAATGCATCATATTAATTTATAAATATGCATCTGAACCACTTGGTTGATTGTTCGCATCTTATTTGGCTGCCAACTACAATTCCGAGCGCGCGATCAAACTGACATCTTTCAGATGGATCAGCCTTAGTGTATTGCATGCATGCATAAGGATTTGCTTCGAAGCATTCTGAAATGATATACCCTACTGGTAATATACATCGAGAAATACGGTCAGAAATACATTAAAATGGGGAGGTGTAGCACACTAAAGAACAACAAGAATCCATACAAAATTGCACAACTCAAATTTAAGGCATCAAAATGGTGTACCCCTTACTTTTTAAAATAGGGTCGTAACACTGAAGCACAAATAAATAGCGCTGTGTAGATAAATAATATGGTAAAATAGTGATCCATTATGTGTACCTTCTGTTAAATACGTAATAAAGGGTAAAAAAAGTTGTTGCCTACTATAAAAAATTGGCGATTCCTGTGTCTCACACTACAAACCCACATATGTTCCCCATATAAATACGGTAGGTTTTTCCCATCTAGTGTCTTAAAGACAACATAAAGTACCTAAGAGCAACCTAAGGCTTCCTCAAGGGATTGGACGATACGCAGCCCTAAAAACTTTCTAAACGGAACGTTAAATAGGTAGGGATTCTTTTTTGTCGGGTAGTCGATCGTTTATAAATGCATTTTTCCGAAATGGTAGTTTTAAAGAAAACCATTTTGCAAACGGTCGGTATGTTTTCCGTTGATAGAGCGCAAAGGCTACTTTACCTCCTATCATGAGAACCACATAAAAAATTAGTATGTAATATGCATCCATATATAGAATAACGTATAAGAAAGTTTTTTCTTACATAAATGACAACAATTCTTCGGAATTCCGTTAAAAAAAGAAAAAAGTCAACATTTTATGGCAACACAGAATGCCAAAAAACGGCTAGGAAGTGCACCCAAAAAAAACCCTCCTTTCGGGCAACCCCTTGGTATTTGTTATACTTCAATCTAAAAAAACCCCGACCCTTGGGTCGGGGTTTCCTATTTATCGCTCCTATGGAGAGGCCGGAACTGCCTTTTTGCAGTTCCGGGTGAGGAAAAATACAAAATTTCTGTTTTTGACTCAAAGGCTCAAATGAAACTGGCGAAACCCGTACTGAGCACAGTAGAAGTATACCCCTATGGCTTGCCTCGGGGATAGTCGGTTTCAAGAATTTTTTTATTTACGGGAATGACGCAGGCTGAATACGTATTTTTTAGTAAAACTCAAACTCCGGAAGATTTAGAAAAACGTGGTAGCTTCCAAAACTTGTAGAAGATAATCTAAACCCTATTACAACTGCACACGTAACCCGCGACGGTAAGAAAACATTGTCTTTAATAAGCTAAGGCTTACAAAAAGGCATCCACTTTTTTATAGGCATCGATCACGGCCTGTTCTCCCACCTTGCCCGATTTTGAATTGCCGTGTTCCATACCCAGAATACCCTTAAACTCCTTGTCATGGATAAATTTGAAAATAGTTTGATAGTTAATCTCACCAGTAGTAGGCTCATTCCGTCCCGGATTATCTCCAATTTGGATATACGCTATTTCGGGCCATGTAAGTTCCATATGGCGTACTAAATGTCCCTCATTTTTTTGCATATGGTAAATGTCATATAAAATTTTACATGAAGGACTGTTCACCGCTTTGCAAAGCATATAGGTTTGATCCGAAGTCTGAAGGTACAAATCCGGTGAGTCTGATAGGGGCTCGAGCACCATTACGAGTCCGTGCGGTTCTAAAATCTCAGCACCCCTTCTCAGGGCTTCAATCACATGACCATCCTGTACTCCCAGCGGAAGGTTTCGCTCATAGCCCCCCGGTACCACGGTCATCCATTTGGCATTGACCCGCTTGGCCACTTCCACCGCTTTTCGGCATCCATCTAAAAAAATGGCGACATGCTCAGGTTTTCCGGCAGCTAGGGTATTGGCCATATTGCCCCCCTTATCAATTACAAAAACCCCCATAGTCATGTTTCGCTTGGCAAGGGTCTCTCCTATTTTAGTCTGAAGGGCTGTATCCCGTGCCATCATCCCATTGTCTTCGAGTGCGGTAAAGCCTTGATCGGCCATGAAATTGAGCTGGTCAATCACATTATCGCCGGCATGATGTTTAAACATGCCAAAATGTGGGGCATACTTTAGATTAAACGTATGTGAGGCACCTGAATTTTTAACATCTCCTGCAAATGACAAAGCACTTCCCAGCGATATTGCACCGCCGGAAAGTGCCGTTTTCTGTATAAAACTACGTCGCTTCATCCCAGAGACCATGCTTTGCCTGCTGTAAGCTCCTGAAGATCTCCACAGGCTACAAATTCGCCCGGTACGGGTAAATAAGCCAGAACTTCTTCACCCACAAATTCCGACGTTTTATAGCCCCAAATGGCTAATTTTCTCAGGTCATTGGCGAAGGCAAATTGCGAAACCACATCATTTAATTGAGCCGATTCGCCATTTTTAACCGCCTTGTTATAGGTGTTGATTGTTTCTAGGTAGACTTTTTCATCTTCCTTGGTGACCTTTAGGGTAGCCGCCAGTACCGGTTCTAAATCAGCAACTTCTAAATCTGCCACTTTTGTTTTTCCTGAATCCTTTAGGGCTTTTTCTACAAATTTAGAAGTAGATAAACGCAATAAGTCTTGTTGATTTTGGTCTAAGACTTCATTTGCAAAACGATCTATAAAGAGGTGTACTTGTAGCTCTGAGGCGGCTGGAGTATCCGTTTTTGGCAATATAATATCTACTAAATGCGTTAGCATGGCACCTTCTTCTTGAGAGAAAAAATCGGGGGTCCATTCCAACACTTTTTCATTTTTACAACTTTGTACAAGTCCTATAATTGTGGGGGTAGCCACGATGTAGCCTAGCGACAGCCCCATGTTTTTTAATGCAATTCTTCTTTCCATTATATATTTCCTTTTTTAAGTTCTTGGGCAGCGTGTGCTGCGGCTCTTGCTGTAAAAGCCATATAGGTTAAAGATGGGTTTACACAACTTGCTGAGGTCATAAAAGCCCCATCGGTAACATACACATTAGGTACGGCGTGTATTTGGTTGTTTCCATTTAAAACCGAAGTCTTCGGATCTCGTCCCATGCGTGCCGTACCCATTTCATGAATTCCTAAACCTAATCCGGTTGGTCCATCATGGCCTTTCACATCTTTAAAACCAGCCTTTTCTAACATATCTACAGCAGATTCTTGCATGTCTTTGCGCATGTTGAATTCATTTTCCTGTAAATCTGCATCAAAAGTAACTGTGGGTAGCCCCCAGCCATCAAGTTTGTCGTAATCTAAAGTCATTCGGTTATCTTCATAAGGCAACACCTCGCCAAAACCGCCTATGCCCATAGTCCATCCGCCTGGTTTTAGGATAGCCTCTTTAAGGTTCTTGCCATAGGACAGCTCTGCCACCGTATCTTCCCAATCGCCTCTACTGGCACCTCCTTGGTAACCAAATCCTCGTTTGTAGTCCTTTCTGTCTGTTGCGCCACCCAAATTTCTAAATCGAGGGATATATACTCCATTGGGCCTTCTTCCCTTGTAATATTTATCGTCAAATCCTTCAAATTTACCAGAAGCACCTACACCTAAATGATGGTCCATAATATTTCGCCCTAACTGGTCCGAATCGTTCCCCATCCCATTAGGGAAACGGTCAGATTTCGATTGCATTAGTATCGAAGTGGATGCAATGGCCGAAGCACATAAAAAGATTACCTTGGCTTTAAACTCAAAGGTTTCTTTAGTAACACGATCTATAACCTTTACTCCTGTAGCTTTTTTTGTGTTGGGATCGTACATCACTTCATGAACGATAGAATCGGGTCTCAAGGTCATGTTGCCTGTGGCTTCAGCTGCGGGCAATGTAGAAGACAAGCTACTAAAATAAGCGCCGAAAGGACAGCCGCGAATACAGCGGTTTCTATATTGGCATTTGGAACGCCCATCAAAATTTTTGGTACCGGTAATATGAGCTACCCTTCCTACGGTAACCGGGCGACCATCAAAACTTTCCTGTACTTTCCCCTTAAAATGATCTTCTACACAATTTAACTCCATTGCGGGCAAAAAATTACTATCCGGCAAGTACGGTAGGTTTAAAGCCTCTCCACTAACACCAATAAAGTCTTCTACCTTGGCATACCATGGGGCAATATCCTTATAACGTACCGGCCAATCTACCGCAATGCGATCTTTGAGGTTGGCCTGAAAATCAACATCACTCCAACGGTAACTTTGACGCCCCCATTGTAAGGAACGACCCCCAACGTGATACCCGCGCATCCAATCAAACCGACGTATTTCGTTATAAGGGTGCTCCAAATCATTCACAAACCACATTTTACTGGCGGCATTTGTGGTGTACCCCGTTCTGTGTTGTTTTTCCTGCTTTGCAATATCCTCTTGGGTGGGTTGTCCTCCATTGGGAAAATCCCAAGGATCCAAATTGGCAGTTTCATAATCTTCAATATGCTTCACCATCCGGCCTCTTTCTAAGACCAGAGTTTTCAATCCTTTTTCGCATAATTCTTTAGCAGCCATGCCGCCGCTAATACCCGTTCCTACAACTATAGCATCATAGGAATCTTGTTCTTCATTGTAATAAAATTTAGCCATGTATTGATTTGTTTATTCTATAAATTTATTAAATATAAAATTAATTTTTTACATTTAAACACTATAAATACTATTAAAGTCATACGAAAACGTTATCGCTATTAGTATATGTTTAAAAACCAGCACAAAACCATTTATGCAACGAAGAAAATTTATTACCCACAGCTCACAATTAGGAATAGCCGTTTCCCTCATGGGGCTTTATGCATGTAAGGTAACCAAGAAGCACGAAAGCGAATTGGTCGCTCCTTCGGAAACCGACATGGTAAAAGAACCCTTTTTTAAGCTATCACTAGCGCAGTGGTCTATTCACAATATGATTTGGGAAGGTCGCGATCCCTACACCTTTGCCGAGTTGGCCAAAAACTGGGGTTTTTCCGGCTTAGAATATGTGAGTCAGTTATACGACAAGGAATTAGAACCTTTAGGGTATTCTGAAGAAGCTATGGCTGCATTTGTAGAAAAGTCGAACGCAGAGGCCAAAAAACACGGATTACAAAATGTGCTGATTATGATTGATGGCCAAGGTGATTTGGCAACCGTAGACACCAAAGAGCGAAATAAGGCGGTAGAAAATCATTACAAATGGGTAGATGCCGCTGCCAAAATGGGATGCCATGCCATTCGCGTAAATTTATCCGGGAGTAATGTACCGGACGAATGGAAAGCAAGTGCTGTAGACGGTCTAACCCAATTGGCTACCTATGCAAAAGATAAGCAGATCAATATAACTGTAGAAAATCACGGCGGATTGTCTTCAAATGCCGAAATGCTGGCCGCCGTTATGGATGCTGTTGGCATGGACAATTGTGGTACCTTGCCCGATTTTGGTAATTTTTGTATCCGCAGAAACGATCCGGCAGATTGGGCTTCTGGTTGTGCCGAAAAATATGATATTTACAAGGGGGTAAAAGAACTGATGGTTCACGCCAAGGCCGTTAGTGCCAAAAGTCACGACTTTGACGCCGAGGGCAACGAGACCGAAATTGATTATGTGAAAATGCTCCAAATTGTAAAAGACGCAGGTTATACCGGATATATAGGCGTAGAATACGAGGGTAGTGACTTGGATGAAGAAGCCGGTATTTTGGCTACAAAAAACCTTATGTTGAAAGCAGCAGCGGCCTTAAGCTAACAAGCACATTGCTAAGAAAGCGCTTAGAGGCTATTAAATCAAAAGAAAACTCCAAAGGATATCAACTAAGCCAGATAAATGGCTTCCGATTTTTTGTACAGATGAAACTATTTTTTAATCAGCTATTTGATTACAACTTTTATTGCAACAAGCAACTTATTGAAGCGTGTACAGGGCTTGTCTCGGTACCCGAAAAAAGTGCCTTACTTTTTAATCATATTCTTAACGCCCATCATATTTGGAATAGTCGCATATTAAAAAAAAAAGCGATTATAGCACCTTTCAAATGCACGCTACTAAAGATTGGGCCGATATTCATTACGAAAACCAACGCTGTTCTTTTGACATCGTTACCCATGCCGATAATTTTGAACAGCGGATTGATTATGAAAATCTGGAAGGTCGTCTTTTTACAAACACCCTTCAGGATATGTTATTTCATATCATTAACCATTCTACCTACCATAGGGGGCAAATAGCAGCCGATTTTAGAATGAACAACATACCTCCTCTGGTTTTAGACTACACCCTGTATAAGAGATAAGCAAGCAAATATTCCTATGAATACTAAAATACGCTTTCAACTTTCCTTGATGATGTTTTTGGAGTTTTTTATCTGGGGCGGTTGGTTCGTTACCCTGGGCACTTTTTTAAGCAATAACATTAAAGCGAACGACGGAGAAATTGCGATGGCCTTCTCTACCCAATCTTGGGGGGCTATCATCGCTCCTTTTGTTATTGGGCTAATCGCCGATCGGTATTTTAATGCCGAACGGATATTAGGAGTGCTGCATCTTTTAGGTGCCGGACTTTTATATTTGATGTACACAACTACCCAATTTGACCTTTTCTATCCCTATGTTTTAGGATACATGATTTTGTACATGCCAACTCTGGCTTTGGTAAATTCTATTTCTTTCAATCAAATGAAGGATCCTGCCAAGGAATTTTCCTTTGTACGGGTTTTTGGTACCACGGGGTGGATTGTGGCCGGACTTGTTATAAGTTATGCCTTTCAATGGGATTCCGATATTGGTATTCGGAAAGGTTTGCTTAAAAATACATTTTTGATGACCGCAATAGCTTCGGGTCTTTTAGGGGTTTTCAGTTTTACCTTACCCAAAACACCTCCAAGAGCAGACCAAACGAAAAAGGTTTCTTTGGCAGAAATTTTAGGTTTAGATGCCTTAAAGTTACTAAAAGATCAAAATTTTTTAATCTTCTTTATCGCATCAATCCTAATCTGTATTCCCTTGGCCTTTTATTATCAAAATGCCAATCCATTTTTGGTAGAAGTTGGCTTGCAGAACCCAACTGCCAAAATGACCATTGGGCAAGGTTCCGAAATTGTTTTTATGCTGCTATTACCCTATTTTTTCACCAAATTTGGTTTCAAAAACACCATTTTAATTGCCATGCTAGCCTGGACCATAAGATATGTGCTTTTTGCATTTGGCAATACCGGAGAACTTACCTTTATGCTCATCATTGGGATTGCCCTTCACGGAATTTGTTATGATTTTTTCTTTGTCTCGGGGCAAATTTATACCGATAGTAAGGCCGGATCTAAATATAAGAGCGCCGCTCAGGGATTAATCACCTTGGCAACCTACGGTGTAGGAATGTTGATCGGTTTTTGGGTAGCCGGTCGCATTGCAGATATATATCTCAATCAAGACGGCACCCATACATGGCAAAATATCTGGTTATTTCCTGCCGTTTTTGCCTTACTGGTCCTGCTTTACTTTGCCCTATTTTTCAAAAAGGAAAAAATAGCCTATAAAGCTTAGCAATTTTATATAAATTTGAAAGTGCTATGATCCTTATGATTATGGTGCTACATCATGATAAAACAGTAAATTTTTAAATCAAAATAGAAATAACAATGAGTAAAAAAATCAGATTAGGAATTCTTGGAGGCGGTGGAGATTCCCTTATTGGAGTGCTGCACCGTGTTGCGTCGCACATTAATGATAATTATCAGATTACCGGAGCGGTTTTTAATCCGGACTTTGAGGCTAATTTGGCATTTGCCAAAGAGATTGATGTGCCCACAGATCGGATTTATAAAGATTTTGATACCTTCATTACCGAAGAAATGAAGCTCCCCAAAGAGGAACGCATACAGGTGTGTTCCGTATTAACGCCTAATTTTCTACATTTTCCCATGGCAAAAACGCTTTTGGAAAACGGCTTTCATGTGATTTGCGAAAAACCAATGACCACTACTTTAGAAGAAGCCAAAATTTTACAAGAAGCCCATAAAAAAGCAGGTACTGTATTTGCCTTAACCCATACCTATACCGGATACCCCATGGTACGCCAAATGCGCGAGATGATCAAGGCCGGAGCGCTAGGAAAAATACATAAGGTAGATGCCAGATACTATCAGGGATGGTTAAACCCGGTGATTCACGATGCTGAAAAAAGAGCTTCTGTGTGGCGTTTAGATCCGAAAAAGGCAGGGATAAGTTCTTGTATGGGCGATATTGGCGTGCATGCTTTTAATCTTATTGAATATACCACGGGCTTGCAAATACAATCGCTTCTGGCCGATTTTAATGTAATGTATGATGGCAACCAGATGGACTTGGATGGCACCGTACTCCTTCGGGTATCCGATTATGTTAAAGGTGTTATTCGAAGCAGTCAGGTGGCTACCGGAGAAGAAAATGGCTTGGCGATTTCCATATATGGTGAAAAAGCGGCCTTTCGATGGGAACAAGAACGCCCTAACTTTTTGTACAAACTAAGCGATACCGAACCCACACAAGTATATAAACCGGGGCATGGGTATAATAGTGCATTGTCTCTTGGAGGCACCAAATTACCTCCCGGACATCCCGAAGGCATTTTCGACTCTATGGCCAATATCTATTTGGGTGCAGCAAGAGCCATTCGCGGAGAGAACTATAACGACGGTGAGTTCCCGACCATGACCGATGGCGTTCGCGGTATGAATTTTATTGAAGCTACGGTGGCCTCCCATAGAAATGGGAATGTATGGGTAGCTATGGAATAGCACATCATTAATCCAAAAGCTAAAAAAGAGCATCTGTTAAAGGTGCTCTTTTTTTGTGTTTAAAGGATCGCTACAATACCGCATCTGCCTGTTTCAAAACGGTTTATGTAAGTGGAGTGCATAAAGAAGGCCTACTTGATACATTTGCTGACCGTGCAAAAAAAATAGTTGACGACACAAGGGGAATTGGTTGGGGTTTTCACGATACACTAGGAGACGTATACTATGAATTCTACAATTAGAGGAGAAACCAATTGACCATAAAACGCGGTATAAAATATTGGATTTTAGGTGCTTGCATGGATTTTTTGCTACGCATCAAGTTGGGTATCATTGGACAGGAAACTAGTTTGAATCCATAACGATTTCATGGCGCCAAACCTTAGGCAACCTACATTTATGACCCCGGGAAATTGGGTTTTCGCTTTTCTAGAAAGGCAGAAGTACCTTCTTTAAAATCACGTGTTCCAAAACAATTTCCAAAAGCTTCTATTTCGGTTTTATATCCGTTGCTCTCTTTGTTAAATCCTGCATTTATGGCTTTTATGGCCTGTGCAATGGCTACAGTGGAGTGCTGTGCAATTTTGGATGCTAGTTTTTTACAATACGGAAGCAATTCTTCCTGAGCCGTAAAATGGTTTACCAACCCGTACTCCAGCGCCTTTTCCGCATCAATCATGGTGGCAGACATAATGAGTTCCATGGCCCTGCCTTTCCCAATAAGTTGGGGTAAGCGCTGTGTGCCACCATAGCCCGGGATAACCCCCAAAGAGACTTCTGGCAATCCCATTTTTGCATTATGGCTTGCAATTCTGAAATGGCAGGCCATGGCCAGTTCCAGACCGCCGCCAAGGGCATACCCATTAACAGCTGCGATCACCGGTTTTGGAAAATTTTCGACGAAATTGAATAAAAGCTCCTGTCCTTCCGCAGCTAAAAAAGTACCCTCTTGTACGGAAAAATCGGCAAACTCAGCGATGTCTGCTCCTGCTATAAAAGCCTTTTCTCCGCTGCCAGTAAGAATAATCACTTTCGTTGTCTTGCTGTCTTTTAAGGCCAAGAACACCTGATGTAGTTCCTCTATCGTAGCCTTGTTGAGTGCGTTTAACTTGTTTGGCCGTTCTATGGTCACGACCGCAATAGGATCTTCTTTTTTTAGACTAATGTTAGTGTATACCATAATGTTTATTTTTAGTTTCATTCTAAAGATTCCCCGACCCTTGGGTTGGGGTTTCCTATTTACCTCTCCTTTGGAGAGGTCGGAACTGCCTTTTGGCAGTTCCGGGTGAGGTAAAATACAAAATTTCGGTTTTTGGTCCAAAGGCCAAAATGAAACTGGCGAAACCCGTACTGAGCGCAGTAGAAGTATACCCCCATGGCTTGCCTCGGGGATAGTCAGTTTCATGAAATTTTTTATTGCTGCGCCATAGTGGTTGCTTTAGGAAATTTAAGAGTAAAAACGGTGCCCTTATTCTTTTGAGACGTAAAAGAAATGCTTCCCTTATAAGTTTCTACAATATTTTTTACCATTCCTAAGCCAAGACCCATGCCGCTGGACTTAGTAGTGAACTTTGGTTCAAAAATTTTGTCCTTTAACGCGGCATCAATGCCCATACCATTGTCGGCCACCATAATTTTTACCAAATCACCTTCAGAAATGACCGTCACCAAAATTTTTGGTGCGTCGGTTTCAGGAACGGCTTGTATGGCATTCTTAACCAAATTGGTAATGACGCGTATAAGTTGGGTTTTATCAAATTTCGCGATAATCTCTTTTTCTTCAGCCATGAAGTAGATATACTCTTCATTAAAAATTTCTAGAGCCAATTTTACAACGGCCACCACATTTAAGGTCTCATTTTGCTGTGCAGGCATATTGGCGAAATTAGAAAAAGCAGAGGCAATACTGCTCATCGTATCTATTTGTTGAATTAGGGTTTGGGAAAATTCTGCGATTTTTGTTTTTATATTGGGGTCTGAAGCATCGAATTTTCGCTCAAAACTCTGAACGGTTAAGCGCATTGGGGTTAGCGGGTTTTTAATTTCATGCGCTACTTGTTTGGCCATTTCACGCCAAGCGCGTTCGCGTTCGCTGCTGGCCAATTTTAAGGCACTTTGTTCCAATTCATCAATCATCCCGTTATACGAATCTATTAATCTTCCTATTTCGCTGGTTGGATTTTCTACAATAATTTTTTCGTTTCGCTTCGTCAGATCGGTCATTTCCAACTTTTCGGATACGGCTTGTAACGAACGCGTTATGTATTTTGAAATAAGATAAGCGAGAATAATGGCTATAATAAACATTAATACATAAACCCCGGACAATCGCCATAAAAACGCTTTCAACTCCATGTCGTTATAGGAATTATCCTGAAAATAGGGAACGTTTAATATACCGATAGGTTTAAATTTAAGATCGGTGATGTACGTATAGGAGGCCTGATATTTGTCGCCCAAAGCTGTTTTTTCTTCAACAAAGCGCTTGGTAGCGCTACTAGCTAGATTGTTTAAGATTTCTGCCGGAAGACAAATCGCTATGGAATCATTGTCAAATTTGGGTCGGGAACCCTTTATAAGTTGCCCGGCTAGGTCATAAATGTTAAAATTGATGTTATGAATATCGGCAATGTGATAGATTTCGTCTCTAAATATATATCCGAGATTTTCTGTTGTTACCGGATAGGTGGTTTTTTGTAACACATAAGCAATGTTTAGTTTTAATTGCTCTTCCTTACGACCCATACGCTCGTCGTGATATTCATTGGACTGCTCATCGTACTGATAAATGGTGACACCTGCAATAAGGATCGACGCAAGAAACACTAAAAAGATCATGGAAATAAAGATTCGAAACCGAAGTGAAAATTTCTTAAGCACGTGATATTCTTTTTAAATGTTACCTATAGCAATTATTGAGCCATAGCTGTAGCCTATAAATGCGTTGCTTTTCCGAGACCGTATAGATCCTTCCATGACCTCCGAAATCATCAGGCATTCGGATTTCTTTTTCGATACCCTTTATAGATTTTAATCCCTATCATTAACAAAATACCGAGTGTTATAATTCCTATAACTCCAAAAACCCATCCAATGGTATTTTTTAAGATCACTAAAAAAACGATAGCGAAAAGGAGGATGGTAGCACCTTCGTTCCAAATGCGCATAAATTGAGAGGAGTAGTTAACCTCATCTTTTTGTAACTGCGCAAACATTTGGTGGTTCTTGAGGTGATATAATATTAAAAGCACAACAAAGCCCAGTTTTACCTGCATCCAAGGTTGTTGAAGCCAGCCTGGTAGTATAATCATGAGCCAAATGGCAAACACAGTAGCCAGAATAAACGATGGCCAGGTAATGATAACCCAAAGCCGTTTGGTCATTAATTTAAGTTGCTGCGTTAATATCTCCTTTTCCGGAGAGGGTTTCTGAGAAGCTTCAATATGATAGATAAATAATCGTGGAATATAGAACAGCCCGGCAAACCAGGTGGTTACAAAGATAAGATGCAAGGCTTTGATGTAATTGTAATATTCGCTCATGTTGGGTGGTGAACTAAGTTTTTTAATGGCACTGGTATGTGTAACTGCATATAATGCAGTGCAACGGAATTTTTGCTTAAAAATAACTATAAAAGTGCGTTGCGCAGCTAAATAGGTATAGATTTTAATCTAAAGATTCCCCGACCCTTGGGGTAGGAGTTTCCTATTTACCTCTCCTTTGGAGAGGTCGGAACTGCCTTTTTGCAGTTCCGGGTGAGGTAAAATACAAAATTTCGGATTTTGGCCCAAAGGCCAAAATGAAACTGGCGAAATACCCCTATGGCTTGCCTCGGGGATAGTCAGTTTCAAGAAATTTTTTATTTTGAAAACCTATAGAACCACGCACTTAAAAATCCCAAACAATTGATTTTCCCTATGCTCAGGAGCACGCTACGGCGTTTTCCTTTCCTTTGCTGCGATGTGTTCTAAAATCCATTGCCGATTACATATTTCTCGTTTTGCAATGTAATCCATAGGCTGATATATGCGTTGGTTTAAAATGAAATAGTTCCTACGTTAACTTATGAAACCATTTTAAGAATTTTTATTTTAGTTTTTTTTGCACTTCCTTTCGCAAATAATACCCTGTAACAAGAGTCGCCAAAACATCGGAAATGGGGAAGGAAATCCACACGCCTAATTCTCCCAAAAAAGAGGGTAGTGTCAAAACTAGAGGTATAAAGAAAAAGCCTTGTCTTGTTAAGGTAAGCAATAGGGCAGGAACAGCTTTACCTATTGCTTGAAAATATGCTGCGCCAATTAACTGTAATGCTATTATAGGTGTGGCCGCAAAAACCCATCGCATGGCGCTCGGTGCATGGTGCAAAACAAAAGCATTGGTAGCCAAATCGGTGGCCGACATATAGGTTTTATTGCTTAAAAATAAGGAGGTAATTTCTGCCGGAAACACCATTAGCCCTATGAAAACTGCAGTGGCTAAAATAGCGGCATACCCTATTGCCAATTGTATGGATTCTAAAACCCTTTCGTATTTACCGGCGCCATAGTTAAAGCCGGCTATGGGTAAAAATCCTTGAGTAACTCCAAAAACAGGGAAGAGTGCAAACATGAGCATGCGCCCTATAATGGCGTATACGGCCACCAAAGCCTCGCCTCCTAGTCCAAACAGGACATTATTCATGATGAGGTAGATGAGGCTTATTACGGCTTGGCGCGCTAATGTTACAAATCCTAATGATCCAATTTCTTTTAATATAGGCTTACTAAAGCGTAAATGCGACGTTCCTATGCGTAACTCGGAATGACCCGAAAGAAAAAAATATAAAATATAGCCAAAACAAAGCCCGTAGCTTAGCGTAGTAGCCCATGCTGCGCCTTCCATGCCCCATTGAAATACGTAAATAAAAAGATAATCCATGAACAAATTGCCTACCGAAGGAATGATCATGGCTATCATGGCAAATTTAGGCTTTCCTTCAGCGCGGATTACAGTATTACCCATCATACAAAGTCCCAAAAAGGGAACGCCGTACAGTACAATGGTGTAATACGTTTTTGCCGGGTCAAAAATAGCCCCCATACCGCCAAATAAGGGAATAAGGGTATCTACATAGCGCAACCCTAAAAAGGCCATTGAAATAGTGACCAAGAGTGTTAAGGAAACTTGATTTCCAAAGGTTTGTTGGGCTTTCTGTAAATGGCTAGCACCCAAGGCTCTGGAGATGATACTAGACCCTCCAATACCGATAGCCATACCTAAGGCTGCGATAAAAAAGGAAACAGGTAAGACTACATTAATAGCAGCAATGGCTATGGAACCGATCCAATTCCCCACAAAAATAGAATCGACCAACACATTGAGCGACATTACCAAAATGCCAATGGATGCCGGAACCGCTTGTTTTATAAGGAGTTTTCCAATAGATTCCGAGCCCAATTGATCGGACGATATATGCCCCATTACTGTAGCAAAACTTCCTTAGTCTCCCACTGGGTAATCCATTCGGCCATCACTTGAACCCACGGATCACTGTCGTTTAAGCACGCAATATGTTTGTAGGTCTTTCCGCCCGCTTCTTCAAACTGATGCTTGCCTTCCATTGCGATTTCTTCTAAGGTTTCCAGACAATCGGCCACGAAGGCAGGGGTAATTACTGCTAGGTGTTGTTTGCCCTCCTTAGCCAATCGCTCAAATTCAAAATCGGTATAGGGCTTTAACCAAGGATCACCTGCCAAACGAGACTGAAAAGAAACACTTACCTTATGTTCAGGCAGTCGCAAATAAGCTATTACGCGCTTGGTGGTTTCATATACCTGATGCCGGTAGCACGTGGTGTGGGCAACGGAATTTATACTGCAACAAGAGCCATCGATCTTGCAATGAAACTTGGTAGGATCCGATTTTCTAATGTGCCGTTCCGGGATGCCATGGTACGAAAATAGGACATGATCGTATTCGAAATTAGCCAACCCATCGGCAATGCTTTCCGAGAGCACTTTAATATAGGCGTCATTCTTATAAAATGGGGGCAAAGTGGAAATGTGCATTTCAGGAAAATATGTTGTGGCTTCTTCCAAGGCCTTCACGACCACTGTTTCATAAGAAGACATGGCATAATGTGGATATAGGGGCACTAACAATACCTCATCTGCCTTTTTATCTTTTAACTCTTGCAGGCCTTTTTTTATGGTCATAGAGCCATAGCGCATTCCGAGTGCCACAGGCATTTTGGTGCGTTGGCGCAGCTTGGCCGTAAAACGTTCGGAAAATACAATTAGGGGAGACCCTTCATCCCACCAAATTTTTTTGTACGCTTCTGCAGATTTTTTTGGTCTCGTCTGTAGAATAATGCCTCTTACAATGATATTTCGCAACCATTTTGGGGTATCAATAACCCGAGGATCCATTAAAAACTCATCCAGATAGGGTTTTACGTCCTTGGGCGTAGGGCTATCCGGTGAGCCCAAATTTACTAACAAAACTCCTTTCATATGCCAATTATTTTTACCACAAAAATAATACTTGTGTATCGAGTATGCCCTATAAGATAAAAATACTTTAGCATTCTTTATGTTATTTAGGTGTTTCATTTAAAGATATTCCGATCCGTAATGTCGATACCGCCTTTTTCCAGTTAAAAGAAGAATTCTGGTTTTTTTTATCTAATCATCAAAATAAAACATGCAAAACGTGCCATGAAAAGGCACCAAGGATAAGCCTCAGGGGTTGCCTAGGTATTTTAAAGGGACGGCCTCAGTGATCCTTTGTTTTAAAAAATAGTTAATTCTGTTGGCAGCGCACTATTTTTTCGAGAGTCACATGGTCTGCAAAATTAAAAGAGCGTCGAGCGTATTATGGAAAGTGTTATGCTGCCAATACAAGGCATATTGCAATATAATATCTAAATTTGCAAAAACCTTGGCTAATGAAAATCAGATTTTTTTCTTTCTTTTTCGGTTTGATAACGCAACTTGTTCTAAGTCAGGAAGTTGTTTGTTCGGTAGCAGATAGGGCTGCTTTTGAAACCAAAATGAGTCAAATTGCGAATTTACATAATCCAAAAGATTTTGGACGTACCCTTACTGCGGTTGGAAAAACGTTTTTAGGGACACCTTATGTGGCTCAAACACTGGAAATTGGAGAAGCAGAAGCATTGGTAGTTAATCTTCAAGGATTGGATTGTACTACGTTTGTTGAAAATGTGCTGGCCTTTAGTCTGATGCTTAAAAATGGAGTAAACGCCTTTGATCAATTCGTACAAAACCTAGAAACTATTCGGTATAAAAATGGACAATTAGACGGTTATGCGTCGCGATTGCACTATTTTACGGAATGGATCTCGGACAATGAAAAAAAAGGATTACTGCGAGACATTACTTCTGACATCGGCGGGCAGCACGCGCCAAAGATCATTAATTTTATGAGCACGCATCGCGATTTATATCCTTTTCTCTCAGATGAGGATAACTTTAAAAAAATAGTAGCTGCAGAGACCGATCTCACGGGACAGTCTATATGTATTTTACCGCAGGACCAAATAGCCGCTAACGAACATCTGCTGCAATCAGGAGATATTATTGCGCTAAGTACTTCTATTAAAGGATTGGATGTAACCCATACCGGAATTCTATCCCGTGAAGATGACGGCCGTATCCATTTGTTACATGCTTCTACTACCGGTGCCGTAGAAGTTTCCAAATTACCGCTTACAGACTACTTACAGAAGGTAAAAAGCAATACTGGAATTATCGTAGCCCGACCACTTTAAGGGCACAAAAATTCGTACGCTGACGGATTATAAAAAAAAAATTATGCATTAAATCTATTAAATCCATAGGATATATGGATAATACTTTTATATTTGCCGAAAAATTTAGTTAATATGAATTTAAACATCCTCTTTTTACGACCTTATTGTTGCCGCCATTTCGTTTCTAAAGCAAACAACAAGATGCCTTAAGGATCCATAAAATAGATTCCTATGAGGGTACATATTGAAGCATTTCTATTAAAAACAAACAAATTTTAACTTATGAAACACATTTTAAAATCACTATTTATACTTCCCCTACTACTAGGGGCTACCGTAACTTACGCACAAAATACAGTCGATGGAATTATTAAGGACGGCACAGGATTACCGGTAGCCGGCGCAACGGTAGTTTTAAAAGGACAATCTTCTGTGTATGCCGTTGCCGATTTTGACGGCTTATTTAGTTTAGAATCCCCAAAGGAATTGCCTTTTACCCTTGTCATAAGTTCTGTAGGATATAAAACACAAGAATTGGATATTTACGAACTTAGCGATACCCGATTACAAATTACATTGTCTAGCGATAATGTTTTGGATGAGGTTATTGTAACGTCTCGAAGGCGTAAAGAAACCGCACAGACGGTGCCAATCCCAATTACGGTAGTAAGCGGTGCTTTGGTGCAAGAAGCCGGTGCCTTTAACGTAAACAGAGTAAAGGAATTGGTGCCATCGGTACAATTGTACTCTTCCAATCCACGGAATACGGCTTTAAATATTCGTGGTCTTGGGCTACCTTTCGGACTTACTAATGATGGGATAGAGCCCGGGGTTGGTTTTTATGTGGATGGCGTATTCTATGCACGTCCCGCTGCTACCACATTAGATTTTATCGATATAGAACAGATTGAAGTACTCCGGGGACCTCAAGGCACTCTTTTTGGAAAAAATACAACCGCCGGTGCCTTTAATGTAACCACCAAAAGACCCAGCTTTACCCCCGGAGCCGATTTTGAGGTTAGTTACGGTAATTTCGGCTATGTTCAAGCCAAGGCATCATTTACAGGACCTATTGCAAAGAATCTTGCCGCGAGAGCTTCCTTTTCGGGCACGCAGCGCGATGGTTTACTAGACAACGTAGCTACGGGTAATTCGGTAAACGACCTCAATAATCTTGGGCTTAGAGGCCAATTGTTATATACTCCAACAGAGAGGGTAAATGTACTTTTGGCTGCCGATATTACACGACAGCGACCCGAAGGCTATGCCCAGGTATTTGCCGGGGTGGTACAGACACAACGTCCTGCTTTTCGGCAGTTTGAGCAGATCATAGCAGATCTGAATTATACGCTGCCGAGCCGAAATCCGTTCGACAGGGTTATAGATCACGATACCCCATGGCGTTCCAATCAGGATCTTGGCGGTATTTCGCTGAATGTAGACATAGATTGGGGACCGGGCACGCTTACCGCTACTACAGCATGGCGGTATTGGAACTGGGATCCCTCTAACGACCGCGATTTTACCGGGTTACCTGTGTTAACCCTTTCTCAGGCGCCTTCCCGACACGATCAGTGGTCTCAGGAAATTCGATATGCGGGGACATTTACCCCCAAATTAAGTGGCGTTTTTGGCGTTTTTGCTATGGGTCAAGATTTAAAATCGGATCCGGTGCAGACGCAAGAATCTGGAGCGGCACAATGGCGTTTTTCTCAGAATTCTACCAGTGAATTATGGCAAACTCCCGGGCTTTTAGAAGGGTTTGGCATTAATACGAGATCTAAGCTGAATACTTTTAGTGGTGCCATTTTTGGGCAACTCGACTGGGAAATCGCTGAAGGGTTTCATATTCTCCCGGGGATACGTTTTAATTATGATGAAAAAGATGTAGATTTCAGCAGGGAAACGTTCGGGGGCTTGCAAACGGATGATCCCGATTTATTAGCCATTAAACGGGCAGTTTTAAGCGATCAGGCCTTTACAGCCGATGTGGACGACACTAATGTTTCGGGACAAATAACTGCTTCGTATAAAGCCAATAAAAGTGTTAACGCTTTTGCGACCTTTGCGACCAGCTTTAAGTCGGTAGGGATTAACCTAGGCGGCTTGCCTACAAGCGGAGGAGAACCACTTTTGGAGTTGGCAGAAATTAAACCGGAATCGGTTCGTCATTTTGAAATTGGGATAAAAACAAATCCGACCGCAAATTCCACTTTAAACCTTACCCTATATAATACCTCTATTGATGATTTTCAAACCCAGGTACAAACACCCGAACTCGGGGTAAACAGAGGATTTTTGGCAAATGCCGAAGAAGTGCGTGTCCGCGGTGCAGAATTAGAGGGAAATATTAGGTTTAACCAAAGTTTTTCATTGTACGGTGGATTGGCCTACACCGATGGTGAATATGTCTCCTTTACGAATGCTCCTGTACCTCTGGAAGAAGTGGGTGGCCCGGTGGCTTTTAAGGATATTTCCGGTGGCGATTTGCCCGGTATTTCGGATTGGGCCGGATCCTTGGGCGGTGAATATACCACAGCAGGAAGGTTTTTTGGTTTAAAGGGCACCTATTTTTTGGCGGTAGATAATTTTTTCCGATCCTCGTTTTCCTCTAGTGCTTCGCCTTCTCAATTTTTAAATATTGATGGATATGCCTTGGTTAATAGCCGGTTGGGTTTTAGGGGTGCCGACGGATTTTCAGTAAATGTATGGGCACGTAATTTATTTGATAAGGATTATTTTGAACAGTTGTTGCCTGCCGGTGGCAGCGCGGGACATTTTGCGGCGGTATTGGGAGACCAACGAACCGTTGGTATTACGCTACGGTATTCCTTATAGCGGTTGCACGCGCTTTTTGTAAAAAAACCGTCATTACCGATCCTATCCGTAATGACGGTTTCCCATTTTATCTGTAGCATTAATACAAAATCCGGGGCTTCTATTCGATTTATTTTAAGATCCCTGAGTACTTGGTCTCATTTTTTAAAAGCGCTGTAGCGGTTAAAATGGCCTCGTCATGGGTTAGATTATACGCAAAAAGACCCTCTCTATAAAAATAGCGTTTCAATATTTCATCTTTAAGATTCTTTTGAAGCTCCCTGCGCGATCGTTCAATCGCTTCCATTTTACTTTTGTTGATTTGCGCCAAGAGCGATCTGTAATTTTCTTCAATATCAGAACCAAAAATAACCTTATCTTCCTCTGTCATAGCTGTCTTTAATGCTTTTTCTGTACTCGTTTCAAAGCTAAAATTACTTTTTTCAATATAGTTTTTAAAATCGGCAAATTCGCTATCGGCAAATTTGAATTCATCAATATGGGCTATTTTGTTTTTGTAATAAAATTGCGTAGCGTAATCAAAAATAATATGGTTTTGGTTCAAGGACTTGGTAAGGGTGTTGGTTTTTAATGTTGCAATTTGTACGTCTGGAAGCACGCCACCTCCATCTTGTACGATACGTCCGTTTTTGGTCGTAAAATTAGTGAATTTGGTGTTTCGTATCGCATTTCCGTTTTCATCGCGATGCCAATAGTCTAAGGACTGAATACTGCGCCCTGAAGGCGTAAAGTACCTGGAAATAGTCACCTTAAGTTGCGTGCCATAGGTGAGTTTTAGCGGTCGTTGTACCAACCCTTTACCAAAACTTCGCCCGCCTACAATCACCGCTCTGTCTAGATCTTGAAGGCTACCGGAAACAATTTCGCTGGCCGAAGCACTTCCTCCATTAATGAGTACTACCAGCGGCATTTTGGTATCTATGGCGGCATTTCTAGTGCGGTATTCGCTATTAAATTTTTTGACTTTGGATTTGGTCGTTACTATAAGTTCCCCTTTTTCTACGAAGAGATTGGTAATATTTATAGCCTCCGATAAGAGTCCGCCCGGATTGTCTCTTAGATCTAAAATTAATTTTTCGGCACCTTTGCCTTTCAAGTCTAAAAGAGCGGCTTTGGTCTGTGCGGTAGCCTTTTCGTTAAATTTGGATAAGACAATGTAGCCCACATTATCGTTTACCATGTTATAATAGGGAACGGCGTCTACTTCTATAGCATCTCTTTTAAGTGTTGCTGTTTGAAGTTGTCCCTGTCTTTTGAACGTAAGATTTACGTCTGTTTGGTTGGCACCTTTTAGCAGTTCACTGGCATCTTCTTTAAAATCTGCGATGGTAATATCACCAATTTTGATAATTTCATCGCCAGCCTTTAATCCGGCTTTATCTGCGGGATAATCTTTATACGGTTCTACAACCACTAACTTATCCTTATAGGATCGTACTACTGCCCCTATTCCGGAATATTCGCCGGCATTATTTATTTTATAGGCTTCTACATCTTGTTCGTTCATAAACTTGGTGTAGGGATCCAAATCGTCTAGCATATGTTTGATAGCCGAATCCATGAGTTCTGCCGGATTGGTCTCGTCCACATAATTCATGTTGAGTTCCTTGAAGAGGGTCGTGAAAATTTCAATTTGTTTTGCAATCTCAAAAAAGTCGCTTTTAAAACTGCTGCTTACCACAAATAACACTAAGGCTACTGCGGGTATTACAATTGCTTTTTTAATAGAGGTACGCATTTGGCATTTATTTTTTTTTGGTTTCGATGGGATTGCATTTTAGTTGTAACCGTCAAAATATGTGCTGCACTTATGCTACAGTGCGCTGAGCGGCTCTAGGTTGACGTTTAGTCATCCTTGTGTTTCGCCAAAAATTGCTGTAACAGTCTTATCATATGTTGCGTTACTAGTTGTTGCGTTGGTAATTCTTTCCCAAGATATAAAAATAGGAACGCAAATTTTCCCTCAATGTTGTTAAAAATAATGTGTTTGTGCAATCGGTAGCTTTCTCTTAAAAGGCGTTTTATCCGGTTGCGCGTAACAGCACTCTTAAATCTTTTTTTGGAAACGGCTACTCCCGTTTGCACCGGTGCTTTTTGGGGTGTGGTTGTAGGGATATATATAAGTTTCAGGGGAAAACTGGAGATACTTTTCCCTTCCGAAAAAAGGAGCTCAATACCTTTTTTACTTTTCAGTTTTTCTTCCTTGGGAAACGTACATCTTTTAGGCATGGAATACCATTTGGTTATTTATGAGCCGCAGTGCACACCATCAATGCGTTAAACGTAAGTTTTAATGACTAAAAAGCTAATTTACGCTGTATTTTTTTCAATGGACACATTTTAATCTAAAGATTCCCCGACCCTTGGGTCGGGGTTTCCTATTTATCGCTCCTTTGGAGAGGTCGGAACTGGCTTTTGCAGTTCCGGGTGAGGTGAAATACAAAATTTCGGTTTTTGGCCCAAAGGCCAAAATGAAACTGGCGAAATACCCCTATGGCTTGCCTCGGGGATAGTCAGTTTCAAGAAATTTTTTATTCCTACGATACTAATTTTTTGCAAAATGAAGGCATCATTCCTCTTTACGCTAATTACGTTGCGTCTGTGAGGTACTTATGAAAAGGCTCTAAGCCTTCCCACAGAAATCACGATCGCCTCATTGTGCATAATGGAATTAATGCGCCTACTCCTATACTAGAAGTTTTAGGGCATGCGCTGCTAATCTAAGAGTTTTTTAGGGTTGCCAAATATTGTTTTCGGCGTTTACATCGGCCATGAGCTGGGAAGGATCTATAACTACCGCTTGTATGCTGCTAAGGGGCTTATCTATACTAAAATCGTAAGTTGAATAGGCCCACGCCCAATTTGGCAACACAGTCCTTTCCAAACCGGGATACGGATTATCTTTTTCGCCATACATCATTCGTAATGGGGCATAAAACGTTTCTTGCGAGCCATCATTGTACACAACCAACACATCTATAGGCATGGGCATGAGCCCAATTCGCTCTAGCGTAATCTTGGTTTTTTCATTGGCCGCACTAACTTCCTTAATGCCATAATCTATGGTGTTGGTGGTCTGCGTCCAATCGGTAAGATACCAGTCTAAGTGCATACCCGACACTTTTTCGGCGGTTCTTTTGACATCGTTAGGTGTAGGGTGTTTAAATTTAAAATTCTCGTAATAGTTGCGTACGCTTTCCATCAATTTATCTTGCCCAATAATATAGCCTAATTGCGATAAGAATAGGGCACCTTTGCTATAGGCACTAATGCCATAAGCAAAATTTAGGGCATACCGATCCGCATGTGTGGTCTGTGGTTGTTCTTTTCCGGACTCCACCAATCGGTAGTAGCTGTTATAGGTAGCTTCAAAAGGATTCTCTTTTTTCGGGGTCATAATTTCGTTCATGGCCAATGCCGAAATAAAGGAAGTAAATCCTTCATCCATCCACTCATGTTTTGCTTCATTGGTGGCTAATACATGCTGAAACCAGCTGTGCGCCAATTCGTGTACCATAACGCCCACCAAACTTCCAAAGGTTCGTTCACCGGTAATTAAAGTAGCCATGGCATATTCCATGCCCCCGTCTCCGCCTTGAATAACCGAATATTGATCGTACGGATAAGGCCCAATATTCTTACTAAAGAACGTCATCGCTTCGGCCGTTTTGGGCTGTAGATTTTTCCAGTTATCCCTAATTTCAGGCTTATTTTTATAAAAGAAGTGAAGCATGGGGCCATTAGGAACCTGCAACGTATCATGGATATAATCCGGATCGGCAGCCCACATAAAATCGTGAACCATTGGGGCTTTAAAATGCCAGGTAAGTGTTTTTTTTGCTTTTGATTTCTTGTTTTTGTCTTTTTTGACAGTGCCCTCGGCACCCGAAGTGTCATAACCATGCCCAATTTCCTGCGGGTTTTGTAGATAACCGCTTCCGCCTACAACGTATTTTTGATCAATGGTAATTTTTACATCAAAATTGCCCCACACACCATGAAATTCCCTTGCAATATAGGGGTCTGCATGCCAGCCTTCAAAATCGTACTCCGCTAGTTTCGGATACCATTGACTCATAGATAGTGCCACATTCTCGTCATTATTTCGTCCAGATCGTCGTATTTGTACCGGTATTTGACCTTGAAAATCCATATCTAAAGTTGATTTTTCACCCGGAGCGATGGGTTTGGCCAAATCTACCACTAAAATGGTTCCCTCTTCTTTAAAGGATAGGCTTTGCCCGTCTTGCGCAAGGGAAGAAATGCGGAGATACCCAATTTCTTCGGGCGTTAAAGCGGCAATCCTGCTTTTACCCTCTGTAAACATGCGACTGTCCGGATCGGCAATGTCTTGTAATCGGGCATCCATTTCACTGCCCGGCTGAAAGGCATTGAAATAAAGGTGATAAAACACCCTGTTAAGAACATCCGGCGAATTATTGGTGTAGACTAATTTTTGGGTGCCTTTATAGGTATAAGTGTTAACATCTACATCTACTTCCATGGTATAATCCACATGCTGTTGCCAATAGGACGTATTGTTTTGCGCATTAATGAAGCTAGCGCTAAAGTAGAGGGCAACAAATAGCCCTCGTAAATGATGTGAGGAAAATAGCATAGACTATAATTTAATTTTACCCGAAGATAGATTTTCGGCCATGATCAACGCATTGTAGGCGTTCACCATTTTTCCCGATTTAGAAATGGTATTAAATAATGCGCTTTTGGCTGCATCCCCAGACAATAGTACCGATGATTTAGAAGAAAGACCAGATTGCATGAGCACTTTTTTAACCTCGGCAGCTGTTAGTTTAGGGTAATACGAGCGAATTAGAGCCGCAATTCCCGCTACCGCCGGCGCCGCCATGGAAGTGCCCCCCTGAAAATCATAGCTATTGTTGGGCATACTGGAATATATGGCATCGCCCGGCGCAAAAATATCTACGTTAATGGCTCCGTAGTTAGAAAATGTAGCAACCATTTCGGATCCGTATTTGGAAGACAAGGCTCCTACTGTAATCACATTATCGGCAAATTCGGCACCATTGTTAATTTGGTCGTTAGGATAATTAGGATTGGAAGGATCGTCTAAATTTGCACCCTCATTACCGGCGGCATGCACAAAAAGCACGTCCTTTTCGGCGGCATACTTTAGCGCATCGTACACCCAATCGGCATTGGGTGAGAATGATTTTCCAAAACTTGCATTGATTATTTTTGCACCGTTATCTACGGCATATCGTATGCCTAGTGCGATGTCTTTGTCGTATTCGTCCCCATTTGGCACCGCTCTAATACTCATTAGCGCCACATTATTTGCCACACCATCTATGCCTTTGCCATTATTGCGCTGTGCCGCAATAATACCGGCTACATGGGTACCATGACTTTCGTCTTCGGTACGGCTTTGCGGGTTTCCGTTACCATAGCCCAAAGAATTAAGATCGTAGGGGTTATCTCCTACCACTTTGCGACCATCAAAATCAACATTTAGATTGTAATTGAGACGATCTGAGAAATAGGTAATGCCATCCTTAAGTTCGGAAAGAACCTCCGGAATACTGTCTTTAAAGCTGAACATTTGAGAGAGGATACCCACCTGCTGCTGTAATGCGGCATCTTGGGTTTTAATCGCCAGCACATCCGCTTTGGTATAATTTTCCTTTTCTAAATGTTTTTTTACCGCTTCATCGGCGGCTTGCACTGCTTGTAGAATTTGCTCATAACGTTCTTTATTTTGCAACGTTTCGGGGTATTCTTTGTCTAACTTAGCTTTGGCCTTGGCTTGGAGGGCAGCATCTCCTATTTTTAACCGAAGGATTCTGGCATATTCCAACTGTTCGTTGTAAGATTCGCCCAAAAAATTATAACCGTGAATATCGTCTATATACCCATTGCCATCATCATCTTTATTGTTTCCCGGTATTTCTTTGGGATTCTTCCAAAGCACATTTTTTAGGTCTTCATGGGTTAAATCCATTCCCGAATCTAAAACGGCCACAATGACCTTTTCGCCTTTTTTAGTTCCTATTATTTCGGTGTAGGCTCTGTTAATACTCATTCCGGGTATGGTGTCTGTAAATAGATCCAAATGGCCCCAATTTTTTTTCTCGGTTTCCGTAAGTTCCGATATTTTAAGCGGAATGGTATCAATATTCGCTATAGGCGTTGATATTAATTGCGTAGCGCCGCAACCCATAAGCAAAAGAGCCAAAGCACCGGGCAGCATACAAAGTTTGTAAAATTTAAAATTCATCATATAGGTATAAAATTAGTGTTTGCGTTATAAAATACAATAGCTGTCTGGCCATGATGAAACAGCCATTTTTTTGTTTTAGGCAAAAATCTCGTCAAAAGTAAAAATTTTATCAAGGCGTACACCTTTTTCAGTACGTTGAAGGGTACAAATTTCATTATGAGCATCGTGTTCAAAAAACAAATAGTACTTTTCCTTTACGGCGTTCTGTAAAAAGGTTTCTTTTTCAGCAAGTGTTTGTAAGGGTCTTGTGTCGTATCCCATAACATAGGGTAGCGGAATGTGCCCTGCCGTGGGGATGAGGTCTGCCATAAACACTATTGTTTTTCCTTTATACTGTAGGTGCGGTATCATTTGCTTTTCGGTATGCCCATCGATAAAGAGCACATCAAAATTAAGTTCCGAATTTTTTAAGTAATCTGTTTGCGGTGTTGGTATAAATTTTAGTTGGCCACTTTCTTGTAATGGGATAATATTTTCGGTCAGGAAAGATGCTTTTTCACGCGCATTTGGTTGTGTAGCCCATTGCCAATGGGCTTCATTACTCCAGTAGGTGGCATTTTTAAACGAAGGAACCAATCCGGTTCGGGCAGGGTTCCATTGCACACTGCCCCCGCAATGGTCAAAGTGGAGGTGCGTCAGAAACACATCGGTTATGTCGTTGGGATGAAACCCGATTTGGTGTAAGGATTTCTCTAAAGTAAAATTGCCCCAGCGGTAATAATAACTAAAAAAAGTTTCAGATTGTTTTGTACCCATACCTGTATCTATCAAAATAAGCCGGTTGCCATCCTCAATTAGAAGACTGCGGGCGGCAATATCAATCATATTACGGGCATCTGCCGGGTTGGTTTTTTGCCAAAGGGATTTAGGAACTACCCCAAACATGGCACCACCATCTAATTTAAAATTACCCGTTTCAACAGGATATAAGGTCATGAAAAAAATTCTAATATGCTGCAAAATACTAAAAGCAGTTTAGTTACACGTTGCAGTGCGTTCTATTTCGCTAATTTTTAACGAAATCTAAATGGCTTCATATCTAAAGATAATCCTTGAAAAATTAAATAAAATGGTTATTTTTCAAAAAATATCGTTGCATGATAGAACTGGCAGGAATTATTATCTTGGGAATTATAGCGCAGTGGGTAGCTTGGAGGCTAAAATTACCCGCCATTTTACCTTTAATCTTAATTGGTCTTATTGTAGGTCCTATAGCAACACTTTATACCCAAGATGGAAGCAAATTAATAGAACCTATATGGAATGGCAGTAAAGGCTTATTCCCCGGTGAAAGCCTGTATTACTTTGTATCGTTGGCTATTAGTATCATTCTTTTTGAGGGAGGTCTTACCTTAAAACGATCCGAGATAAAAAATGTGGGCCCTGTAATAACAAAGCTTATTACGCTGGGCAGTTTAGTTACCTTCTTTGCGGCGGGAGCGGCAGCACATTTTATTTTTGGCCTGAGTTGGCAAATTTCCTTTTTATTTTCTGCATTGATAATTGTTACCGGACCTACGGTAATAACCCCCATTTTGCGAAACATTCCACTAAAAAAGGATGTATCTACCGTTCTTAAATGGGAAGGCATTTTGATTGATCCCATAGGGGCTTTAGCAGCCGTTTTGGTATTCGAGTTTATAAGCGTTGGCGAGGTAGAAGGCTATACTTTAAAAGCATTGACGGAGTTTGGAAAAATTTTGCTTTTCGGGTTCTCTTTTGGATTCACTTTTGCGCATGCCTTGGTCTTTGTGATTAAAAAGAATTTTATTCCGCATTATTTGTTAAATGTGGTTTCTCTTTCTGCCGTGTTGCTGGTTTTTGTAGAATCGGAAGTATTCGCCCACGAGTCGGGGCTATTAGCGGTCGTGGTGATGGGAATGGTTATGGGTAACATTAATCTTCCAAACATCAAAGAACTCCTCTATTTTAAAGAATCGCTTAGTGTACTTTTGATCTCTATTCTGTTTATTTTGCTATCGGCCAACATCAACATCGCAGACCTACAGCTTTTGCTAACTTGGCAAACGATAGCACTTTTTGCAATTATTGTTTTTTTAATCCGACCCATTGGGGTGCTCTTATGCACGCAAGGATCTAGCCTAAAATGGAATGAAAGAATTTTTATTAGTTGGGTAGGTCCAAGGGGAATTGTTGCTGCCGGTATTGCGTCGCTATTTGGGTCTAAACTATTGGCAAGAGGTGAAACGGGTGCCGAATACATTACACCTTTGGTATTTATGATTGTGCTAGGAACGGTCTTATTAAACGCCACCACGGCACGCATATTTGCCAAAATAATAGGTGTTTTTTTAAAGAAGTCCGAAGGCATTGTCATTATCGGATCCTCGTTGGCTTCTAGGCTCATTGGCGCCTATTTGCAGGAAAACGGCAGGCATGTGGTATTGATAGACAATAACCAAACCAATGTGGAAAAGGCGAAAAATTTGGGCTTGGAAGCCATTAATTCCAACATTTATGCCGATACACTAACCGATAATATAGAATTGAATGATGTAGGTTATCTTATGGCACTCACGGGAAATTCAGATATTAATCAATATGCCATAGACACGTATAAAGATGAATTTGGAGAAAATGGTTCTTTTCGGTTGGTTACTTCAGACGAGATGGGCGATCCTGAGAAAAACCCAAAAGAAGGGCTGTTTTCTCATACCGACGACTTTATAAAGCTTACCGAAGCCGCACGGAAAAATCCAACAATTCATGAAATTGACTTAAATGATAAGGAGCATTACGAGGGACTTATCGAAATCACCAAAGCCGATGGCGATGTGGTTCCCATTTTTTTAAAGACACCAGAAGGCGAACTCCTAATTATATCGTCTTACAGTAAAGATTTTATGGATATTACCAAAGGATATAAATTGGTATATCTTGGGAAGCAGTTAGAGGGTAGCGGTGAAGAGGCAGCCCTTGAGGCTACTGAAAGCGAAGAAGGGGTTACCTAGGTACAACGCTACATTACAGTTCTTAAAGTGTGCTTATGAAGGCGAAGGTGCTTCTTGTCTCCGTCATCGGTTTTTGTAGTTTGATATTGAGACCTATAGCTTTAAAGATTTTGCGGGGTACGAGAATATGAGGCAATATGCTTATATTCGTTTCAATGTATAATCTGTTGAATGACACTAGCCACAGCCATAGAACTTCCTATAGAAGAGCCGGTTTTAAAATTTCTGGTTATTCTTCTTATTATTTTGGGGATTCCTATACTTTCAGATAAACTGAAGCTACCCCACCTTTTGGGGATGATTATTGCCGGGGTTATCATTGGGCCGCACGGACTACATCTCTTGGCTCGCGACAGCAGTATTATTTTGTCTGGCACGGCGGGTCTGCTCTACATAATGTTCCTCGCGGGTCTAGAAATAGACATGAACGATTTTAAGACCAACGCAGGGAAAAGTACGCTTTTAGGGCTCTACGGTTTTCTAATTCCAATGCTATTGGGCATATTGGCAGGCATGTATGTGTTAAACTTTACATGGATTACATCGGTGCTTTTGGCCAGTATGTTTGCCTCGCATACGCTCATTACCTACCCTATTGTGAGTAAACTGGGAATTGCCAAAAATTTGGCGGTTAACCTATCCGTTGGCAGCACCTTAATTACTAATGTGCTATCCCTTTTGGTGTTAGCTATAGTGGTGGGCATGACCTCCGGAGAAATGGACAAAAACTTCTGGATAATACTGTCGGTATCTTTTATCGTATTTACCTTAATTATTACGTATCTATTTCCGATTATCGCCCGCTGGTTTTTTAAAAGATTTAAAGACAATGTCTCCCAATACATTTTTGTGTTAGTCATGGTTTTTTTGGGTGCAGTACTTTCTCAATTGGCAGGCATAGAAGCTATTATAGGGGCGTTCATGGCAGGATTGGCATTAAACCGACTTATTCCGCTTACCTCGCCACTCATGAATAGAATCGATTTTGTGGGGAATGCCATTTTTATCCCTTTTTTTTTAATAGGGGTAGGGATGCTAATAGATTACCGGGCATTTAGCAGTTTGGAAACGCTTAAAGTGGCTGTAGTGATGTCTGTAATTGCTACGGTGTCTAAGTTTTTGGCGGCTTGGATAATCCAGAAAAATTTTAAATTTAGTGCAGACGAACGCCTTTTGATTTTTGGACTTACTAATGCACAAGCTGCGGCCACTTTGGCGGCAGTTTTAGTGGGCTACAATATTGTTTTGGGGCACACAGAAAGCGGAGCGCCGATACGGTTATTAAATGACAGTATACTTAACGGAACCATCATCATGATTTTGGCAACGTGTACCATAGCTTCATTTGCCACTCAAAAAGGAGCCAATCGTATTGCACTCAAAGTACAGTCGGCCGACCAAAGGGCGGAGCGGAACGAGGAAAGAATATTACTGCCCCTTAGTAATCCAGACACTATTGACGCTTTAGTAAACTTGAGTATTCTTATTAAATCGAAACACAATGTCAAAGGATTACACGCCATTAACATTATACGGAATGATATTATTTCGGTTGAGGCGGAGAAATCGGCAAGGAAATTATTGGATAGAGCGAAGCGTATTGCCGCAGCCACAGACACCAAAATGAAAACCACCTTACGGTATGATACCAATCTAATCCAAGGTTTAACCAATGTGATTATGGAGGAGAATAGTACAGATTTGGTGTTAGGGCTGCATTTGAAAAGAGGCGATTCTGACTCTTTTTTGGGCGATCTTACCAGCGGAATTTTAGAGAAAACCAACATTACCACGTTTATCTACAATTCGCAACAACCTATTGCTACCATAAAACGACACTTGGTCGTAATTCCGGATAAAGCCGAATATGAAAGCGGCTTTTCGTTTTGGCTCTCTAAAATCTGGAATTTAGCCCTACATACCGGAGCTAAAATCCTTATTTACGCCAATAAACAAACCATAGACCTCGTTAAAGCTATTCAAATAAAACATCCTATAGACTTAGCGTATGTCCATTTTAACAATTGGGATCATTTCCCTGAATTTTCCAAAGAAGTTGGTATAGACGATAACTTGGTTATTGTACTTAGTAGAAAAAACCTCCTCTCGTATAAAGAAAATATGGAAGAAATACCTACCTATCTCAACAGGCATTTTCGGGGTCGTAACTTTTTGCTGATCTATCCGTCGCAGTCGATGTTCACGACAGATGGAAAAGTAGATTTGACCAACCCCTCGCTATTAAAGGCCATAGCGGGTATCGATGTCATAGGGAAAACCATAGCAGGTATTTTTAAGAAAGGAAAGGACATTTCCGTATAAGTAGCGTCCTGTACCACCGGCCATTATTTTTTACTACCCCCTAAAAGCTTCTGTTTTTAAAATTTTAACTTGAATGTCTTGCGGGGAGATTTGGTAATTATCACCAATAAGCAAACGGAAAAAATGTACCGCCGATTCTCTGGCAATTTTTCCTTTAAGCATGTCTATATCTACTTCGCCACTTTCTTGCTGCCAGATAAATATGGAATGTTGCTCTACAATCACAATGTTATGTGTAGCAGAAAATCGGGCTATATACGTATTCATTTTAGATAACGCAGCTCACCGCTGACCTTGGATTTTTTCTCAGCAAATGTAGGAAAAAAACGCAGTACCCCTAGGCAACGAATGTTAAAAACACAAAGTAAGACGGCCTTACTTTTAATCATTCAATTTAAGCACTGCCATAAATGCCTCTTGTGGTATTTCTACATTACCCACCTGACGCATGCGCTTTTTGCCTTTTTTCTGTTTTTCGAGTAATTTTCGTTTTCGCGAAATATCGCCTCCATAACATTTTGCAGTAACGTCTTTTCGGAGCGCTTTTATGGTTTCTCTTGAGATAATTTTTGCGCCTATTGCTGCTTGGATGGGAATATCAAATTGCTGACGCGGAATAAGTTCCTTTAATTTTTCGCACATTTTTTTACCGATGTTTTGTGCGTTGTCCATATGTATAAGCGCAGATAAAGCGTCTACAGGCTGAGAATTCAGTAAGATATCAACACGAACCAATTTAGAAACCCGCATACCAATAGGGGCATAATCAAAGGAAGCATATCCTTTGGATACTGTTTTTAGGCGGTCATAAAAGTCGAACACAATTTCTGCCAAAGGCATATCAAAGGTAAGTTCTACGCGTTCCGTAGTGAGGTAGGTTTGATTGGTGATTAAGCCTCTTTTTTCGATACATAGCGACATCACGTTCCCTACAAAGTCTGATTTTGTGATAATGGTAGCCTTTATATAAGGTTCCTCTACACGGTCTAGTGTAGAAGGATTGGGCAAATCGGTAGGGTTGTTTACAGTTATTGCGGTTTCGGGATATTTGCGTGTAAAGGCGTGGTAACTTACATTGGGTACCGTGGTAATCACGGTCATATCAAATTCCCGCTCTAAGCGTTCTTGGATAATTTCCATGTGCAACATCCCCAAAAATCCACATCGAAAGCCAAAACCTAAGGCGGCGCTACTTTCGGGACTAAAGACCAAGGAGGCATCGTTGAGTTGTAATTTTTCCATGGAAGATCGTAGTTCTTCAAAATCTTCCGTATCTACCGGGTAAATGCCGGCAAAAACCATGGGTTTTACATCTTCAAAGCCCTCTATGGCGTTTTTAGTTGGGTTTTCGGCATCTGTTATGGTATCGCCCACTTTTACCTCTCTGGCATCCTTTATTCCCGTAATAAGATACCCCACATCGCCTGTTTTTACTACTTGTTTGGGAAATTGGGTCAATTTTAAGGTTCCAATTTCATCGGCATAATAGTTTTTTCCGGTAGCTACAAATTTTATCTTTTGCCCTTTTTTAATTTCCCCATGAATTACTCTAAAATAGGTTTCAACACCTCTAAAGGGATTATAGACCGAGTCGAACACCAACGCCTGTAGCGGGTCGTTCTCTTTGCCTTTGGGAGGTGGTATTCGTTCAATAATAGCACTTAGAATGGCATCTATACCCAAGCCAGTTTTGGCACTTGCGGGAATTACTTCCTCGGCTTGACATCCTAAAAGATCTACAATGTCATCAGTAACTTCTTCCGGATTGGCGCTTGGCAGATCTACTTTATTAAGAACCGGAATAATTTCCAAGTCATTTTCTAAGGCTAAGTACAGATTAGAAATTGTTTGCGCTTGTATGCTTTGTGCAGCATCTACTACTAAAAGCGCCCCTTCGCAGGCCGCAATGGCTCTAGACACTTCATAAGAGAAATCTACATGGCCGGGAGTGTCTATAAGGTTCAAGATATATTTTTCGCCCTTATAGGTGTAATCCATTTGTATGGCGTGGCTTTTTATGGTAATCCCGCGCTCTCTTTCAAGATCCATATTATCCAAAAGCTGATCCTGCTTTTCCCTATCGGTTACCGATCCGGTAAAGTCTAATAGAC
The DNA here is from genome assembly GCF_034651555.1 of Aurantibrevibacter litoralis. NCBI lineage: Bacteria > Pseudomonadati > Bacteroidota > Flavobacteriia > Flavobacteriales > Flavobacteriaceae > Aurantibrevibacter > Aurantibrevibacter litoralis. The sequence goes on along the minus strand of NZ_JAYEEQ010000012.1, from coordinate 5,971 downwards.
GATCGGCCAAGGTGCTCTTTCCATGGTCTATATGTGCAATAATGCAAAAATTTCTAATGTTCTTCATATACTAGATTCTTCAATATCATGGGTGCTTTCAGCACTGTATATTGCAACTGCAAATATAGCTTAATTTGGATGTGTTTTATAAGGCGGTGTGTTTTTAAAAAATTGAGAAATATCATACAAGTATCGGTTTTGTCTTTTTTTGTGTGAGTAAATTCATATTAATTATTTAGGTTTGTAACAAATCCGATTCATTTGGTGAAAAAATCAGTATACGTAACCTATTGCTTCTTGTTTTTTGTGTTTTTCGCCGGTGCACAAGGTTATACCCTCTCCGGATCTGTTGCTGATGCTGAGGGTAATGAAATCGCTTTTGCCAATGTGCTTTTACTTTCCGAAAAAGATTCTGTGTTTATAAAGGGCACTTCTAGTGATGAGTTTGGTGTGTATGTGATGGCAGATGTGCCTAAAGGAAGGTACTTAGTTACCGCCAGTTATTTGGGCAATCGTTCTAATCCTTTAGGGATTATAGTTAATGCGGATGAAGATTTGGGTGTGTTACAAATTTCTGAGACGACTTTTGCGCTCAATGAAGCCGTTGTAACGTTCAAAAACCCTACGCTAGAGCGAAAGGCAGATCGTTTGGTGTTTCATATAGAGAATACGCCAATCTCGGAATCGAATATGTGGGATGCCTTAAAACGCACACCGGGTGTGGTCATCGCTAATAATGAGCTCACCATAAAGGGCAATAGCGATATACAGGTGATGATAAACGAGCGAAGAGTAAACCTTCCCAAGGAAGATATCATCAACCTATTGTCCGGCACTTCAGCAGGAAGCATTGAAGCGATAGAAGTCATTACCAGTCCGCCCGCCAAATTTAGTGCCGAAGGGGGCATGATCATCAATATTAAAATGAAAAAAGGATTGCTTGCCGGTTACAATGGGGCGGTATATAACCGCTATACCCAAGGCGTGTTTGCTAAACATACGCTAGGTACCGATCAGTATTTTAAAAGCGCAAAGACCGATTTTTCTATAAATTACAGCCTTGGCAGCAAAAAAGACCTCACCAAGTATACCGATATTACCCAATTTTTTGATACGGAAGCCGCCATCTGGACGGCCAATCAAACCAATATTGAACGGCAAATTATTCACAATCTCAGTGCTTTTTTTGATTGGGAACTTAATGAAAAGAGCAGTATAAGTCTTTCTTCCATAAATGCCATCAATCCTTGGCGGAGCAGAAATTACAACACTAGAACCGATATTGTGGACGCATTGGGCAATCCGGACTCCTTTTTTACCACCCAAATTAATGCCGATGCGCCTTTTGCAAACCTTTCCTTTTATATGGATTTTATACATCAATTAAAAAAAGAAGGAGCGTCTATAACTGTTGGGGGGCATTATACCTATTACGACTACGAATTGGATCAAAATTTGGATACCGATTTTTTTGATGTCGATGGCAACAGTGTCGGAAACAATGACTTTAGTACTACATCCAATCAAATCATTAATTTGTTTAGTGTTCAAGCCGATTATGTTACCCCTTGGGGTGAGAAGACTACGTTTGAATCCGGTCTTCGGTATACAGGCATTACCTCTACCAGCACCATTACCCAAGAAGGTTTTGATAGAAACCAGCCCGGAATTAATCCTACCGAAGCAGGCACATTTGATTATGATGAAACGATCTACGCCGCGTATATAGGAGCCAAGGGAAAGTGGGAAAAATTAAGCCTTACCTTGGGGTTACGTGCCGAATATACCGAAGCTACGGGTAATTTAGATATCGCAGCCACGGCCAATGAGATTGATTATTTTGAGGTTTTTCCAAACTTTTCGGCATTGTATACCATGGCAGACAAGCACGATCTTAATCTGTATTATTACCGTAGAATTACACGGCCGCGTTATAATAGCATCAATCCTTTTCAATTGTTTCAAAGCAACAATGTGGTGGTAGAGGGCAATCCGGAACTGTTGCCTGCCACTCGAAATTATGTGGCTTTAGGCTATACCTATGATAAAAAATATACGCTAGAATTCTTTTATAGAAATGAACAAGATCCTTTTACGCCTCTTATGTTTCAAGACAACGATTCGCGCATATTGCGTTTCATTAATTTAAATATGGAACATCAAATTTCGTATGGTGTAGATGCGGTAGTGAACAGAATGCTAACTCCATTTTGGGATGTGTATATGTTGACCAGTTTTTATCAAAACCGGTTTAAATTTCAGGATGCCGATTCCGGACTTTTTGTTGATAACCAACAGTTTACTTGGTTTTTACAAACGTATAACAGCTTTACTTTTTTATCAAACAAAAGTCTTATGGCCGATGTGGGATTTACGTATTTTTCACCCTTAGCCATCGGAAATTCTGTGCAGGACAGCTATAGCGAATTAGGCATCACCTTTCGAAAATCGTTCTGGAATAATAATTTTGTAATCTCCATGGGGCTTCAAGATATCTTTAACCAAGGAAATCTACTGAATACCCGCCAATTTTTAAATCAAGATAACAGTACCTTATACCGTCCCGAGAATCGATTATTTACCTTTGGGCTTCGTTACAAATTTGGAAATACTCGAATTAAAGACAATTATAAATCAAAAAATTTAGAGGAAAGAAAACGATTATAATGCCTCTTACAGTAGGTAACAGAATTAGATTATAGCATCAGTATTAAAAACACCTCATTTTTTTTAGTTAGATTTGAAGGATAACCCCAAACCGAAGTGAAGTATCTAATACCGTTAGGGCTATGTTTTTTTTTGATGCCTATGGTGCTCATAGGGCAAGAATTTACGTTGTCCGGATGGGTCAAGGACCAAACCAATGAACCTATTCCATTTGCTAATGTGTACCTGCTTCGGATTGCGGATACTACTATGATTAAAGGAGTTTCTACAGATGAAAATGGATTTTTTCAGATAGAGAATGTAGTGTCCGATCTCTATTTTATGCAGGCAAGTTATATGGGTAAATTCTCTCCACGCATTCCCTTAGATATTTCTAAAGACACCCATGTAGGCACTCTAATTATCACTATTGAGGCAGAAATGTTAGATGAGGTTGTGGTAACCGCCAAACAACCAACCATGGAACGAAAAGCCGATAGAATTGTATTTAATGTAGAAAATACAGTGGTTTCCGAAGGCAGTTCATGGCAAATTTTAAAGAATACACCGGGGGTAATTTCCATGCAAGATGAGTTTCTCATACGCAATCAGAACGCCACCATTTACCTTAATGACCGAAAAGTGCAATTATCTTCGTCGGAGGTTAAAGATTTGCTCGAAGGATTATCGGGTAGTGCCATAAAGTCTGTTGAAGTAATACCTAATCCTCCTGCCCGATATGAAGCCGAGGGCGGTCCTATTCTCAATATCATTACCACCAGAAATGTGGCTGCCGGCTATAAAGGTGGTGTTACCGGTACTTTTACACAGGCTATTTTTCCAAAGTATGCGCTAGGAACCAGTCACTACTTTAAATCGGATAAGCTAAATGTGTTTGCCAATTATACCATAAGTCCAAAAAAAGAATTTAAAGAAGACGAATACCCCATCAATTTTATAGATGAAAGCAATACCATTTTTTCGAGATGGACAACCGATTTTAACAAGCTAACCCGATCGGCAGCTCAAAATGCAAATGTTATTTTAGATTATGCTTTTAATGATAGAAATAGCCTTAATGTAACCTCTAATTTGGTTTTTTCGCCCGATAAATCGTTTCAAAACAACCTACAAACCGAAATAAGAAATGGACAAAATCTACTCGATTCTACACTGACTACCAATAGCAGATTGGATAACGATAACACCAATATTGCTGTGGATCTATCTTATAAATACCTTCCTAAACGAGAAGTCAGTATGCTTACCATAAATGCCCATTATACAGCGTTTACTGAAGATCAGAAGCAACGCGTTTCATCAGATTATTTTAACCCTTCCGGTGATTTTATACGAAATTTTTCGTTTTTTACGAATGCCAGACAAAATGTAGATATAGCTACGGGACAACTGGATTACGTTACTCCTTTGGAGGGTGCTACTTGGGAAACCGGAGCTAAATTTTCTTCGATTCGTTCCAGAAGCGGCATCGATTTTTTTAATGTTCAGGGTGGTAATCAGGTTTTTAATCCGGAATTTTCAGATGACTTTATTTACAATGAAAATGTGTGGGCCGGGTATATCAGTATGTCCAAAGATTGGGAAAAATGGTCAATTAAAGGTGGTGTACGCGGTGAATATACGGACGTGGAAGGAAAATCGCTTACCCTAGACACCGAAAATATTCAGAATTTCTTTAAACTTTTCCCCACAATTTATCTCTTGCATAGCCCATCGGACATTCATAGCTTTTCTTTTGATTATAGCCGCAGATTACAGCGGCCCAAGTATCAGGACCTAAACCCTTTTCGCTATTTTGTAAATGAAAACGATTTTTTTGTGGGGAATCCTACCTTGCAGCCCACGTTTAGTCATAATTTCAACCTTAATTATAGCCTTAAAGGCACTTATTTTTTTGATATCTACTACAGAGACAATGGCAATTATATTAGCGACCTCAGTTTTCAGGACAATCAAAACCTTACACTGCGCCAAATTCGACAAAATGTGTTAGAGAGCACTTCTTACGGTTTGGACTTTACCTACAGTAAATCGCTTACTAATTTTTGGTATTTGTACAGTTATATGTCTTTGTTTGCCGAAGATGAAACGTTTTTGGCCGAAGAAAGCGGCAACCAGCCCTACACCAATAAGGTGGAGGGATATTATGTTTCCCTAAATAACTACCTCACCCTTTCCAAAGACGGCACCTTTACCGGCGAGGTAGCATTTACCTATTTCTCTCGATTTTTACAAGGGAACTATGTATTGGGTTCGTCTACAGACCTTACACTGGGGTTACGCAAATCGCTGTGGAATAAACGGGCTGTAATTTCGGTAGCGGCAGAAGATTTGTTGAAAAAGGCCGTTTCCCGGCAAACCGCCCGATATCTTAATCAGGACAATGCCTATTTTTCGCAGCCGGAAACAAGGTTTGTCCGCTTTGGTTTTACCTATAATTTTGGCAACTTTAGATTGCAAGACAACCAAAGGCGTATTGACAACAAAGAAAGGGATCGGTTGGCGCAGTAAGCAGCTAACGTTGGCGCTTCATATTCATGACATTAGCAAAGATTGCCACGTTAGTCAGAAGTATAAAAAAGAATAACCTTTCAAATTAGAGACAAATGAATAAAGCATTTTCATTATTTCTAACTACAATATTACTATTCTATGGTTGCCAATTAACTGATAAGAATTCGATTTTAGAGAAAAACAAAGAAGTTGTTTTGGAATATCATAAGGTTTGGAATGAAGGTGAAATAGACAATTTAAATACTATATTAACTTCAGATTTTGTTTGTCATTATCTAACCAGTGTAGAATGGAGAGGCATTGAAGATGCTAAAAAAGCAATTATTGACTTGTAGGCTTCCCTTTTTTGATTGGTTTTTATTCTTAATCAGCCGATAATTATGATGTCAAATAACTTGCGTTCGGGTTTGGTTAACTTGTGGGCAACGGTCTCGGCTATGAGTAGTTGCGTATTAAAGTTACTAATTTAGCAAGTACACACCAAACTGAAAATCCGCGAGGATTTTCAGAAGTAGGCGAGAACAAGCAATTACTTATAGCCATTGTTGGCAATAGTGTTTTTAATAAATTAATAATTTAATGTCTAAATTTTTGTCAAACGACATAAAGGTTTTTAATTCTAAATTTAAATTAATTAAATCATTCTCTGCTTCGAGTAACTCTTTAATTAATTCATTTTCAGATTGGTCAATTATTTCAACTTCGTAGCCTTTTGTTTTGACCCCTATAAAACAAGAGTGATCTTTTAAATTTCGATTATTAATTAAGCGGTTAATTTTTTCATTAAAAT